>NZ_JBALSN010000043.1:1084-10634 GCF_036966985.1 Neobacillus drentensis | reverse complement strand
CAATTAGCGAAGATAGGGTGATATACATGTTTGGTTCTTTAAAAGCAGGAGAAAAAGGGAAAATTATTGATATTTCACTAGTAGGTCACCTGGTTCAAAGACGTTTACTTGACTTAGGAATCACTGAAGGCTCAGAAGTGTGTGTGAAGTGTGTCATGCCATTTGGCGGTCCAGTAATGATTGAATCTTGCGGACAATGTGTAGGTATTCGCCGAAGAGAAGCAGTTCGAATTGAAGTGGAGAGAATATAATGGAATTCGCTCTAATCGGAAATCCCAATACAGGGAAAACTTCATTGTTTAATAATCTTACTGGTTCCTATGAGTATGTTGGTAACTGGAGCGGTGTAACCGTTGAAAAAAAAGTTGGGGTTTTTAAAAATAATATTGGTCATTTAATTGATTTACCTGGTGTGTATACACTTAATCCGTTATCGAAGGATGAAGGGGTAGTTACATCCTTCTTTCTTAATGAATCAGTGGACCGCCTGCTAAATATATTAGATGCTTCACAATTAGAACGAAATTTACATCTGACCTTGCAATTGCTAGAGTTTGAAAAACCAGCACTTATTGGACTTAATATGGTCGATGTAGCGAATAAACGTGGGATTCAGATAGATGCATCTAAACTTTCAAACCTTCTCGGAGTGCCAGTTGTTCCTGTTGTGGCAAGAAGTGGTAAGGGCTGTGATAAATTAGTTGATGTCATATCGACTCAATCAATCCAGCCTGCTAAAAAGAACCTTGTTTACTATGGTAAAGAGGTAGAAGCAGCAATTGTCGCTTTGACGGCTGAGATTAATGGCAAAACCGGCCTTTCTGGACGATTTCTAGCTATTCAATATTTTGAAGGAAATGAATATGTTAGAAATTATGTAAATAGTATTGTTGACGAACAAAAGCTAAATGAACTAATTGTTAACTTGGAGTCTACTTTACAAACACTTTACAATGTAAAATCATTAGCAAACTATATTTATCAAAAAAGAAGAGAAGTAATAGAAAAAATCGTCGTCGAAGTGGCTAAAAAAACTAACTTTGACATTCCACTTTCTGAAAAAATTGATATGATTGTTACCAATCGTTTTTTAGGAATGCCCATTTTCTTACTGCTTATGTATGTTATGTTTATGCTGACTTTTGATTGGC
This sequence comes from Neobacillus drentensis, assembly GCF_036966985.1. GTDB lineage: Bacteria > Bacillota > Bacilli > Bacillales > Cytobacillaceae > Neobacillus > Neobacillus drentensis_E. The sequence continues at coordinate 9,483 of NZ_JBALSN010000043.1, read as the reverse complement.
TCGGTACACCATTATCTGATGCTTTGGACGGTTTTTTAACAGGGCCAATTACGACAGGATTTGAGTCGGTTTTAACCGCCATTCATGCTTCAAGTTTTATTCATGCATTAATTATTGATGGATTAGTTGCTGGGGTAGGCGGTGTACTCGTATTTGTTCCGCAAATTTTTATCCTATTTTTCTTTATTTCTTTATTAGAAGATTCCGGGTACATGGCCCGTGTTGCATTGGTAATGGACCGAATTATGGAGTCAGTTGGGTTAAATGGGAAGGCGTTTATCCCTATGATGATTGGCTTCGGCTGTAATGTACCAGGAATAATGGCAGCCAGAACAATAGAGACACCACGGGAAAGGCTGGTAACCATATTGCTTACCCCATTAATGTCCTGTTCAGCACGATTGCCAGTGTATGCGTTATTTGTAGGAGCTTTTTTTGCAGGAAATAAGGCTTTAGTTGTGCTAAGTCTATATGTCCTTGGGATTGTAGTTGCATTGGTCTTGGCAAAGATCTTTTCGTCTACATTACTAAAATCGGAAACTTCATTATTTGTTATAGAACTGCCCCCTTACCGTCTTCCCCAGTTTCAATCACTGTGGAGGAGTACTTGGGATAAAGGAAAAGGGTTTGTTAGAAAAGCTGGAACATTTATTTTTGCAGGTTCTGTCTTTATCTGGTTATTATCTTATGCTGGCCCCAATGGTTTAAAGGTTGACATGGATGATAGTTATTTAGCCGCGATTGGGAATGTAATCGCCCCAATTTTTGATCCAATTGGATTTGGAACATGGCAGGCATCCGCCTCGTTAATTACAGGGTTCTTGGCAAAAGAGGCCATTATTTCTACCATGAATATAATTTATTTTGTTCCGAATGATGCAAGTTTGCAAGGGTTATTGGCGGACTATTATACTCCGCTTGCTGCCTATAGTTTCATGGTTTTCATTTTGTTATACATCCCATGCCTTGCGACAGTAGCAACTATCTATAAAGAAACAAATTCAAAAAAATGGACAGCTTTTTCTATGATTTATGCATTTGCAATTGCTTATGTGCTTTCTTTGATTATCTATCAAGGCGGCAAATTGTTAGGACTTGTTTAATTCTAGAAAGAGGTGAAGCAAATGATTGCCAATATTTTAATTGGAGCAGCTATTTTTGGATACGCGACATGGGCTTTAGTTAGGTTTATTAATAAATCGAAAAAAGGAAAATGCGGGGCATGCGATTTGAAAAATTCATGTTCTAGCAATTGCGGAATACCTCCCAAATCACTATAAATAATTGAAACTGCTATCTAAAAAGGTAGCAGTTTTTTGATGCTAGGATTTGAAGATTTAAGTAAACTAGTGTAAAATTACACTAGTTGTAATTGAAGGAAGGGCTTAATTTGACCAGAGATGAAATTATAATGCAGGTTTCTGAAAAGCTTCGCCTCATACGGACGGAAGTCGGCTATACACAGGATAAAATGGCAGACATTATTGGTGTCTCAAAGAAAACACTCGTTCAAATTGAGAAAGGTAGAGTCTTAGCCAACTGGTCTACTGTAGTATCGATTTGTGCACTATTTCGTGAAACTGAAACAGTTCAATTTCTATTTGGGAATGAGCCGCTTGAGGTGTTAGAAACGGTTGCCCGCGAAGGAATAGATATTCGGAAGTCAAAAACACTCGGCGGCCGGATTTGGTGGAGAGTTGTATCGAAAAAGAACGGGTATATTCTTCAACAAAATATTCTCAGTAAACATTTTCGGATTTTGGATGAAGAAAATTATCGGATTTTTAGCAGTATTGATGACAAGGTATCGAAACACCGTTTTAAAGAATTGACGAAAAATGAATAAATGACATGAAAAAGATGGGAATCCGCCATCTTTTTTCTTTTTTTTGGAATACTAAATATTGTCATAAAAACTCTCCCTATCTTCGAAAATTTACCGATGATAGATTATAGATAAAGGATGTTTTTCATTTGGTAATAAAAGAGAAAATTAAGACCATATTCAATAACTTGAAAAAGTGGCATTTGTTCCAAACTATTGTACTTTCCATGTTAATCATCATCTTAAGTTTTTTTGGACTACTTTATTATTTTTCCAAGGATGCAGATATATCAGGACTTAAGAACGAACTGCCACAGACTACCGTGATTTATGATGTGAATGAGGATGTAGCAAGTAAAGTGTCGGCGAATAAAAATGAAGGTGTCTCTATTAAGCAGGTTCCTGATTCAATGAAAAACGCAATAGTTGCTATTGAGGACCGTCGATTTTATCAACATAGCGGTGTGGATTTGATTGGGACATCAAGGGCGCTCATTCGAGACCTAAAAGCTAGAGGAATGGTTGAAGGAGGCAGCACCATAACGCAACAATTGACTAAGAATACACTTCTCACCTCCCAAAAAACCTTAAATAGAAAAATGGAGGAAGTTTTTTTAGCACTACAGATTGAACGGGAATATTCAAAGCCAGAAATCTTGCAAATGTATCTAAATCAAATTTATTTTGGAAATGGTGCATGGGGGATTAAAACGGCTGCAAGCAAATATTTTGCCAAAGAGGTTAGTGACCTATCGATCAGTGAATCTGCATTACTTGCAGGACTAATTAAAGCACCATCTGCCCTGAATCCTTATGAACATTTGGAAAAGGCGACAGAACGGCGAAATCTAGTATTAGTACAAATGAAGAAACAAGGGTATATTTCCGATTCTCAGTATGAAAAAGCCATTCATGAAAAAGTAATTTTGAATGATAAGGGCGGTGATCCGTTCCGAGGTAAATTTCCATACTATGTTGATCAGGTTTTAGAAGAGGCTATAAACTTATATGGATTATCACAGGATGAATTACTAACAGGCGGCTATCAAATTTTTACAGAACTTGAACCTGAAATGCAAACAGCCATGGAAGAGACCTATCAAAATGAATCCTTATTCCAAGAAGGAAAAGATACCCTAGTTCAGAGCGGTGGTGTCCTTTTAGATCCCAAGACAGGTGGAATTAAGGCAATTGTTGGCGGCAGGGGAAAACATACGTTTAGAGGTTATAATCGAGCCTCGCAATTAAAGGCTCAACCTGGTTCATCCTTTAAGCCATTAGCGGTTTATACACCTGCACTGGAAGAAGGTTGGAAGATGACTGATATGTTAAAAGATGAACCAATGACCTTTGGGAGTTATCAACCAAGTAATTACGATGATCAATATGCTGGTCAGGTGCCCATGTATGAAGCTGTAAAAGAATCAAAAAACGTATCTGCTGTTTGGCTGTTAAATGAACTTGGGATTGAAAAAGGATTAGATTCCATTAAGCGGTTCGGAATTTCATTGGACAAAAATGACCGTAATTTATCCCTTGCCTTAGGCGGTTTGCACAAAGGTGTCTCTCCTTTGAACATGGCTGAAGCTTTTTCTGTTTTTCCAAATAACGGAGTAAGAATGAAGGCCCATGCGATTAAGAAAATTGTTGATACTGACGGAAAGGTTGTTGCTGTCTGGAAAGCAAAAAAAGAAAGAGTCACTACCAAGGCTGTAACCGATAATATGACGACCATGCTCCTTGGAGTTGTGGAACAAGGTACAGGTCAGGCTGCGCAAATACCTGGCCGAGAAACGGCAGGAAAAACTGGTTCAACTCAGGTTCCAATCGAAGGAATAAATGGCTTGAAGGATCAATGGTTTGTTGGGTATACCCCGCAGCTGGTCGGGGCGATCTGGGTTGGTTACGATAAAACAGACAAGGAGCATTATATCACTCCTGTCAGCAATAAAGGTTCAGCAGTTGTTTTTCGGGAAGTTATGACGAAAGCATTAACGAATGAGCCTGTTGAAAGCTTTAATGTCCCGCATATCTCCACATTGATTGAAAAGAAAAAGCAAGATGAGGCTGCTAAGAATCGTTTTAATTTTCAAGAGAATTTTAATAACGAGGTTCAAAAGTGGGAAGAGAAATGGAATAAACAAAAGGAAAAATGGAGAAAGAGATGGAATGATAAGGGAAAAGGTCATTAATGGAATGATAAGGGAAAAGGTCATTAATGTTCCTCTATGTGACGAAAGCTATTCGAAACAATTCAGAAAAATGGGAATTGACTTTTAAAAGAACTGGTGATAACCTAACAAAGGAAGAAAAAAAAGGAAAGGGAGGGTTACAAAAATGACTACATTCAATGATGTTTCTTTAACAATTGAATATTTGGATGTAACCTGTCCTGAAGGAATTTCCTGTTAATTTTTCAATGTGAAATAATTGATTAATGACAAAAACACAGGTTACGTTTTATTTAATACGTGACGTGTGTTTTTTTGTCCCTTTTTTTAAAAGGAGGCATACTGCACTGGCGGTATGTCTTTTTTTATATTTCAAAACAAACTTGAGGGAGGAAATCTGGATGAGATATTTGGAATGGTCTTGGACAGGAAATACAGCAGGAGCAATAGACGGCGGATAGTAAAACATAAGGGGGAAGTCAGTTATGTTTGCGGTATTAAAAAAATTAAGTTGGTTCTTTAAAGAAAATTGGCAGCGATATGTCATCGCGATTACCCTATTAATTTTAGTCGGCATATTGGATGTGATTCCGCCTAAATTAATCGGATTGGCGATTGATGATATTCATGAAGGCAGTATAAGTAATAAGAAAATAATACAATACCTTGGCATTCTTTTGGCAATCATGGTTTCGTCCTATGCAATAACCTATATCTGGATGTACCGACTGTTTGGAGGAGCCTTCCTTGTAGAAAGGAAACTTAGGTCCAGGTTCGTTGCTCACTTACTAAAAATGACTCCGATATTCTACGAAAAGAATAGGACTGGAGATTTAATGGCGCGTGCGACTAATGATTTAAAGGCCATATCAATAACAGCAGGTTTTGGGATCCTGACACTCGTAGATTCAAGTGTATGGATGCTGACATTACTTTTAACGATGGGAATTTTAATTAGTTGGAAGTTAACGCTGGCGGCAATTATTCCGCTGCCAATTATGTCGATTTTAATGCAGATGTATGGAAAACGAATTCATACTCGCTTCATGGAAGCCCAAGATGCGTTTGGTGAACTGAATGACCGAGTACTTGAATCAGTTGCAGGAGTTAGAGTCATCCGTGCTTTTGTTCAAGAATCTGCAGATAGCAAGCGGTTTCATCAACTTACGGAGGATGTCTATCACAAGAACATTAACGTTGCAAGAATTGACGCATTATTCGATCCAACAATTAAGGTGCTTGTTGGTATTAGTTACTTAATTGGGCTCGGATATGGTGCCTATTTAGTTTTCCATCAATCGATCACATTGGGTAATCTTGTTTCATTTAATGTTTATCTAGGGATGCTGATCTGGCCCATGTTTGCAATTGGTGAGTTAATCAATGTGATGCAGAGGGGGAATGCATCACTTGACCGCGTAAATGAAACACTTAGCTATCAGGAGGAAGTCGTCAATCCTCTAAACCCGGTTTCGATACAACGTGCAGATCGAATTGATTATCGAAAGGTAACTTTTCGTTATCCCTCTTCTAAGAATGATAACCTTAATGAGATTGATGTTATGCTTCTCCAGGGGCAGACATTGGGTATTGTCGGTAAAACAGGTTCAGGAAAGACCACCTTTATTAAGCAGTTATTAAGACAATATCCACTAGGTGATGGAGAGGTAAACATATCAGGGGTATCTTTAGAGGAGCAAACCTTAAATCAAGTTCGCGACTGGATTGGTTATGTCCCTCAGGATCATGTACTGTTTTCTCGAAGTGTGAAAGAGAATATCCTCTTTGGCAGAAAAGATGCGAGTGATGAAGAATTAGAAGAGGCCATTGATTTAGCTGCGTTTCGAAAAGATCTGGCCCTCTTTCCAGCGGGATTAAGTACGCTCGTTGGAGAGAAGGGTGTGGCCTTATCAGGAGGGCAAAAACAACGGATCTCGATTGCACGCGCACTGATCAAAAATCCAGAAATCCTAATCCTCGATGATTCCTTATCGGCAGTTGATGCCAAAACAGAAAAACGAATCATTGATAATATTAGAAAGGTAAGAAATGACAAGACCACTATCATTACCACACATCGAATGTCCGCAGTCCAACATGCCGACCATATTATTGTTTTAGATGATGGCAAAATTGTCGAAGAAGGGACACATGAACAGCTTCTTGAACATGATGGGTGGTATAAGGAACAATTTATTCGCCAGCAGATTGCAGGGAAGATAGAGGAAGAGGTGCAAGCATGACAACAGGAAAACGATTAGCTAAATACGCCTTGTCGTATAAAAAAATTATTTTCGCAGCATTGATCATGCTGACCATTTCTGTCGTAACCGATCTCGCTGGCCCGTTTATTGCTAAAAATATTATTGATCAGCATATTTTAGGAATTGAATCTGTTTGGTATGAGACATCAAGTGGCAAAAAAGCAGTAAATTATGACGGGAAATTTTATAAAAGAGAAAAGTATGTATCTAGTAGTGAACAAAAGGGAAAGCAAATCCAAATTTTGCAGGTCGGTTTCAAGTTTGTTTTCATCGACGAAAAGCTTGAATTTGACGGAAAGCGGACCTTAAATGCCGGGACATTGGAGATAAAAAAGGGTGCTAGAAAGGTTGAATATCAGGCCAAGATCCTTAGGTTGTCTGAAATCTTAGCCTTTTATCAGCCTGAGATTCTCCCTATCGTTCAACTTTTAGCCATTTATTTTGGACTCTTGGTAGTATCAGCTGTTTTTCAGTACGGTGAACGGTTCTTATTGCAAAAATCTGCAAACCGCATCATTCAAAAAATGCGTGAAGATGTGTATGGACAGATTCAACGTCTGCCAATTAATTATTTTGATAACCTGCCTGCTGGTAAAGTAGTAGCAAGAATTACGAATGATACGGAGGCAATCCGTGAATTATATGTCACCGTTCTCGCCACCTTTTTTACAAGTTCTATTTATATTACTGGCATTTATGTGGCTTTGTTTATTTTAAACGTAAAGCTTGCAGCAATTTGTTTATTGTTATTGCCAATTATTTATGTATGGATGTTGATTTACCGTAAGTATGCTTCAAAATACAACCGTGTGATTCGATCGAAGAATAGTGAAATAAATGCAATGATTAATGAGTCAATCCAAGGGATGAGTATTATCCAAGCGTTCAGTCGCGAAAAAGAAACAAAAACAGATTTTGAGAAACTAAACCATGAGCATTTTACCTACCAGAATAAATTATTAAGTCTCAATTCATTAACCTCGCACAACCTTGTCGGAGTCCTAAGAAATCTTATTTTTGTAGCATTTATTTGGTATTTTGGCGGTCAGGCACTAAATACTTCTACGATCCTTTCACTAGGGATGCTGTATGCCTTTGTTGATTATATTAATCGGCTTTTCCAACCGGTGCAGGGGATTGTTAATCAATTGGCCAATCTAGAACTTGCTCTTGTGGCGGGAGAACGTGTATTTAAACTGATGGATGAACCTGGGGAAAATGTAAGTAGTGAGCGAATTGCTCGTTTTAAAGGAAATGTAATATTTGATCATGTATCATTTGGTTATAAAGACGGGGAATACGTTTTAAAGAATATTGATTTTGAAGCAAACCATGGTGAAACAGTTGCCCTAGTTGGCCACACGGGATCTGGAAAAAGTTCAATTATGAATTTACTTTTCCGTTTTTATGATTGTCAAAAGGGAAAAATTACGATTGATGGAAGAAATATTGAAACTATCCCCCGTCAATCTATCCGTAACCATATGGGAATTGTTTTGCAGGATCCCTATTTATTTACGGGAACCATAGCATCAAATGTAAGTCTTAATGATCCTGCGATAACCAAAGAAAAAGTAGAGAAAGCATTAAAGGATGTAGGGGCTGACAAGGTATTCAAGCATTTAGAAAATGGTTATGATGAGCCAGTACTTGAGAAAGGCAGTACCCTCTCAAGTGGGCAGCGGCAGATCATTTCCTTTGCACGAGCGCTGGCATTCAATCCAGCTATACTTATACTTGACGAAGCTACGTCAAGTATTGATACAGAAACGGAAACTGTGATTCAAGAGGCAATGGAAGTTCTGAAAAAAGGGCGGACCACCTTTATCATTGCCCACCGGTTATCAACGATCCGTAACGCTGACCAAATCATTGTTTTAGACCGCGGGATGATTGTTGAAAAGGGCACACATGATCAATTAATGGAGAAAAAAGGGAAATATTATCAAATGTATGAACTTCAGCAGGGCAACACAGATTTGGCTGGCTAGAAAAACTTTACGCGAATTCTGGAACTTGGACGCCTCTATTTTAGGTTAGGTCTTTATCTTCTTTAAGTATGATGACCTTTTTCAATAGTTAGTCGGAAGAATATGGTCATCATCGTCCTTATGATGACCTTTTTCTCTGGTTAGTCGG
>NZ_JBALSN010000043.1:0-946 GCF_036966985.1 Neobacillus drentensis | reverse complement strand
AAGAATTTGGTCATCATCTAGTCAAGGAGAGCTCAATCGCTTAGACAAGTAATCCCCTTAACAAAGTTAAGGGGGTTCTCTTTTAATAAGTGAGCCCTACACGGGATCCGATAAATTGCTTGCTAAATATCTGCTCAAAGGCAAAATCCGCGGTATCGTAAATAGAGATGGAGGAAGGATCATCAGGAAGAAAGTCTTTTTCATATCTGTAATGACCTAATCTATCTCCAATAGGCAAATAAGTCGGGCAAACAATCGTCCAATCGAGCCCAGACATTTTTAATAATAAATAGGCACGTAAATGTTCCTCCGCATCACGGGTGCTTTTCCTTTTCGACTCAGACGATTGAAACCGATATAAATGAGGTGCAGATCGAGCCTGGAGAATTCCAGCTGTTCCAATCGTAATAATACGGTGTATTCCTAGTGCTTTCATATGTTTAATAATAAAGGGCATCGATTCAGACAGTGTCGTGGTACCTGCTGTATTTAGAGAACTAATGACTACATCCGATCCTGATAAGATACTCGCAATGTCGGTTTCATTTAGCACATTACCTTCCTTAACAAGAAGGCCTTCTCTTTTAATGTTTAGTTTACTGCTATCTCTCACCAGTGCTTGGACCGAATGTTGATTGGCTAATGCATTTTCTAAAATAATCGAACCCACTCTGCCTGTTGCTCCGAAAAGGCAAATGTTCACAAAAAATTCACCTCTTATTCAATAAAGTGTAATATTAATCACTTGCGACATCCCCCGCTTATGATATTTTAAAGATGTTTTAGCATTTACTTATATAGGGGTGGGATGTATATGTCAGAGTATTCAGTTGTGCTATTAATCGGTAGTTTTTTAATCCTTTCTTATTATATCGGATATACAATCATTAAACATTAATTTGGTAACTGCAGACAAGTGTCTGCAGTTTTTTTTTTCGTTAAATGT
>NZ_JBALSN010000042.1:16911-19450 GCF_036966985.1 Neobacillus drentensis | reverse complement strand
GTTAAACTGTAAGTGAGTCATTTAATTCCTCTTTTCATTGTTTATCGTCGCTGAAAACAGTGTTGCCAAGAGTGAATAAAATGACTCTTTCTTTTTACACAATTATATGGACTTAATCGTTTAATTCCGCCAAACTCCATTTAAAGTCCATTTTTTAATAACAAAAAATAAAGACCATATCGCTAAGCGATATGGTCCTCTCTATTAATCATGGTAATCCTGTTTAATGAACTTTGTACTCTCTACTATTTCGATGGTGCAAGCATCGTTAACGCTACCCGGCCTTTTTTCATATCAACCGAATCTACCCATACGGTGACAACATCCCCTACCGATACAATGTCTAAAGGATGCTTTACAAATCGGTTGCTGAGTTTGGATATATGAACGAGACCGTCCTGCTTCACGCCGATATCGACAAACGCACCGAAGTCGACTACATTTCGGACTGTACCTTGCAGTTCCAATCCAGCACTAAGGTCTTCAAGCTTTAAAACATCTTTTTTCAATAGAGGGCGAGGTAATTCATCACGTGGGTCTCGTTCCGGTCTTACCAACGCATCAATAATATCCTTTAGCGTTAGCTCCCCAATGGCAAGTTCTTCAGAAACGGATGTTAAATTGAGACCATTTAGGGCTGTTTTCAACTCTTCCGAACCAAGATCATCGGTTGTAAATCCGAGACTTGCTAATAATTTCTTCACTTCATCGTAATTTTCCGGATGAATCCCTGTGCGATCAAGCGGCTGTTTGCCATCCAACACTCGTAAGAACCCAATCGCCTGCTCATAGGTTTTCGCCCCTAGACGAGGAACCTTCTTTAATTGAACCCTGCTCGTAAATTTCCCTTCCTCTTCACGCTTTTTAACAATATTATTTGCAGCTGTCTTGTTCAGTCCAGCAACATATTGTAAAAGTGATGGAGAGGCGGTATTAACATTCACACCAACCTGGTTAACTGCCGTTTCGACAACAAAGTGTAACGATTCTGATAATCGTTTTTGAGAAACATCATGCTGGTATTGACCGACGCCAACAGATTTCGGATCAATTTTCACCAATTCTGCTAATGGATCCTGCAAACGGCGGGCAATGGATGCCGCACTTCTTTCTTCTACCTGGAGATTCGGAAACTCTTCTCTGGCAAGTTCAGATGCTGAGTACACACTCGCACCGGCTTCATTGACGATCAAGTAGAAAATTTCCTCATCCATTTCCTTTAAGATATCCGCAACAAACTGTTCTGTTTCCCTTGAAGCTGTCCCATTTCCGATCGCAGCCATCTCTACTTTATAGTCGCGAAGGATGTTAATAAACTTTTCACGGGCTTCTTTCGTTTTTGAAACAGGTGGATGTGGATAAATTACATCAATTTTCAGTACCTTGCCTGTTTCATCCACTACTGCCAGTTTACAGCCTGTCCGGTAAGCCGGGTCAACCCCGATAACCACTTTACCTTTTAACGGCGGCTGCAAAAGTAAGTTCCGAAGATTTTCAGAGAATATATGTATGGCTTGTTCTTCACCTTTTTCCGTTAATTCACTGCGGATTTCGCGCTCGATCGAAGGTTGAATCAATCGTTTATAACTATCCTCCAGTGCCTCAAGCACAACAGGTGCTGCCGGTGAATGCTGGGCACGAATCCATTTTCTCGACAAATAGGACAGGATTAAATCTGAATTCATCTTTAAGGATACTCGCAAAATGTCTTCCTTTTCCCCGCGGTTTAGAGCGAGAATTCGATGTGGGACAATTTTATTTACTGGTTCCTCATATTCATAGTACATTTCATAGACGTTTTTCTCGTCTTTTTCCGCATCTTTCACTACCGATACAACTGCACCAGATTTAAACGTTTCCTTCCGAATCCATTTTCGGCTTTCGGCATCATCTGAAACCCGTTCAGCAATAATGTCTTTCGCACCTGAAATGGCATCCTCAGCCGTGAGGACTTCTTTTTCCTCTGATAAAAATTGTTTTGCTTTTTCCTCAATCGATTCTTTTGAGAATGTCAGTAGCCATTCAGCTAATGGTTCAAGCCCTTTTTCCTTCGCAACCGTTGCTTTAGTCCGTCTTTTTTGTTTATAAGGTCTGTATAAATCTTCAACCTCTTGAAGCTTCTCAGCCTTAGTGATTGAAGCGCTCAGTTCGTCAGTTAATTTCCCTTGCTCAGCAATAATGCGGATAACCTCTTCTTTTCTTTGCTCGAGGTTTTGGACATACTGCCAGCGTTCTAAAATATTTCTGATTTGGACTTCATCAAGTGCTCCTGTCATTTCTTTACGATATCGAGCAATAAAAGGAACTGTATTGCCTTCATCTAATAATGAAATAACACTGTTTACTTGTTTAAAAGATATTGCTAACTCAGCAGCAATTTTCTTTAACAACTGATCATCTTTTACGATTGTATCATTCACAAAACTTGCCCTCCATTCCTTTTATTCTATTGTAGCAGAATAAACTTTCCGTTTCATTAAACGGCCATTCCACACGATTTTATCAAGGCTGTATTAGACAAGGCTGTTGATTTCCACTC
>NZ_JBALSN010000042.1:13279-16868 GCF_036966985.1 Neobacillus drentensis | reverse complement strand
ACTCCCGCAGGAGTCTCGTGCCTTTCGCTCCAATCAACATAGTTAAAAAATCAACATAATCATTAAAACAGCCTTTATAAAAAAAATAGGCAAGCACAGTGGCTTGCCTTAGCAAATTTGAGTATGAGGACAGGATATGTATGAAAAAACGCTCTTTCTAGAAAGAGCGTGCTTTTAATTAAAATTCGATGAGACCCAGGCTTACCTGCAAGGCTTCATCCACTTTCTCCATCATTTCGTCATCGAGATGGGTGATTTTATCGGTTAACCGCTGCTTATCAATTGTACGAATTTGCTCTAACAGAATGACCGAATCTCGTTCAAATCCGTAGCGTTTCGCATCAATTTCTACATGAGTAGGAAGCTTGGCTTTTTGAATTTGAGCTGTAATCGCTGCAACAATCACTGTGGGACTAAACCGATTCCCGATGTCGTTTTGGATGACAAGTACAGGTCGGACGCCGCCTTGTTCAGAACCAACAACTGGGGATAGGTCCGCGAAATAAACGTCACCACGTTTGACTATCAAAGGATTATCCTCCGCTTACAAGACGTTCAACTGTGTGTTCTGCCTCATATTCTGCTAAAAATGCTTCTGATGCAATCCCTAGATTTATCTTGGCCATTTCCATGTATCCACGTCTCATCGACTCGCGAATTTGTCTCTTTTTACGTTCGCGTAAATACATTTTTGTTGCCTGGTAGATAAACTCGCTGCGGTTTACATTCTCTTGTTTCACAAAACCATCTAATTCAGTTAAAAGATGTTGCGGTAACTTCACTAAGATTTCCGTAGTTGCGCCGGATTCAGACACAAACATACACCTCCACCATCACTACACACCATTTTTATCTAACCAGAATTCCTTCTGATGCATAAACGCCACTACACATGATGAATCGCCTTTCGGCCTGTTTCACACAGTGAGTTTCATTTATTATCTGTACCATATTTAATAATAACATTAAACGAACCTATTGCATAGACTAATTATAATACTACTGTATTATAAGCCAATAAAAGACCCTTTTATGCACAAATCACCGCAATATCATAAATATGATGTAAAAACTTCATTTAGGCCTTTAATTTTCGAGAAGATAATTTTTTAAATCGACAACTTTTCCTCCTTGTTTATAAAGACGCGGAACCCGACTGGCAATGATACAAGGGACTTCATAATTAATGGTTTCTAGTTTTTTTGCAATTTCATTGATTGAAATAAACTGGTTTTCCTGAGCGCCCATTAATGTGATTGGTGTCCCAATCGGAACATGATATGGCAGGCGCACCATACATTGATCCATACAAATTCTACCGACAATCGGCGCCCTGGTCCCTTCTACAAGTACTTCTTGCCCTTGCAACTTACGGATCCAACCGTCTGCATACCCAATTGGAATGGTCCCAATCCACTCTTCACCGTTAGTTTCATAGGTTGCCCCGTAGCTCAATTTTTCACCCTTTGGCATTTTCTTGACATGGACAAGTCGAGTTCGAAGCGAAAAAGCCTCCTTTAGCTTGAAGGGAATTTTATCTTCCATCTCCAATGAAGGAGTTAATCCATACATCGCAATCCCAATCCGGACTGCATTAAAATAAGTCTTTGGAAAGCGCAAGGCTGCTGCACTATTGCTAGAGTGAACATATTCTGGTTTTTGATTGAGTGCAGAAACCATACTTTCGAATAAGGTTAGTTGCTGGTACATATAAGTTTCATCTAGTTCATCCGCCGTCGCAAAATGAGTAAAAATTCCTTCTAGATGAAATCGGCTATGTTCAGAAATCATTTGTTCCACGGCAATTAATTCCGGTACACTCCGCACGCCAATTCTCCCCATACCCGTGTCGACTTTGATATGAAAGGAAATTCGATCATCCGCTTTTACATATTTCAATGCCTCTTCTAGCCATTCCTTTTGAAAAACAGTAAGGGTGATATCAAATTTTGCTGCCACTTGGATATCTTCAGGACGAGAAGCTCCCAAAACGAGGATAGGCGCAGTAATCCCTTTATTCCTTAGAGCGATTGCCTCATCCATAAATGCAACAGCAAGATAGGCTGCCCCTGCTTTTAGTGCTGTTTTTGCGACTTGAACATCTCCATGCCCGTATGCATTGGCTTTCACAACTGCAATCACCCTCACCTCTTGAGGTAATTGCTTCTTAATGGAGGCAATATTGGCAGATATACAATCTAAATCAACTTCGGCCCATGTATCACGATAGAAAAAACCTTGCTCTTCCATGTTTCCACTTCCTAATAGCTTTAATTAAATATTTCCTTATTATCACAAAATTATCATACTACTGTTCCGTTCTACAAACAAACAAAAAAACAGGCCCAATAATGAGCCTGTTTTTTAAATGATTTATTTTACGGCTTCACCTTGGACAGATGCCGCCACCTCAATTAACTCTTCTTTAGTTAAGTTCTTAGAGGCAATCATGTAATCCACACCATTATGCGACCATGAGATCGAGTGGTCTGAAACAGCTCCAATCGTCATACCTAAGTCAACAATATCTCCTTCAACATAGGTTGGGTTGGCGGATGCTGTTTTTGCTGTAACTTTTTCTTGAACAAGGGTAAAAGATTTTTTACCATCGTAGGTGAGAACAACCCTTTTCCCATCTTCAAGTGCCACTTCTTTTTCCTCAATTAATTTGGTTCCTTTTAACTCCATGGTTGGATACATAACTGTAAAGGCATCATCGCCGCCGTCCGCCATGGCCGGTAAATTAAGCTGCGCACGTGTCATGTTTTTCTTCATATCGAAATCGTCCTTATCAAAGCTGGCATTAAATTTCACTTTAGAAAACTCTACCGTAACAAGGGCATTTCGATCCGGGTCCATTACTTTTACTACTGCAGGGGATAAATCGCTTTTATTTAGTTTAATCTCTTGGAATGGCAGCATTGTATTGTTTTGATAACGAGTTTTCGTTTCAAATACATAAAATTGTTTTGTGGTAGAGAACTTTGCACTTTTATCAGCAACAATGTCCTTAATCAATGATTCATACAAGTAGGCCTGGCTGCTGTTTTGCGGCCAATCGCTTTGGAAACGGAAGCTCTTATTTAGTGCAGGTGTCAGAACAAATACCCCTTGGTTATTCCTTAAGATCATCTGACTTTGGTCCTTTTGGGCGTTTTTCAAATTCACACGATAAAAGGTAGGATCCTTGTGCCAAATTTCCACATTATAAATTTGTGAATCAGAGCCCATTTTTAACGTCATTTTTGCATTCACCTTATAGCCACTTAAGTCATCTAGTTTCCCGGTTAGCTCTTTGACCACATCACCTTGTGATTTAGAGCCACAGGCAGCTAGTACAAAAATGACCATTAGCCCTGTAATTAGCAGCAACAACTTTTTCCTCATTCCTTCAACCCCTTCTTGTCTCATTTCATATGATTATGGAGAAGAGTAAGGCAGGGGTCAGGCAATGGAGTTTGCTATCCAAAATGACCATGGCTGACCTTGTCTCTCCTGTTTCCCTATGAATATATGAGACAACCTTTGGGATTATGATAAGGATGTTGCCAAGCTATTTATTTTTTAGGCCGTGTTAAACTAGTCTGTT
>NZ_JBALSN010000042.1:0-13171 GCF_036966985.1 Neobacillus drentensis | reverse complement strand
CAATCAACAGAGTGCCAATATCAATTTTACCTTTAACACAGCCGTTTTTTTAAAAATTAATGTCCCTAATCTTCTTCAATTGTTACTTGCGCTACGGCATAATCTCTACTATGTGAAATGGATAAATGGGCCCGGACTTCAGGTTTTGCAATAAATGGTTTTCCTGAACTGTCATTGTCAATTTCAATATCTTGAAAAGATAATTCCTCACCAATACCCGTTCCATTTGCTTTTGAAAAGGCTTCTTTTGCCGCAAATCGCCCTGCTAAAAATTCTACTTTCCTTACAGCCGATAACTCCTCAAATTTCCGCCGTTCTTTTGTGGTTAACACGCGGTCGACAAACTTCTTTTGCCTCATAAGGATGTCATTTATCCTAGAAAGTTCTATAATATCGATTCCAATCCCTTTAATCATTCTTCATCTTCCTTCTATTTGTTATATGATTAGCATAAGTAATAGTGTACAAGAATGGAAATACGTCAATAAATAAGATGAGACTCAGGAGGTGTAAGTGATGTTTACAAGAACGGAGAGCTTTCGCGATTTTATCCGCCTTTATCCAATTGTTTCTATTATTGTTACCATTCATTTAGGATTATATCTGTTAACTAGTTTACCAATCTTCCCAAACAATTGGTTCTTTGAAAATCTTTCTGGAGTAAATCTTTACATTATGGAAGGGGAATATTGGCGGCTGATTACACCGACTTTTATGCATAGCGGGTTCTCTCACACGCTTTTTAATAGCTTTTCACTTGTACTATTTGGACCGGCACTTGAGCGCATGCTTGGCAGCGGGCGATTTTTATTTATTTATCTTCTCTCAGGAATCATTGCAAATGTGGCCACATTGCTGCTTGAACCGCTCACTTACACACATGTTGGCTCAAGTGGAGCTATTTTTGGACTATTTGGCTATTATCTTGCGATTATTTTGTTCCGGAAACATATGCTTTCCAAACAGAATTCACAAATTATCCTTACCCTTTGTGTCGTTAGTTTGATTATGACCTTCCTGCAGCCGAACATTAATATTACCGCCCATCTATTTGGTTTAATTGGCGGCTTCTTACTAGGAGCTATTCCTTATTTTAATAAAAAGGAGCTTTCAGATTCGATTAAGGGTACCGCGAATTGGGCCAGCAACAGGAAGAAAAGTATTTCTTATCAATCCCCTTGGAAAGTGCTCATCTGGGCTGCCATTATTATCATTGCCACAATTGGTTTACTAGCGCAAAAATAACAGGGATTTGCAGTCGAATGATCTTTCACTGCGATCCCTCTTTCTTTGTCCAACTTCTCTGCCGATGCTTTAATGGATATTAAAACTCGATTGGTCAATCCACGTAATTCCGTCTCTCCCTTGCAAATCCTCTACAAGTTGGAAAAGCGCCGCATCTTTTTGCTTTGCTTCAATCATACAGTGAATCTCAGGAACGGTCCCTTTGATTGGCTGTAAGAACCGCAGAAACATTTGGGGGTCAATTGTGTCCGCATGTGCTCGAAAATCCTTTTCGGAGCGTGGACTGGAAATATGCATCTTAATTGGCAGCGGAGACTGAGCCCAGGTTGCAACAATCCGCTCCCAATCCGCCCTCCACTCTTCTTCTTCATGGTTTGCGAGATGATGATGATAATCAAACACCATCGGCACCCCTAACTTTTCACATAGATAAAGGGTGTCTTTCACCGTAAATGTTGTATCATCGTTTTCGAGCATAATCATTTGTTGGATGGACGGGGAAATATAGGCCCAATTATGAATAAACTGCTCGAGAGCTTTCTCCTTATCGTTATATCCACCACCAACATGAAGTACACATCGATGTTCTGGATCAATCTCCATTCCCTTTAGCAAGGCTTTATGCATGGCGAGCGTTTTTAGGGAATTTTTTAAAATATCTTTATCCGGCGTATTAAGAACGACGAAATGATCCGGATGAAAATCAATCCGAGCTGGATGTTCTTTTATATAAACTGCTAGCTTCTTGAGTGTATCCTTTAAAGGGCTGATGTAGTCCCAATCCAGTAATTCCTCATGATTGGCAAGCGGAATGAGTCGCGAGCTGAACCTAAAAAAATGAATTTGATTGCCTGCATTATGTTTTAAAAGACGCAGACAATTTTCTAAGTTTGAAATCGCAATTCTCTCTAATTTACGAATCGCTGCGTCCCGATCTTTTATTTTTTCAAATTGAGCAAATGTCATCGTTTGCGAGGGGGAGGCATTTTGAAGCTCAACACTCATTGCCACATAACCGAGTCGTACCAACGTCATCATCATCACTCCAGCGGATTGTGTTTAACTTTACTATTCCCTTTTAGGCATAGAAAAAAGCATGAACGAAATCGTTCATGCTTTAACGCTTTTTAGTGATTAAATGTTCTTGGCTTTGATGATGGCTTCCCGCCGCCGCCAGTTCTTTTTTCACCACTGCGTGGTCTTGCAGGCGCTTTTTTGCGATTATTATCCCCACGGTATGAACCTGAACCTCTAGAGTCATCTCTTCTTCTACGGTCACGGTCGTTATACGGCTTTCTTTCTCTTCTTTGTGGAAGCTGTTCTTCTGTTAACTTAATTGGTGTTGTATCTGGTTCTTTCGTTAACATTTTCAATACAGCTGCGATGACGGTTGATGCGTCATTTTCTTCCAGCAATTCTTGCGCTGCTGCTTTATAATAATGTAAATTGTTTGATTCAATTGTTTGAACGATTTTTTCTACAACCGCTTTTTGTTGACCTTCTAACGCCTCATCAAGTGTAGGAGCCTTCATTTTATCCATTTTGCGTTTTGTCGTTTTTTCAACAACCGCAAGATATGATTTTTCACGAGGTGTAATGAATGTCATCGCTACACCTGTTTTACCAGCACGGCCAGTACGACCGATACGGTGAACATAGCTTTCTGGATCCTGTGGAATGTCAAAGTTGTATACATGGGTAACTCCAGAAATATCTAGACCCCTTGCAGCAACGTCTGTAGCAACAAGAACATCAATGGTGCCTTCTTTAAATTTACGAAGGACAGAAATCCGTTTTGCCTGACTTAAATCTCCATGAATACCTTCCGCCGTATAACCCCTTAGAGTTAAAGCTTCTGATAATTCATCGACCCGGCGCTTTGTACGGCCAAACACAATCGCAAGTTCTGGTGATTGGATATCTAAAAGTCTTGTTAACACATCAAATTTATTTCTTTCTTGAACCTCAAGGTAATATTGTTCAATGGAAGGTACAGTCATTTCTTTTGTTTTCACACGAACAATTTGCGGTTCCTTCATGAACTTTTCAGCCATTCTTTGAATTGGCCCAGGCATGGTTGCTGAGAAAAGTAAAGTTTGGCGATCTTCTGGTGTTGAAGCAAGGATGGATTCAATGTCTTCAATGAATCCCATGTTTAACATTTCATCCGCTTCATCTAGGATGACGGTGTTCACTGTATCAAGACGCATTGTTTTTCTGTTGATATGATCCAATACACGGCCTGGAGTACCAACAATGATATGTGGTGCTTTCTTTAATGAGCGGATCTGGCGGCTGATATCTTGCCCGCCATAAATTGGCAGTACACGCACTCGTTTGCCCGAACCAAGTTTATAAAGTTCTTCAGATACTTGAATCGCAAGTTCACGAGTCGGTGCAATAATGATTCCTTGAATCGCATCTGCTCTAGTATCAACTTTTTCAACCAATGGAATCCCAAATGCAGCTGTTTTCCCTGTTCCTGTTTGAGCTTGCCCGATCAAATCAATTCCTTTTAGCCCCAACGGAATAGTTTCCGATTGAATTGGTGTTGCTTCCTCAAAACCCATTTTAAGGACAGATTGTAACGTAGCCTGACTTAGGCCTAATTCTTCAAACTTTGTCAATGTTTTCATTCTCCTTCATCTATGTGAAAATATTTTTGAGAGCTGAATATTTTCGCCTGATACTCAGAAAAGCGGTAGCGCCTGCTCGGATTGAGGCGAAAAGCGCTGGAGGGCCTTAAGGTGAAGTCCGTTTTGGATTCATCAAGAATGGATTCCTTGATGAAATAGGATATATATCATCTAGGATGAAATAGGTTTTTATTTCATTCACTAGGATGGAAGTGGATAGTTATTCTTCATCTTAGGCAGGACCGAAACGACTCAGGTCCCCTTGGCGCTTGAGCTGACACGCATCAAAATGCCGTAAATAGGTAACATCTTTATTTTACCAAAAAAAAACATCCTCCCTCAAGGAGTATGCCCTTTAATCATCGTTCTTTAGACACGTTGATGAACATCATACCACTGTTGCTAGTATTTTGCAATCAAGACAAGTTTGTTACATTGCCAAACCTATCTTATTATCTCATCAAAAAGTCTAATGCAAAAATGAAAGGGCACCTTCTCACACAAGAGGGGTCTCTGTTATTTTTCTTTTCTCATCTTGAAATCATTCATAATCTTATCAGTTTTATTTTCCTTAATTTACTTGTAATGCATTCACGATTTCTTCTAATTTCATTCCTCTTGACGCTTTTACAAGGATTAACGTTTGATGATCTACGTGTTGCCTTAATTCTTGAATGAGTGCTTCTTTTTCCGTAAAGGCAAAGACTCTTTCTGGTCCTAAAACCGTTCTAGCTTTGTTTGCAATATGCCCTCCTAAAGTTCCATAGGTGAACAGGAGATCGACTTTTTCATCGCTTAAGGCTTCTCCTATTTGCTCATGATATTGTTCTTCCTGTGGACCAAGCTCTAACATATCCCCCAGGACAAGAATTTTCCGTGCATAGCCTTGAAGATTCGATACTAATTCAATTGCTGCCATCATTGACGTCGGGCTGGCATTATACGCATCGTTTATTATTTTTTCGCCCTGCTTCCCTTCTACTAATTCCATCCGCATATTGGTTAACCGAATACTTGCTAGCCCCTCATTCATTTTTTCAAAAGGAATCGAAAAATAGTTAGCGATTAGCATCGAAGCAAGTGCATTTAAAATATTATGTGTTCCGAGGACTGGAAGTTCAAACACAGTCTCTGACGTGTTGATTCTGAACCGATTCCCATTATCTAACTGAGCAATTTCAGTGGGGTATAGATCATTTGTGTCGTTTCTCCCAAAAGTCTCAACTTGGATATTTCCTTTATGCCGTTGAATTCTTTCCATAAGGAGCGGTTCATCACCATGAAGAACGGCTAGTCCACCGTCTTTTAATCCTTGGAGGATTTCAAGCTTTGCTTCTGCAATTCCTTCTCTTGAACCTAGGTCAAGAAGATGAGATTCGCCAATATTGGTAATTACCACAGCATCTGGACAGGCAAGATTTGTTAGGAACTCAATTTCTCCCCTGCCGCTCATGCCCATTTCAAGGACGGCAATTTCAGTGTCCTCGTCCAATCCTAAAACGGTTAACGGAAGACCAATATGATTATTATAATTGCCTTCTGTCTTTTGAACCTTGTATTGTGTAGATAGAATACCCGCTGTCATGTCCTTAGTCGTTGTTTTCCCGTTGCTTCCTGTAATGCCTACAACTTTTACCGCTAATTGTTTCCGGTAACTTCTTGCTAATTCCTGTAAGGCTACAAGGCAATTTTCTACGATCAATATCGGTAAGTGTAACGGAGGGTTTGGCACATCCTTTTGCCAAAGGGCAGCCGCTGCTCCCTTTCGGATCGACTCTTCTACATATTTATGTCCGTCCGAATGTTCTCCTTTAAAAGGTATAAATAAGTTTCCTTTTTCAATTTTACGAGAATCTATACATACACCCGTGATTACCGTTTCAGCAAACGTAATCAAAACGTCCTGTGCAGGTATCATCTCAGCAATCTGTTTTAACGATCGTTTTATCATGGATATCCTCCTTCTGATTTTTTAGGCGCTTCCGCTTTTCTAAATACAAATGGACACGGCAGTTTCAGCCGTGTCTCTAATTTAGAAAGTAAACTTAATCTGTTGCTTCTCAGCATGTCTTTCTTTAGCGAGACTAACAAGCCGCTCAATCAATTGCGGGTACTCTACCCCCGTGTGCTTCCATAAGAGCGGGAACATACTAAACGGCGTGAAGCCAGGCATCGTATTCACTTCATTAATCAATGCTTTCCCATCTTTAGTCAAAAAGAAATCCGCACGAACTAAACCAGAACAATCTAAAGATTTAAAGGCTTTAATCGCCATTTCTTTTAGCTGCGCGTATTCATCGTCTGTGATGTCAGCAGGAATGATTAGCGCTGTATCTCCGCTTTCATATTTTGCTTTATAATCATAGAAATCCTTCTTCGGAACAATTTCACCAGCCACTGAACATTCAGGTTCATCATTTCCAAGAACCGCAATCTCGATTTCACGGGCAACAACACCTTCTTCAATGATGACTTTGCGGTCAAATTGAAAGGCTTCAGCAAACGCTGCTTCTAATTCCGCACGATTGGTACATTTGCTGATACCGACACTTGAGCCTAGGTTCGCTGGCTTCACAAAGCAAGGGTAGCCAAGTTCTGCTTCGACCTTGCTGTAAGCCTCTGCTTTAGCTCTTTCCCATTCACTTTTAATAAAAGCTACATAGTTCACTTGAGCAAGCCCTGCTTGCGCAAATACATTTTTCATCATGACTTTATCCATACCCGCAGCTGAAGCAAGCACTCCATTGCCAACGTATGGAAGATTTAGCAGTTCCAATAAGCCTTGAACGGTTCCGTCTTCCCCGTTCGGACCGTGTAACAACGGGAAAATCACATCTAGTGTTTCCTGCTTTTCAGCTTGGAAAAGCGCTGGAGCTAATGACAAAGGCGATAATTGACTTCCTTCTGAAAATTCTAGGGCCTTTACGTTTTCTACTGGCTCACTTAATTGCTGTCCTTTAATCCAGTTTCCTTCGGTATTTATGTAAATAGGATGAATATCGAATTTTTCAAGATCTAACGCCCGAATGACAGCCAAGGCTGTTTGCAGGGATACTTGATGTTCGGCTGATTTTCCTCCATATAATAAACCCAATTTTGTTTTCATACGAAACCTCCATTTTCTCATTCACGGTTATATTTTAACACTTATTTTAAAAAGAAAGGAAATGTAGTCACCCAAGTTTATAAGTTTTTTCCTACCTAAATATTTTATGTTTAGTACAGCTTGCTTAAAAACTCGGGATAGTTAATTTGGCGGTTTTTCCTGTATAATTGCCTTTGAAACGTTTTTTGGAGGCGAGTTAATGACAGGATCACTCTTATCGATATTATTATTAGGCTTCTTGCTAGGAATTAAGCATGCGATTGAGCCTGACCATGTTATTGCAGTATCCACCATCGCGAGCGAATCAAAAAATTTAAAGCGCTCCATCTTTGCTGGTGTTTACTGGGGAATTGGGCACACCGCCACACTCTTCCTTTTCGGAATGTTTTTGATTGTCGCAAAAAATACTATCACAGATACAGTCGCACTGAGCCTCGAATTTATAGTAGGAATCATGCTCGTTAGTCTCGGCATAAATAGTATTTTAGCATTTATGAAACATCGTCATCCTCATTCCCATCCTGCTTCGAACCAAGAAACAAAAGGACGCACCCACCTAAAATCCTTTTTCATTGGTCTCATTCATGGGCTTGCCGGCAGTGCGGCAATGGTTTTATTAACAATGAGCACCGTTTCGACTGCATGGCAAGGTGCATTATACATACTTATTTTCGGTTGTGGCACGATTGTTGGGATGCTTAGCTTTTCCACGGTGATTGGGATCCCATTTGTGTTAACATCCGGTAAACAATTGAATAAATATTTGAATAATCTTGCAGGAATTATCAGCATATTATTCGGAATTTATTATATGTATAACTTGGGCGTGAACGAAGGATTATTCAACATGTGGTTCTCATAGCAAACAGTCCCACCCAATAGGAGTGGGACTTATTTTTAAAGATTAAAGATTTAGATGACATTTAACTTCCATTCTTTTGTCTTTTTGTCAAAAATAATTTTGGCATGACAAGGTTTCGATGAGATTTGCTCATATTCCTCTACCATATCATCCATATTTGCGAAATCGCCAATTACCCAGATTGGAATTTCAATTCGACTCCGCTGATGGTCGGCATCTCGTAAAGAAATACAAATCCCTTCCTTAATGAACGGTGTTAGGGAAAGAAGGATTTCTTTATTTACTTGGGGATAGGTCTTTTTCTTTCGAAAGCCAAGAATTGATTTTTCAACTTTAAGATCCCCTAGTTTTCCTGCTACCACTTCACTTAGAACATGGAAGAAATCCTTGAAGCTTCGGTAATAGGTTTTGTTGAACCAGCCATCATCTTGAGCCAAATAAACAAAACGGTTACCTAATTTATTATAAAAGGGCAATTTTAGATGGTGCTTTAAATGACCTAAGTATAATAGTTCAGCGATTTCCTGACCTGTCAGTTCATTCAATACATCTTCCTCAATAAAGTCAATCCAACAGAAATTTCCGTAACTATAGACATCTTCCCCTGCCAATTTATTAATTCTTTCATCAGGACAATATTCAAGTTGGGTATGCATATTAAAATCAGCATCATCAAAGCGGTGCGCAAGTAATAGCAAGGGATTTAATGAACCTGAAAAAGCAGCAGCGAATTCAGCAAATTCGATACCGGAAGACATTACATACTGGTCTGTTTGGTTTAAATGGACATAGATGAGATCCTGTATGTCTTGATGATGCTTTTTCAAAGCAAAACTCCTCCGTTCAACACATAAAATGATTTAGTCAATACTTCCTTATTTTATCAAATAATAGTCCAAATAGCTTATTTCAATTCTTTTACAAATAATAAGTTTGATTGACACATACTAGATTTATGCTTATTGGATTATTATTTGTTAACTTTCCTTTTTCATCTATATTTCTTTAGCCAATTAGATTCTATGCATTAGAAAGAAAAGGAGCTGGTTTCATCCATGATTAAGGATATGACTCAAGATGAATTAAGTCTTTATATCATAAAAACATTAAAGGAAAATAGAAAAACGGAATTTGAAAATATACTTGATGAACTCCAGCCCTATGATGTCGCCAAGATTTATGAGGATTTACCTGAAAAGCATAAAGGGCGATTTCTCCTATTTTTAAAATTTGATGTTCTTGCTGATTTAATGGAAGAACTTGAAAAGGAAGATCAGCTTGGCTTATTAAATCTTTTAGGAATTGAAAAATCTAGTAAGGTCCTTGATTTGATGGATAATGATGACCTGGCGTCATTACTGCATGAATTATCGCCAGAGAAAAAAGATTCCCTTCTTTCAGGAATGAAGGCAGAGGAGTCTAATGCTGTCCAAGATATAATGAAATATCCCCCAGAAACCGCCGGCAGAATCATGACGAATCGGTTTGTTTGGATCCGCAGCTCTTTTACGGTTAGAGAAGCTGTTGATAAGTTTAAGGTGTTTGCTGAATTTGCCGAATCAATTAACTATCTATACGTTATTGATGAAGACCGGAAATTGGTTGGCGTCGTTTCTTATCGTGATTTACTCTTAGCGGAGCTAGATGAAAAAATAAAAACCATTATGTATGAACGGATCATTTCTGTTACAGTCGTGACAGACCAAGAGGTTGTAGCACAAATCGTGGAGCGCTATGATTTCTTAGCCATCCCCGTCGTCGATGAGAATAATGTCCTCGTCGGGATTGTCACCGTTGATGACATTATTGACATCGTAATTAAGGAAGCCAATGAGGATATTGAAAAATTATCGGCAACAGGAAAATCCATTGATTTTGAAACAAAAACATTAGTAGCAGCCGCAAGAAGGCTCCCATGGCTCATCTTACTTTTATTTATCGGTGTGGTTTCAGGAAGAATTATCAGCAGTTTTGAAGATACGCTAAAGCAAGTAGTAGCGCTGGCCTTTTTTATGCCGATGATTGCCGGCATGACTGGAAACACAGGGACACAATCGCTGGCAGTTGTAGTAAGAGGGCTGATTTCGTACGATATTGATAAAGGTGTGATTGCACGATTAATTGCAAGGGAATTGGGTGTTGGGATTACCATTGGTATTACTTGCTCTATTCTGATTGCAGTGATTGCATATATCTGGCAGGGAAGTCTCATTTTAGGTGCTGTTGTCGGCAGCTCTCTATTTTTCACCCTAATCATCGGAACACTTGCAGGGACGGTTATTCCGCTTATTCTATTTCGTTTAAAAATTGATCCTGCTGTTGCCTCAGGACCCCTAATTACTACCTTGAATGATATATTTTCACTGCTTACCTACTTCGGGATTGCCACCATGTTTTTAAAATATCTTATGTAAGAAAAAAATCAGTGAATTGTTTTTTGACTTTTTAGGAATGTCCCAGAGAAAAGGACCATATTTATTTCTTAAATAGACAATCTGGTTTACACTAGGAAAGGAGATATAAACATATAGTTAAGTGAAGGTGAACTATGACAGAATTTATTAATTCAATATTGGAGTCTTTATCACAATTAGGCTATTTTGGCATCGCCTTAGGATTAATGATAGAGATTATCCCGAGTGAAATTGTTTTAGGCTATGGCGGCTATATGATTTCACAAGGGCATCTCAATTTTATCGGATCCGTCATTGCCGGGACTGTGGGCGGAACACTTGCACAATTATTTTTATATTGGGCCGGTTATTACGGCGGCAGACCTTTTTTAGAAAAGTACGGAAAGTATGTGCTTATTAAAAAGCATCATATCGATATAGCGGAACAATGGTTTGAAAAATATGGAGCCGGAGTTATTTTTTCAGCACGATTTATTCCTGTAGTCAGGCATGCGATTTCCATCCCAGCAGGAATTGCCAAAATGTCGGCAGCCAAATTTACGCTTTACACTGTAGCAGCCATTATTCCGTGGACGATTTTGTTCCTCTACTTAGGTAAAGTCTTAGGCAGTAATTGGGCACATATCAAAGAGTACGCACAACCCTATGTAATGCCAGCCATTATCGGCGCGATAGTTCTAGGGGCCATTTATTTTTTAGTCAAAAAGACAAAGAAAACCACCGATTAATCCCGGTGGTTTTGCTTTGCTCAAAATTTTCTTTGCGCCGAAGCGAAGCGCCCCTGAGCGGAAATCAACATGCAAAATATAATGTGCTATTTTTTAAAATGAAATGGCAGTGTTGACACAATAACCCTCTTTTTAAAAATAAGATAGGTACGAATCAATAAACTTGATTGGTTGTGCAAAATATTATGCCAGTTTTTCTTTGTTATAAATTGCGGAATCAATACGGTTACCCGATATTGGTTTTCACTTGCCTTATGTTCTACCGTATCGATAAATTTCGATAAAGGAATCAGTACACTTCGGTAATGTGACTGTAGAGTAACGAGCCTTACATCCGGCTGCCATTGCTGCCATTTTTCTTCGAAACGCTTTTCGTCCTCACGATCAAACGATACATAAACCGCAAAGATTTGATCCGTTAACGATTTGGCATAATTGATTGAGTTTTCAACAACCTTAGTAATCCCAGCGACGGGGACAATAATAACATTCCCCTCTATCGGCGGCGCAGGATCATCTGGATGGATTCTTAATTGTTCACCAACTGCTTCATAATGATGATTTATCCGTTTGAAGGCAAACACGATGATCGGTAAAAAGATAACCACAAACCATACTTGGCTAAATTTAGTTAAAAAGAAAATAATTAATACAGCTAAGGTGATGAGTGCACCGACTAGATTGGCAGCTAGTTTCGCTACCCATCCTGCCGGTTTTTCCCGTAACCACTTTATGATCATCCCCGTCTGCGACAAGGTAAACGGGATAAATACGCCAACCGCATAAAGAGGGATTAAGTGCTCTGTTTGACCTCTAGAAAAGATAATCAGCAAGATGGAGCCTACCCCTAAGGAAACAATCCCGTTAGAATATCCCAGTCTGTCTCCCCTAATGGTAAACATCCTTGGCATATATTTATCCTTGGCAAGCGCATATGCTAATAACGGAAACGCAGAGTATCCAGTATTAGCCGCCAGAACTAAGATAAGTGCGGTCGTACCTTGGACAAAGAAATAAAGGTAATTACGGCCAAAAGTCTCTTTGGCAATTTGTGAGACGACCGTTTCGTCATGCCTTGGTGAAATTCCGTAATAATAAGCTAGGAAAGTAATACCCGTAAATAACAAGGCAAGCAATGTCCCCATTAAAATTAATGTTTTGGCCGCATTCTTTGGAGCTGGGTCTTTAAAACTTGGAATCGCATTCGAAATGGCTTCCACCCCTGTTAACGCTGAGCATCCTGATGCAAAAGCACGAAGCAGCAAGAACAGTGTTATTCCTTGAACAGGTGTCCCAAGTGCCGCATGCTGAACGGTTGGTGAGACATCGCCTGTCATAATTTTAAAAAGACCGACACCAATTAAAACAAATAACGCTACAACAAATAAATAGACGGGATAAGCTAAGATGGATGCTGACTCTGTTATACCACGCAGATTTAGAATGGTAATAAAGACTACCAGAACACAAGCAATTCCAACGGTATGCTGGTGTAAAGTTGGGAAGGCAGACGTTATCGCGTCTGTACCAGCAGATACACTTACCGCCACCGTCAATATGTAATCAACTAAAAGGGATCCCCCAGCGATTAGTCCCGCTTTCTCACCAATATTTTCTTTCGAAACAATATATGCCCCGCCGCCATGGGGATAGGAATAAATAATTTGCCGGTAGGAAAGAATTAGCGCAGCTAATAGAAATAACACTCCAACTGCAATCGGAACCGAATACCAGTAGGCAATCACGCTTACCGTTGCTAAAACTATCAGAATTTGTTCAGTCCCGTAGGCCACAGATGACAAAGCATCGGAGGAAAGAATGGCTAAAGCCTTCAGGATATTTAATTTTTGTTCGCCTAGTTCCGTTGATTTTAACGGCCGGCCGATTAAGAATCTCTTAAAAGAAGAGAGCAATTGATTCACCCACCACATTTGAAGTAGAATTACCGATTGATTTTAACACAACACCCTTTTTATATGAAGTGTTTTATTTTTGACGGATATTCTAATTCCCTCAAGAATACCAATGTATCATTACATAGTCTTTTCCTAATTAGCCCGATTAATGAAGAAAATTATCCTGTGAAGGTAAAAAAAAGCATGGAGCCCTTAGGTTCTCTGGAATTTCCGAGTTAAAACCCACTCTTTTCTAAATAAGATGTCTTGTCCTTAATCGAGTAA
>NZ_JBALSN010000041.1:1858-5568 GCF_036966985.1 Neobacillus drentensis | reverse complement strand
TAAATACCCTATTTCCCTTGGAAAAGTGCTTGGTAATGGCATATCTTTAACTTTTATAAAGTCTCTTGAAAGTTCATTCAATAACTCTTTTTCACATTCAGGAATTATGGCATAGATAAAAATTTCTTGCTTGTAAATAGAAGATATTATCTCAACAAACTCCTGTTCATCAATATCTTCATCAAGCAAAAATTCTTTTTTCTTCGGGAGGAAATTCATCTTTACCAACCCCGTATTTTTAAACTTTTTATCTTTAAAAGTATAATTTACTGATGTATCAGGCATAGCTCGTTATTTTTCCCATAGCTCAATCAGCCTTCCTTCAGGATCTTTAATCCAAATAAACTTTCCATAATCACCAATTTCTTTTTCCTTTGCAAGAGGTACACCAATTTGTTCAAGATGATTAATCGTCTCGTTTAGGTCATAAACTTGGAAATTCAACATCACTTGCTGCTCTCTTGGGAAATAGCTGTCATCTTCAGTAAAGAAAGAAAAGATCGTTTCATTTCCTGGCTGGGATTTGATAATAGTCCCATTCCAATTGTCTATTTCAATCTTCAACACTTCACTGTACCATTTTTTTATAACATCTAGATTTTTAGTCCTCCAAAATATTCCTCCGAAACCTTTAATCATAATAATTGTTTCCCTCATTTCTCTAATTTTTCTATTTAATTAGAAATTCTACAAATAAAAACAGATTCCTTCTTCAACCAACCTGCAGAATTTCTATCTCCATAAGAGATTATTTCATTGTTCTGTTGGTTTAAGTGGTCCGTAAAAATATGAAGCAGTTGCTCCACCGTCAATTAGGAAATCAGCCCCGGTGATGAAAGCTCCTTGCGGCATCATCAGCAGTTCTGCAACATTTGCAACCTCATCAGCTGTTCCTGGTCGTCCAGCAGGGCATTTGGCAAACATATTCCTATAGAATTCTCCTCTTGGACCATTGAATTCTTCTATAGCTAGTGGCGTTACGATAATCCCTGGGGAAATGGAATTGATACGAGCGTTTTTCCTCCCCCAGCGTATAGATTCAAACATAACGCGCTTCACATTGCACCGTTTCGCCATTTGATAAGCGTGCAACGTATCCTTGATATTTTCTGGACGAAGTACCTCCAAACTAAGGAGTTCTTCAGTTGATGTCGTTGCTAGCTGTTCATCAATTTCAACTCCCAATTGAGGCATTCTGTGTCCAGACTGACTGGAAATTGTCACACCAACTCCTCCAGGTGCTATGACCTTTCCTACTTCCTCAAGCAATACTGCAGTTCCGTACAAATCCACCTTCAAAATAGTTTCAATAGGTGCCTGACTAGGTGACACGCCTGCTGCATTGATAAGAGCAGTGATTTTACTATACTTCTGACCTTCTGCAATCAAATTTAAAATAGATTCTCTGGAAGAAATGTCCGTTTCGACAGGTATCACATCAAATCCGGCATCTTTCATAATTTTTGCAATAGCCTTGGCATTATCTAGGTTCTTATCACCAACAATAATTTTCTTACCAAAACCGATTCTTCTAGCTATCGCCATGCCAATCTGTCCAGCACCGGTCCAAAGTATAACTTCTTTCATAGTATGTCCTCCTTAAATTTTTTCTAGGATTAGTTTATTGTTTGCTTTATCATTCCGTAGGTAATACAATTCAATGCTAGTAAAAAAATTTACAACGATATATAATTGAACACGCGTCTATTATAATATAAAGATATAGGATGTTTTCAATTGTTAATTCAACGCAATTTGTTTAGTAGTAAACAAATCAATTAAAATTGTTGAATATCTCTAGAAAGATTGGTGTATATTAAAATGTCTAAAGTTGATAGAAGAATAGCCAAAAGCCAAGTAGCGATAAAAAATGCGGTAACTGAACTGATGTCTGAAAAAAGTTTTGATGACATTACCATTCAGGATATTGCTGATAGAGCAGATGTTAATAGAGGAACTATCTATCTTCACTACACGGATAAATATGATCTATTGGATAAAATGATTGAAGAACATATGGACAATCTTCGAGAACTATGCAAATCGGCATCTGAGATGACTTTTCAAGAAGGAAACTATGTCTGGTACGAATACTTTGAGCGTAATTATTTATTTTTTTCAACTATGTTAGCGAGTAAAGGTGCACCATATTTCCGTAGTCGTTTTCTCGATTTAGTCATCCAAGAGTTTAAACCTGAAGTGGAAACAACCGAAGGAACAAATCAAGGATTAAGTAAAGATGTTATTCTTCAATTTTTTGGTTCAGCGGTCGTTGGTGCCGTGGAATGGTGGTTCAAGAATGGAATGCCATTGCCAGCCCGTGTGATGGCAGAGCAGACGGGAGCATTGTTGGACAGAAACCTGGAATAGCGGACAATTTAAAAAATGGAGGGTGTCCAAAAGCAGATCAAATTGCTTTTAAACGCCCTCTTTTATGTGCTATGGTGGCTTTCTCCGAGTCTAATGCTTTAATAGAAGTGGTAATCATTGAATTCAAATACAATACTCTTCCTGAGAAATTGTTAGCCCTTAGAACCTGTCGCACGACTTTACTTTTTAATTTTATGTACCCATTATCACACCCGATTTAGGTTGACACTAAGAAATATAATGTATATAATTATCTCGAATTCAAGATAACTATTATTAACATCACAAACATTATTAAAGAACTTAAGTTTTCTTAATATACATTTTTTATGATAGATTGGAGAGAAAAATATGCTAAGAAAAATCAACAGCAATGATATGGGTTCTAGTAATCTTGGATGGTTAAGAAGTAAATTTCATTTTTCATTTGCAGACTATTATAATCCTGACAATATTCAGTTTGGTGTTTTACGGGTAATCAATGATGATTTAATTAACCCGCAAACAGGATTTGGTACGCATCCACATAAAAATATGGAGATTATCTCCTATGTGGTGAATGGTGAGTTGACTCATGGTGATAGCATGGGTAACCAAAATACAATAACACGTGGACAAGTTCAATATATGAGTGCGGGTACGGGTGTGCTTCATAGCGAATATAATTTAGGTGAAGATACATCAAGGTTTTTACAAATTTGGATTTTACCAGACAAAAATGGCCATACACCATCCTATGGTGATTTTAGATTCAATTGGGATGATAGAAAAAATACTTGGCTGCACATGGTATCAGGAAAAGACAGAGATGCTCAAATTACGATTAACCAAGATGCAAACATTTATTCTTTGGAATTGCAGCAAGGAAAAGAAATAAGCTTTCCAGTCAAAGAGGACAGGCAGGCTTATTTAGTTCAAATAGAAGGTACTTCTATCATTAATGGCATTGAGCTCTCTGATAGAGATGGAATGGAGATTGTTGAAGAAGATATCACAATTAACGCAGAAAAAACCTCGCATATCTTACTAATAGAGATGAAAAAAGCATAGTAGTTTGATATATATGTAAAGTCTGATGGAAATCCCATCAGACTTTTTGTTTTATTTCACTGTCGATTTTTCATTGATAATCATTTGAATTTGCGCAACTGTTGCTGGATCTTCAAGCCCTGTAATATCACCTGAAACCTTACCTGAAACGAAAATTTCCTTTAATAAGCGGCGCATGATTTTTCCGCTAACTGTTTTTGGTAGTGTTTCTGTGAAAATGATAGATTTTGGCAGGGCAATTTTTCCGATAAGCTGTATAATATTTTCATTTATTTTTTCTTTTAAATCAT
>NZ_JBALSN010000041.1:0-1830 GCF_036966985.1 Neobacillus drentensis | reverse complement strand
TCATCTGGGACACCAATTACAGCCGCTTCAGCAACTCCCTCACATTCAAGAACTGCACTTTCAATTTCCATTGTACTTAAGCGATGCCCGGCAACATTGAAGGCATCATCAGAACGACCAACAACCCACACATATCCATCCTCATCAATTAGAGCCAAATCACTTGCAAAATAGCTTCCTTCTACCTGACTAAAATAAGAGGAAATATAACGCTCCGGTTCCTTCCAAAGCGTGCGGCAAAGCATTGGGAATGGTTTTCTAATGATTAAATTTCCTAACGTACCCGGTTTAACTGGATTTCCCTCTTCATCCACCACAGCTATATCTGCACCTAAAAATTGCATTCCGGCTGATCCTGGCTTCATTGGGGTTAACCATGCTGCGCCAGCAATTGGACAGCCCGCTGTTTCCGTTTGTCCCCAAGTATTATTGACACATATTTTTTTCTTTCCTAAAACTTCATACGTCCATTGCCATGATTCTGGGTCAAAAGGTTCACCCACTAAGGAAACAACATCCAGACATGATAAATCAAATTGATTCAGTACTTTTTCACCTAGACTTTTTAACATCCGTAATGCTGTTGGGGCGGTAAACAATTTATTCACACGGTATTTCTCAATTACCTGATAAAATCTGTCCTTTGTTGGAAAGTCAATCGCTCCCTCATATACGACAGTGGTCACTCCATTGGCGAGTGCGCCTGCAATACCCCAAATATGCATCGTTAACCATCCAATATCAGCCGTACACCAGAAAACATCATCATCATGGTGATCCATATGATATTTGCTATAAATATAATTTTGGATCACAAAGGCCATACCTGAATGAACGACACCCTTTGGTTTTCCTGTTGTACCGCTTGTGTAGAAGACAATTCCATATTCATTGGCCTCTAGCTTCTCAGGTTCACAAAGGATGCTTGCCTTTCTGGTTAGTTCCTCCCACCAGAAATCCCGTCCTTCTGTCATATTAATTTCTGTATTTAGGCGATTAACGACGATCACCGCTTCAATGGATGGAATGTCAGGAATTACCCTGTCCACTTTTTCCTTCAAGCAAACTTTGTTTCCACGTCTGATCGTAGCATCAGTCGTCACGATAATCTTTGGCTCAAAGCTAATAAGACGGTCCTTCAATGACTTTTCGGAGTATCCTGAAAATACGGTATTGTAAATTGCCCCAATTCGAAAGCAAGCGAGCACGGCAATAATTGCCTCAGCCAAATTCGGAAGGAAAATCGCCACACAATCCCCTTTTTTCACACCAAATGACCGCAAGACATTAGCAAAGCGATTTACTTCTGCTAACAGCATATTATATGTAAAAAACTTAGTGTCCCCGTTCTCTCCCTCCCAAATCAGTGCGGTGCGATTTCCAGCACCATTTTCCACATGACGGTCGAGTAAGTTTACACAAGGGTTGCTGATGCCCCCTTCAAAAAAACGAAAGTCTGGAAGATTTCCACTTATTGTTTTTTGCCAAGGCTCATACCAAAATAGCTCTTTAGCCACATCGTTCCAAAAGGCTTCGGGATCTTTTTGCGATTTTTGAAGAAGTTCTTGAAAAGCTTTACCGCTTCCAATTGAGGTGTTAGATTGTTTTTCTTCGCTTGGATAAACTAGTTTACTTTCTGCAACTACCTTTAAAATTCCGCTTACATCCATATGAATCCCCCTATAATGAAAATATTAGAACCATTGGGACCGAATAGTTGGTCGGTTCAGCGCTAAAATAATGAAAGCGCTTTATTTTTGTGGAATATGAAAATTACTCTAAAATAGTAGCCCGTCATTTGATGTACATCAATAAGGTTAACACAAATAT
>NZ_JBALSN010000040.1:0-1332 GCF_036966985.1 Neobacillus drentensis | reverse complement strand
CTAACGGAGCAGGTTAATTCAATAAGGAAATTACTCAATTTTGTCATGTTTGACCGATATAACTAAAAAAAGAAGCTCATCTGAATAAAACGAATTGTTACAAAAAGCTAGTAGTTGGAGAGACAGACAATTGTTACTAAGGAAGTTCAAAAAGTAGGCAGTGGATAATCGGGGCAGACGGGTGTGTTGGGTACTTACAACTTTGAAATAAGGGGGATGTCATTTTTTCTTTACTCATATAAAAAATAGGCTTTGGTCTAAGGCATTAGGGTGATCCAATATACTGTTTCCCGTTTCTGGTGTAGACAATAATGTTAACGCCCGCTACCGCTTTCAGCATTTGATGCCAGTCATAGTGGGCATCAGGAGTCGATGATATTCTTCCAAATAAAGGGTGCTTTTTTTTATTGGATTACTCAAATAATATGAATGGGCTGAATAGAAAATGGCCCTATTAGGTAACGAGGAGGAATGAGAAAATGGCGTATATATATTGTAAGAATCCCTTTACTGGTAAACGTATAGAAGAAGGTTCCACCTTACCAGAAGATCAAGTCGAAATCATCGCGCCGTGTGGCCATGGACCAGGAGCAAAAGACATAAGATTTCCAGGAATTCAATATAGAAAAGCCTTCCTCGGTCATTACCGTTCTGGCTCACCTATTTATGCCATGCAAACAGGCAAAGTAAGATATTTAAGACGGGATAGCGTCCATTGTCCTGAAGGAGCCCCCTGTCCAAATAATGATAATATGGTTCTGATTGAAGCTTATGGTAGCGCTGGCTACTATACCGGATACCATCACGTTAAACCCATTCCCGAATTACAGGAAGGGATGGAAGTCGAAGCAGGCCAAATGATTGGACATATTGATAGTTCAGGCAGAACATCTACACCTCATCTTCATCTTGCACGATATACTCCCGGTGATTCTGCAACTTGGTGGTAGCAAGATAGAGGGGATTGTCATTGGGCTATACACGGTGTCGATAATTTTGTTATTATGCCAGATTGTTGTCCGGAATGTTACATCGGCGGCCATTAAGACACAAAAAGACCACCAAGCAGGGGACTTGGTGGCCTTTTTGTGTCTGTTAGCAACGAAGCAAAGAATTTGATAACCAATTAAGTATTCTTGCTTCCTGGTCCGTTAAACTTCTTTCCAGCCCTTTAACCAGGGTTTTAACTAATTCTTGTCTTGTTACGTCTGGATCGTCAGGCATTGATAAAAAAGAAAAAGGAGTAGACTAAGGAGGTTGCGTCACTTGCGTATCCTGTTCAGTTCAGTTTCAATGCAACCATCTATTAGATTGTGAAGAAATGCACTTAAA
>NZ_JBALSN010000039.1:17467-35924 GCF_036966985.1 Neobacillus drentensis | reverse complement strand
CCTTCCGCTCCAATCAACTTGCTATAGAACACAGCCAATTTTTAAAAGAAAGAGGCAAAGGATTTCCTGCCTCTTTCATCATCTCTATTGATTTTTTAAACCTTATTTCCCTGGGTCTACAACTTGAGGAATGGTATCAATTACCTTATTCTCTGTTTTTCCATTAACAATTCCTGTTTCGACGATATAAAGATTTTGAATCACATTATGCGTTTCTTTATCAAACTTAATCGGTCCTCTAGGACTGTTAATTTCAATCGAAGAAATTGTTTCAACCAACTTATCTGGATCGGAAACATCGCCATCTAACTTTTTAATTGCTTCCGCAATAATCATGGCCGCATCATATCCCTCAGCTGATTCAATACTTGGACGTTTGTTGTATTTCTTTTCATAGGCCTGAACAAATGCCTTATTTTCTGGCGTATCTAGGCTGTAATCCCAGAAAATTGAGGCTTTAATAGTTTCCGCTGAAGTGCCTTGTTGTGGACGAGTATCTTCGGCAGTAAGCCAACCTGAACCAATTAGCGGTATTTTCCCTTTTAATCCATATTGGTCATATTGTTGGACGAACCTTACTGCATCACTACCCGCATAGAACGCATAAATACCATTAATACCTTCTTTATTCATTTTCCCGAGATAGGAGGAATAGTCATTGTTTCCTAGCGGAGGATATACCTCACCAGCAATTTGTCCACCTGCTTTTGTATACGCTTCTTTAAATGCTTCTGCTACTTCATGACCGAAGGCATAATCAGCAGCGGTAACATAGATTTTCTTTCCAACGTTTTTATATGCCCATTCACCCATCGAATGACCAATTTGCCATGAACTAAAGGAGGAGCGGTAAATGTAATTGCTTCGCTTGGCTCTAGTTAGATCATTCCCTCCAGCATGGGAATCGAGAAACGGAAGTTTTTTACTGTCTACTTCATCACGGATGGCATACGCAACCGCCGTACTAACAGGTCCTGTTAAGATATCGATTTGATCTTGATCCGTTAATTTTCTAAGCTTTCTTAACGCAACCTGCGGATCTGCCTCTGTATCTTCTTGGATTATCTCTATCTTTTTCCCAGCTATTTCAAAGTTTTGTTGTTCAAAGTAAAGGTTCATACCATTAAGTAAGTTTTCACCCAGTGATGCATATACACCTGTGGAAGGAAGCAATGCCCCGATTTTGATAGGAGAATTATCATTGGTTTTCCCTTTTGTTTTTTCTTTGGAAGTAGATGTGTTAATAGCACCAGAACTACATGCCGAAAGTAATAGAACTAATAGAATCAAAATAGATCCATTTCTTTTAAAATTTTTCATAATTACCCCCTGTTTTTTGTTAACGCTTCCAAAAATAAATATCTACCCTCCTTTTTTAAAATATTTTGAACATTTCTAATATTATTATATTGTTTACCTTGTTTATTTACAATATCTTTTTTTGACACTAATAAATATTTCATAATGAAATATTTACATATTTATCAGTTTTATTCATAATTCCCTTTGATAAATCATTTATGTTTTTACTACTAACGAAAAAAACTCACATTATATATCAGGCATTTATTACTACCACCTTCACATACCAAAAGACAAAAAATAGCCAGGAACTTTAACTGGCTATTTAGTGACAATATATAATTTTATGCTTGTTTTAACCTAAACCGTTGGACTTTACCCGTTGTTGTTTTAGGCAATTCTGAGATAAATTCGATTTCCCTAGGATATTTATAAGGTGCTAGGTTTTGTTTTACATAGAGTTTGAGATCTGTCTTTAGGTCATCGGACGGCTCGACCCCATCCCGTAAAATAATAAATGCCTTCGGGTAAACAAGGTTATTCTCATTTTTAGCACCGATGACTGCCACCTCAAGGACTTTCTCATGTTGGAATAATGTCTTTTCAATTTCAATCGGCGAAACCCAAATCCCCCCCACCTTCAACATGTCATCTGATCGGCCGCAATACCAAAAATAACCTTCTTCATCCTGATAATATTTATCCCCTGTATACATCCACTCACCGTGAAATTTACTTTGATTCTCAGCCAAATTACAAAAATAACCAATACTAACACTATCACCTTTAATAACAAGGTCGCCAATTTCATTTACAGCCGCTGGCAGCGAATCTTCATTGAGGATTTTCACCTTGTATCCGGGGACAACCATTCCCGTACTTCCTTCTTTAACTTGACCCATTTGATTGGATAGATAAATGTGCAAGGCTTCTGTTGAACCAATGCCATCTAAAATATCCAAATTAAACAACTGTTTCCACTTTCTAATAAAGGTTGCTGGCAGCGCTTCACCTGCGGATACGCAAATTCTAACAGATGAAAGGTCTGGAATGATTCCCGTTTTTTCAACATATTGAATCAACGCCCCAAACAATGTAGGTACGCCGAAAAAGATTGTTGGCTTTTGTTTTTCAATCGTTGCAAAAATGTTTTCTGGTGTTGGGCGATCCTTCAATAATACGGTTGAAGCACCTGCTCCCAATGGGAAATACATCCCGTTCCCCATTCCATAAGCAAAGAATAACTTGGAAGCAGAAAATGTTCGGTCATCCTCGTTGATTCCAAGGATATTTTTCGCATAATTATTATACGCTACCTCCATACTTCTTTGAATATGGACAACTCCTTTTGGATTCCCCGTACTTCCAGAGCTGTAAAGCCAAAAAGCAGGATCTTCAGAAGTGGTTCGTTCAACCGCTAATTCAGACGAAGCAGGAGCAATAAACTCGTAGTAATCAGTAGCATCGGGATTACTATAGCCTGTCTCTGAGATAACAATGATGTTTTTTAGAAAAATAAAGCGGTCTCGCTCGTCCTTGATTGAATTCCAGACTTCCTCTTGAATGAGTAACACTTTGGCACGACTATGATTTAGGAAGTACTCGTAATCTTGTGGTTTCATTGAAGTATTTACTGGTATTGGAATGGCACCTATTTTGACTGCACCAAAAAAGGAGTAAATAAACTCAGGTGAATCACTGACTACCTGCAAGATCCGATTTTCCCGTTCCACGCCTATCTCCTTGAGAGCGTTTCCAAATTTATTCGCTTTGTTAAGAATCTCACTATAGGTGACCTGCTCATCCTCACAATAAATTGCTACTTTATTTCCTAGACCTTTTTGGACATTTTCCT
This sequence comes from Neobacillus drentensis, assembly GCF_036966985.1. Lineage (GTDB taxonomy): Bacteria > Bacillota > Bacilli > Bacillales > Cytobacillaceae > Neobacillus > Neobacillus drentensis_E. The sequence goes on along the minus strand of NZ_JBALSN010000039.1, from coordinate 32,767 downwards.
CTACAAAACGATACGCACTATTAAAATTATCTTTTATGCCCTTTAATTGTTGAACTGACTCTAGCATTCTATAACCCCCAAGGAAAAATTGGAACTCGATACTCCAGGTATTCCTTCTGCCGAATCTAGTAGGGAAACAACTTCTATTTATTTGCGTAACTGCAGGGCTAACCCATCGATTGAGTCAACCCCTGCGAGTTTTATTTTACTTACCAGCCCATGCAGCTGCACGTTTTTCAATGAAGGCTGATAGCCCTTCTTTTGCATCTTCCGAACGGAATAAAAGATTTTGTAATTCACCCTCATAGCGAATCGCAGCATTTAATGGCATTTCTTTGCCGTTCATGATTGAAAGCTTAATGTTGGAAGCAGCATATGTTGCACTAGAAGCAATCTTCCTAGCATATTCTAATGTTTTTGCGCGCGTTTCTTCTTGTGGATAAACACGGTCTACTAATTTGATTTTCAAGGCTTCCTGCGGTGTTAATGTTTCCCCAGTAAGGTTTAAATCAAGTGCTTTGGAATGGCCAACTTGGCGGGCTAAACGCTGTGTACCACCTGTCCCCGCTAGTACGCCAAGGGTAATTTCAGGCAGTCCAATTTTCCCTGCTTGATCGCCCATAAAACGCAGATCACATGCTAATGCCATTTCGAGTCCGCCGCCAACGGTGTGGCCTTCAAGACAAGCGATCCAAATTTGCGGAGAACGGGCGATTTTATCTAATGTTTCATTACAGAATAAGCAAAATTGCGTTTTAAACCGCGGCTCTGCTGCTTTAAGGAAATTAATATTCGCTCCAGCTGAGAAGAATTTTGGCATATCACTCATTAAAACAGCAACTTTAATATCACTATCAAAACGAATATCATCAATAGCAGCGTTTAGTTCTTTGTAATATTCAAGATCATAGGCATTGGTTTTATTGACGTGAATATGAACCTCAGCAATTCCATTTTCTTTTTTCACTGTTAACGTCTTAGTTTCTAATTGGACATTTGTCATTTTAATTCCTCCAATAAAATTTATTTAAATTTTTTTTAAATTCCGAAAATATTTAATGGTTTTGCTCCAATATAGGAAACAACACTTTTTGTTTCTGTATATAAATCTAGCGTTTCGATACACAATTCCCTGCCGAAGCCAGATTGTTTATAACCTCCAAACGGTGTTCCTGGGAAGGCAGAAATCGGACTGTTAATCATGACAATACCTGCACGGATTCCCGCAGCAATACGATGGGCTTTTCCATTGTCCTTTGTCCATACTGCAGAACCCAAGCCAAAGATGGAATCATTTGCTTGTTTTAAGACTTCAGATTCATCCTTAAACTTCATCACTACAACGACAGGACCAAATACTTCTTCTTGAGCAATTCTCATATCATTCGTGACGCCTGCGATAATAGTAGGTTGATACCAATAGCCCTTTTCAAACTCTGGTCCTTCGGGACGGCCGCCGCCAAACAGAATTTCCCCGCCTTCTTCGATCGCCAGTTTAACGTAGCCGTCGACTGTTTGTTCATGGCTTTTTGAAATCAATGCCCCCATGTGGGTTTCTTTGTTAAACGGATCTCCTACTTTTAATTTTCTTGCTTTTTCTATGAACCTTGTTAAAAACTCATCATAAACGTTTTCATGCACGAAAATCCGTGAACGTGCTTCACAGGATTGACCCGAGTTGTAGAATATTCCATAAATTGACCCCGCAACTGCCGCCTCTAAGTCACAATCATCAAAAACAATACTCGGTGACTTTCCGCCAAGCTCTAGGGTCACACGTTTAAGGGTTTGTGATGCACGTGCCATAATGTCTTTCCCCGTCTCGGTTTCGCCAGTAAAGGCTACTTTATCGACACCTTGATGTTCAGTTAAATATGGACCAATCTCTGAGCCGCTTCCTGTTAATACATTTACTACACCGGCTGGGACTCCTGCTTCATGGCAAATATCAGCAAGCATAAATGCCGTTATCGGTGTATAACTTGCCGGTTTTAAAATAATCGTACAGCCTGCAGCTAATGCTGGGGCTACCTTCCATGCAGCCATCATTAGTGGATAATTCCACGGAACAATCTGGGCACATACCCCAACTGGTTCCTTTACGGTATAGTTAAAGAATCCGTTTGGCACTGGGTTTGTACGTCCGCCATGAGTAGAAATCGCGGCAGCATAAAATTCAAAATCCTCAATTGCCTGGCTAATTTGCCCTTGGGCAGCAGCAACGGTTTTTCCAGTATTTAATACCTCAGCCTCCACTAGCTCATTGAAGCGCGCTCTCATGATATCAGCCACTTTATTGAGAACCCTTGCCCTTCTTGCCGGTGTCAGTTTTGGCCACTTACCAGTATCGAATGCCTTCCTTGCTGCATCAACGGCACGATCGACATCCTCTTTCGTGGCTTTTGCCACACGCGCTATCACTTCACCCGTAGCAGGATTATGTGTATCAAAAAATTGTTCATTGCTGCTGTTGCTGTATTCACCATTTATTAATAACTGGTATTCTTCCTTCAACGTCGTTGTTTTTAACATTTAGATTACCCCTTTAAATTTTTTCAATAATTGTGGCGATCCCTTGACCAACCCCGATGCACATCGTGGCTAGACCATAACGGCAATCACGCTTTTGCATTTCATGGACTAGTGTTGTTAATATTCTGGCACCACTGCAGCCAAGCGGGTGGCCAAGTGCAATTGCTCCGCCATTCACATTTACCTTACTCAAGTCAAAACCCAGCTCGTTAATGCATGCTACAGATTGAGCGGCGAAGGCTTCATTAATTTCTATTAAATCCAGATCATTAACCGATAATCCGGCTCTTTTGAGGGCTTTCCGAGTTGCAGGAACCGGCCCAATCCCCATGTAAGCCGGATCGACTCCAGCAACTGCTGAGGTAACAATCCTTGCTAATGGTTTTAAACCAAGCTTTTCTGCCAGTTCTTTTTCCATAATTAGCAGGGCGCTTGCCCCATCATTAATTCCAGATGAGTTTCCAGCAGTAACAGTTCCACCATCCTTAAATACAGGCTTAAGCTTTGCCAGCGCCTCCCATGTGGTGGCAGGACGAACATGTTCGTCTGTAGCAAAAACAAGCGTTTCTCCCTTTTTCTGCGGAATTTCGATTGGGATAATTTCATCACGGAAACGTCCAGATTTAATCGCTGCGGCTGCTTTTAATTGACTGTTAAGCGCCAGTTCATCCTGCTCTTCTCTGGAAATGTTATATCTTTCCGCCACATTTTCCGCGGTTTCTCCTAAACTAATTGGCGGATATTCCTTTGCCATGCTGGGATTCACAAGACGCCAGCCAATCGTTGTATCATACAGCGTTTGATTACTTCTTGGATTTGACAAGTGGGGTTTCATCATTACATATGGAGCCCTGGTCATGTTTTCTGTTCCACCAGCAATAAAGACATTTCCAACCCCAGCCTTGATGGCCGCTGATGCTTGATTGACTGCATCCAAACCCGACCCACATAATCGATTAATCGTCACTCCAGCCACAGACTCCGGAATTCCGGCTAATAATAATCCCATTCTTGCTACATTACGATTATCTTCCCCCGCTTGATTCGTACAACCGAAATAAACATCTTCTATTAAAGAACGATCCAAATTTACTCTTGCTAATAGGTGCTTCATAACATGCCCGGCTAAATCATCTGCTCGAACATTGGACAATGAGCCATTGACCTTTCCGATGGGTGTGCGGATGGCATCAACTATGACTGCTTCTCTCATATGGAGTACTCCTTAACGAGACGATTTTGATTGTAATAGAAACCTTTCCCGGTTTCTTTCCCGGTCCAGCCAGCATGGACCAATTTACGGATTAACGGTGCTGGCCGGTATCTTTCCTCTCCAAGGTTGTGATACAGCCCATTTAGAACCGCATAAATATCATCGATCCCGATCTTCTCTGCCCATTCCAAAGGTCCGCTTGGATAATTCGTTCCTTTTTTCATTGCCTCATCAATGTCTTCTGCCGAAGCTGTACCTTCGATGAGAGAAAAGGCCGCCTCATTAATAATCATGGCTAGAATCCGCGGAAAGACTAGACCGACTTCATCCTGCACCACTTCTGTTTCCTGCCCTATTCCTAAGAACAGTTCTTTGGCAATTTGAAAAAAATACGGATCAGATTGCAATGCTGGAGCTATCTCAATAAGTTTCCCTTCTTTGAAATTCGCAAAGGCGCCAAATCCCACTAGTCTTTCAGGATGTTCAAGCCACGATGCTGCTTCAGTTGCAGTTACTGCAAGCGTGGTAGATAAAACCAATGCCTTTGTCGGAACATGCGCTTCAATCGCTTTTAGATTCCGCTTTTTTTGTTCCAAATCAAGATTACTAGTTTCAATAACAGCATCAATGTCCTTAACTGCATTGTAATCATTGAGCACTGCATCTTTAAACCCATACTCCCGAAGTGAATGGACAAGCTCTTTTGCTAACAAATTTTCACCTATGACGACAATCCCTTTAGGTGTCATATGAAAAGAACCCCCCCTTCGTTTTTCTTCCTAAGCTGCCTGCTTGCACCATGCGCTCTTGAATGTAATGCGGGCGAAAACGGGTCTCACCGTGAAAACTGGCGTGTACGGATTTTGTTACCGCAAAATTTATATCTATTCCGATTAAATCTTGTAGTTCAAAGGGACCCATTTTAAAATTCCCGACTTTTTTCATTATCCGGTCAATTTGATCAACCGTGGCTACTTGTTCATTCATGATTTTTAATGCTTCACCATAAAATGGGCGGGCCACGCGATTGACTATAAATCCAGGAGTATCCTTGCATACCACTGGACTCTTATGAATCCTTTTAGCAAAATCCACCAGGGATTTTACTGTATCAGGAGCCGTTTTTAAGCCGTGGATAACTTCTACTAATGGCATGACTGGTGCTGGGTTAAAAAAATGAAAACCCGCCACACGCTTTGGCGTCTGAATCTGTCCCGAAATTTCCGTAATCGACAGCGAAGAGGTGTTAGTAGCCAATATAGCCTCATTAGAACAAACCTCTTCTAATCTACGAAAAATAGATCGCTTTATTTCCATGTTCTCTGGGGTGGCCTCGATTACAAGCTGACAATCAGAAAGCTCGGATAAATCGGACGATGTAAGCAGATGATTTTTAAACTGGTTAACTTCATTGGCGCTCGCTCTCTTTTTCTCAACTAAGCGATCTAATCTTGACTCAATCGCTGAGCGTGCCCGGTCCACTGTTTCCTGGTCAATATCATAAATAATCGCGGTCAATCCGTTCTGGATAATAAGCTGAGCTATTCCAGCCCCCATCGTTCCTGAACCGACGATCCCGACTTTTTCAATTTCCTTCATTAGATGCTAGACACCTCTCATTATTTGACTGTGAAGCTTGCCAGCGAACATATTCAAAGACGGTCCGGCAGCTGTTGCAATAGTACTGTCTTACTAATTGAGCGGTCCCAAAGGAAGAGATTTTTTCTACATTTTCAGAAGAGCAGAAGGAGCATTGAATTGCTTTCGTCTGATCAGACATGCTGCACATCCCCAAGAGTTATCAGCTTTTTGATCGTTTCCTCGTATGCGTTTACAAGATTACTATTTTCTAAGATTATCTTTTCAGAGATTAATTGCTTGTCATTTTCCACATTATTTAACCACTTCGATGCTTCTACTGATACTTTTTCAAGCTCCTCTGTCAGTGTTTTGGGAACGGCTCCTTTATCATTAAGTAATTGTTTACACCAGCTTCTTGAGTAAAGAAGATGTTCTTCTTGTTCTTTCAACATTTTACTAAATGGGGCACTTAAATCAGGATGCTTTGCACTAAGGATTGCTTGCATAACGAGTTCAACTGCAACATTGACCGCATAGACACCAGCAATTAAAGCCACCCAATGGGATGTATTGACAACAGAAGGGAAGGCCTTCCCTGTTTGGTTTTTAATTTCAACTTTACTGCCATTTAAACCCTGTAATTCATTTGCCCATTTATACATGAGTCTTGCATGACCAAGTTCAGCTTGGGCCATCGCAATCGATGATAGAGTCGCTTCTAAATTTGGTCCGCTAATACCAATTTCCACAAGACGGTCACCTAAAATAAATTTGTTATCCGCAATCGTTTCGGCTAGTTCGATAAGAGATAAATTGTTTACTATTCTCATATTAATTTACACCCTCTTTTTCAAATAATGGTTCTGGAAGGCGTACAGTTATGAATGCATCTTTTCGGACAACTTGCATTTCTACCCAGTCTTCCTCATCATAAATATACTGGGAATATATTTTTGCAAGTTCGTCACTCTCCGCTTGAAATGAACCCACTTGAATCAAATCATCGCCCCGATTGATACGGGTAAAAAGAAGATATTCTGGTTTCTGTTTCTTTTCAATCATGAGCTAACACCCCAGGTTCTGAGTTTTTCTTTCCCTTTTTCACTCATATTTTTTATAGTCCATGGCGGACTCCAAACTACTTCAATATTTACTTCTTGAATATCTTCTTCTTTAAGTAGCCGTTCCCTGATATCGCTTTCAATCCATTGCATACAGCCGCACCCTGTTGAAGTATAAGTCATCTTAACGGCTACTTTTCCTTCATCCTCTTTGGCAATTTCATAGATTAATCCCATATCAACTACACTGATTGGAAATTCAGGATCCATGACCTCTGTTAAAGCATGCCAATACTTATCAGTTTCTACTGTTGTCTGCATCTAAACAACCTCCTCTGTTCGCAGTGCTTCTAATTCGAAGAATCCCTTTTGAATTCTTCTAACAAACTCTTGATTTTGCGGTCCGCGTTTCTTAAATCGTTCAATAACTCCCTGCCAAGTATCAGGTTGATCGAGCAGCCATTTTTTATTTTCTACATCAAATTTACACGGAAAAGGAACATCAATTACAAATTTACCTTGTGCCTCATCATAGTGAGACGGCACTTTTACACCAATTGATTCACAAAACGGAACTGCCGTGGATAACCATTTTTGTCTAAGCTCATCATTGGTCTTGCCTTTTAACTTGTAGTCGAGTTGGGCGGAACGGCTCTTAAGACTGTCGGCAACTCCGAAAAACTCCAATGCCATTAAGAACATCCAATCAACCGCTTCTTGAACTTGTTTAGCTGTTTCTGGATTTTTCATGCCTGCTTTCATGATGATTTCACCATTTCGCAAGTGAAATAGTTCTTCTTTGTCTACCTTTACTAATGCGCGTTTCCATGGACCATAGGATGTGTGTTGATAGGCATCACCCAGCAGTGTGTAACCAGAACGGTCAAACAGTCCATTAAATACGCCAAGTTCAATCCAATTGTCTAATTTAAAATCAAAAGCATACGGATTTTTCCATCGATTAGCCGGTCGGTTATAAAGGAGCTCCTCGACATCTTCCCCTAAATCCTCCAGTAAACGATAGGCAATATGTGCGTGGCCAATTTCATCCTGAATAACAGCTAGTGCTGTAATTTTATAGTTAAGATTTGGGGCTTCATTATACACGGTTAAAAGTGGGGGAACACTTAGAAGTTCTGTGTCACCAACAATCATTAACGTTTGTTTTAAGGCACGAAGATACTCATCATTCATATCCTCTTTACATTCAAGCATAAATCCTTTTTGAATCTTCTCGATTAAAACCTCTGCCTGACCCATATTCATCGCCTCACCTTATTACGTTTTTTATATTATCGTCTATATTAGATAATATAGATTATTTTAAATTGTCTGTCAATACTTTTATTACGTTTTTATGTTGTTAATATAAAAAACATAATTCGACTTAATCTAGACAAAAAAAGAGACGCCTATTCAGGCGCCGTTCTTAGTTCAGTTGATTATATTTAATTGGATTCCCTATTACTTTATTAATACGGTTTTCGAAAGATAAATAGTCTAAGTGGGCAATCGTTTCGGCAATTGCAAATCGCCACTGGTGTGGTGTTAACTCTTTATGGGCAAAGCTAGCCTCAGCAACCTCGAATGCTGAACGCCCAAGTGCCATTCCTTCCATTGCTGCCAGACGCTCTTCATGATGAACAAGTAGTTGATCAATCCGCTTATTTACGTGATCGATGGGGTTGCCATGACCCGAAAACGCCTTCTTCACATGCAAATCTCTTACTTTATACAAAGACCTAATATAGTCATGTAAGGGGGTTTGACTCGAACCAGGCCAAACACTAATATTCGGGGTAATTTTATCAAGAATATGGTCACCAGAAATTAACACTTTTTCCTCTTCCTGAAAAAAACAAATATGACCGGTACTATGACCTGGCGTATGAATGACCTTCCAGTGCTTTTCAGCAAATTCTACTTGTTCGGCGATAACAGAAATAGCCGGCAGCGGTCGAATATGGTCAATCATTAACACCATTTGCCGCTCAATCTCATCAGCTAATACGAGCGGTGTCCCATGCCGGGCAACCATTTCTTTGATATTTTCCGCCTGTCTGCTTTCATCTCCCCATACGTGCTGCATCATTTGGGCATCAATTTCGTGCATATAGATCTGCGCACCTGTTAATTGTTGCATCCAGCCCGCAAGACCAGCATGATCCGGATGAAAATGAGTCAAATAAATCGTCTTAATCTGATTAGGGTGGATGTTTAGCTCTTGGAAGGCTTCTTCCCAAGCAGCTCTTCCTCGCTTATTGTTATAGCCAACATCGATTAATACGTAATGACTATCTTGTTTAAAAAGATAACAATAGACATATTTCATTGGAAAAGGTATAGGGATTCCGATTCGATACCCATTAAAATCTATCGGCTCAATTGTCACACTTTCACCCTTTTTATGAATATTACTCATCCTTTGTCTCCTATTCCCCTTTAAATTTCGGCGGGCGTTTTTCCTTAAAAGCCTCCAATGCTTCGATTCGATCTTTTGTTGGAATAATGACCTCATACGCCTTGGATTCAATCGCTAATCCAGTTTTCACATCGACATTGCTACCATAATTGATCGCATACTTTGCTTGTGTAACAGCTAGAGGTGCATTTTTCATGATTTCTGCTGCCAATTTAATCGAGGAATCTAGTAAATCACTACCTTCAACCACTTGATTAACTATTCCTAAATCATATGCCTGAAAAGCATCTATTTTTCTAGCAGTTAAGATCAATTCCTTTGCTTTTGATGTTCCAATTAATCTGCTTAAGCGCTGTGTGCCGCCTGCTCCAGGGATAATCCCCCAACTTACTTCTGTTAACCCCATTGTTGCTTCTTTGACAGCAATCCGGAAATCACAGACTAAGGCAAGCTCAAGCCCGCCGCCCAGTGCGTAGCCATTAACAGCGGCAATCGTCGGCTGCGGCAGTTCTTCAATTTTTGTAAAAACATCACGGATCATAGCTACGTTCCTGCGGACTTCTTTTTCACTCAGCGTCCGTCTTTCCCGTAAATCGGCACCAGCACTAAATGCTTTCTCTCCCGCACCAGTGATAATTACGACACGTATATCCTTATCTAATTTAAGTCCTTCTACAATTTCATCTAACTGAGCGAGCGTTTCATAATCAAAGCAATTTAATTGTTCAGGGCGATTAATGGTAACAACCGCTAAATGATTGTCTACCTTTAAGATAACCTTTTCCAAATTGATCCCTTCCTTGTTAGAGATTTTTAATCTTTTCCATGAAAAGCGTTATACATAAATTTCCTTAAAAGGATTGATTGCTTTGTCTCGTACCGGCTTTATATCTTGGTCTGGAGCAGATTCATAGATAGATTCAAAATAGCGAATAGACGGGATAGATATTAATTGATGAATATTCCAAAATAATTCTCTCGCTTTTGTTCCAATCCAATCCGCTGGCAGTAAATCACGTGGAAAGCCAGGGTCTTGAAATAAGAACTTACGATATTCATGGACGATGGACGTTCGTTTAATAAAGCACTCTTCGTCCGTTAATGTGTTAGTTAACGCCTTTTCTCGTAATTCTTCAAATTCAGTTGAATACTTTTCAATAAATTGATTGTAATTATCAGAAACCTGCCCCAGATCCCATCCTTTTTCAATAATCCCTTCACTCGTATGTGAAATGACATCAGAGGAACTGAATAACATGGTATTTTCTTCAATTTGATAATTCTTAATCATTTCCATTACTTGATCTTCTAGAGGATTGGGGCTGATCCATGTACTATTTGAAAGCATTCCAAAACCAGTCCAGGTCAGCTCTTTTCTAATTTCATTCCTTAGTTCTCGTTTTTCTTCAGGGAAGGAATAGCTTAAAATTCTCCATTTGCCATCCCATGCTGAAAGAGGAGCAGCATAGACCCTTTTTACTCCATCTTCGACTCTTCTTCTTCCCTGTTCAGTAATAGAGTAGTAGCTTTTATTCCCCTTTTTTCTAACTTGCAATAGATTCTTTTGAACCATCCTTAATATGGCCCCGCGCACGGAGGATTCTGATATCCCAAAGGCATTCATTAACTGAATTAAACTCCCAACCCAGATTTCTCCCCCATAATATTGAATGTACTCTCCATATAGAGTAAACATTAGTGATCTCGGCTTCATCATTGCCACCATCCATTAATTATTGGTAAATATTTTAAATGTCTTTTCTACAGAGACATTTATATTATAGAGGAACGTCGGGATTTATGCATTAAACCTTGGCCTGTTCTTATCTGTTTTCGTATGAATATTTTCACTTAGAATTGATTTAACGTCTTCCGGAATGATGACTGCTTTGATTTGATCGGATGATTGTTGGACCCAGCCGCGAACTTCATAGCCGTGTGCGACACGTTCTCCGTCCCGATACACTTTATGTTTCAATTTAATTGTTTTTCGGTTGATTTCCTCCACATTTGTATGAATGGAAATAAGATCATCATAAAGCAAAGCCTTTTCAAAGGTACATTGGACATCTAGGAGCGGGATAATGATTCCTCGCTGCTCTTCCAATTTGGCAGGAGCTAAATCACAGCTTCTAAAAAATTGGTGTCCTGCTATATCAAACCATTTAAAAAAGTTTGGATAATAGACAATACCCGCTTTATCGGTATCACCCCAATTGACTAACACTTCAAGTTCATTTGACCGCATATTTAAGGGCCCCTCCCTTTCTACTTCGTGATTAAAATGGCGATATCGATAATCGATATCGCCATTGTTTATATTATTGACCTGACCAATCAGCACTGCGTTTTTCAATAAATGCACTTAGTCCTTCTTTCGCATCTTGAGAACGGAATAATAGGTTTTGAAGTTCTCCCTCATAACGAATCGCTGCATTTAATGGCATTTCTTTCCCATTCATAATTGATAGTTTAATATTCGAAGCCGCATACGTAGCGCTACTAGCAATTTTCTGAGCGTATTCTAAAGTTTTTGCTCTTGTTTCCTCTTGTGGGAAGACCCGATCCACTAATTTAATTTCCAAAGCTTCTTGTGGTGTTAATGTTTCACCTGTGAGATTCAGATCAAGTGCCTTAGAGTGCCCTACTTGACGTGCTAAACGTTGTGTACCACCAGTTCCTGCAAGAACACCTAGAGTAATTTCAGGTAGACCGATTTTTCCAGCATTATCACCCATAAATCGTAAGTCGCATGCAAGCGCCATTTCTAATCCGCCGCCAACTGTATGACCTTCTAAACATGCAATCCAGATTTGCGGTGAGCGCGCAATTTTATCTAATGTCTCATTACAGAATAAGCAAAATTGTGTTTTAAAGCGTGGCTCCGCCGCTTTTAGAAAATTAATATTTGCTCCAGCTGAGAAGAATTTAGGCATATCACTCATTAATACCGCTACTTTAATTTCACTATCAAAACGAATATCATCAATAGCTGCATTTAATTCCTTGTAGTATTCCAAGTCATAGGCGTTGGTTTTATTGACATGAATATGTACCTCTGCCACACCATTTAATTTTTTTACGGTAAGTGTTTTTGCCTCTGTTACTGTTGTTGTCATTTTAAATCCTCCTCAATGTTTTTATTACGATTTAATTTCTTTCGTTGTTAATACATAATATATACAGTTTTCTAATTATTTGCAATACTTGAAATTTAACTATTTTCACCATTTTCCTTGTCCTTTTCTTTGATTATCTTAGTCATTCTCCCTTTTTCTCTCATTTAATATTTTTCACACCACCATAGTAAAAAATATTAAAATGTTTCGCTCGTATTATTCTTTTTTGACAACCGTAATAAATTCGATTAGTGAAATAATTGCTTGGACCACAATCGGTTGATATAATAAAAACTAAATTCGAAATCTTTCGAAGAATAAAACAGAAAAATCCTTTTGTGGGGTGTAAGCTTTGAATGATTTGAAAAAAGCAGGCTGTGAGGTATTCCCGATCATTATTCCAGATCGTTCTTCATTAAAGAGTGTTAACTTCTTTCTAGTAAAGCAGGAACATTCCCTTTCAATGATAGATGCAGGTTGGAATAACGAGGAATGCTGGGATGGATTAATCGATACGTTACAAAAGAATGGATTCACAATTAATGACATAACGGAAATTATCCTGACTCATCATCATATTGACCATATTGGATTAGTCAATCGAATAACCGCTGAAAATCGCATTCCAGTCTTTTCCCATTCCGAGTCCATTCCCCGTTTAAAAAGGGACGCCGCCTTTCTTGAGATGAGAATAGAGTTTTATTCACAGCTTTATCGAGAAATGGGCTGCGGTGAGAACGGGGAGAAGCATGTGGTTTATTTAAAAAATGCTGTCAAGCGGAATAAACAAAACGCTATTCAAGCAGATGTCATGGAAATTACCACCAACCAGCTCCTCAATTTTACTATTATCGAGGTTCCTGGGCATTCACCCGACCAGCTTTCCTTTCATGATAAAAAGAATAACTGGTTATTCGCCGGTGATTTATTGATTGAGCATATTTCTAGCAACGCTCTAGTTGAACCCAATTTATTTGGAAACAGAATTCCCACACTCCTGCAGCATATAGATTCCCTAAAGAAATGCTTAGCGTTAAACGTGGATTTCGTTTTCCCTGGACACGGAACAATCATTGAACAGCCAAACGCGTTAATTAGTAAACGGCTGAATCGAATTGATGCAAAAGCCGAACGTCTCCTTCAGTTAATTCAATCTGGATGTTCAACGGGGAGTGATATTGCTAAGTCCTATTACAAAAATACCTATTACGAGCAATTTTCTCTTGTCATGTCTGAAATTATCGGTCATTTAGATTTCTTAGAAGATAAAGGGAGAATCGGTAAGGAACTTATTCAAGGCATTTGGTATTATTCAGTGCTGGAAAAGTAGAAAAGAGGATCATGCTGTCAAAGGCATGATCCTCTATAGATTTCCCGTAATTTGTTAATTTTTAATCTGATAGCTCATGGTGTCCAATGGGGAAGCATGTAACAAAATATCATCCGTCTTTACCTCGTACAAACCAAAAGGGACCAGTCGAAGTCCTGGGAGAAAGTCACATGTTAAAAATAATAAAGTGTAAAGAATATCATGGAATGGAAACCCACGTTCCTGTAAGGCAGATAACAGTTGATCATGATACTCTACGGCAGCATTAAATCCTGTATTTGTTGTCATCATTCCAGTAAACGGCAGAGGGATTTCTACGACAATTTCATCTCCATCTACAATTGCAATTCCTCCCCCCATCTCATGAACCCTACGAGCCGCTTTGGCCATTGCTTCAGGATCCCGCCCCACTACTAACAGTTCTGTGGTAGTATTATACGTAGAAGCCATCCCATCTAAATTTACTGCAAATCGCTCCAAAATTCCCTTGCTCACCCATTCTCCATTACGGTCAATTAATGCTGCCTGTACCAGTCCTTCATGACCAGAAAGGTCCGCATAACCATTAACGGATGGAAGCTCCGTATCTTTTCTTTGTGTAATGACGTTACTTTTAAAATAAACAACAGGAACTGGATCATGTTCGGATGGATGTGGATAGCGATAAAGATTGATATTTTCTAAGAGTGATTTAGAAAAGGCAAAAGGCTGACGAACAATATATTGGTGCCAATCTATTTCAGGCAATGAAACAGTTAGCCTTCCCTTCTCCGCTGCGATTTCTCCAGATGCAATCACGAGTTCGGGACGGAAATCCTCTAGATTAGGTAATAGTAGAATGTCTGCCTTTCTCCCCGGTGCAAGGCCGCCAATATAATCATCCAATCGCAGGTAGGTGGCAGCATTGATGGTGACCATCTGAATTGCAGTCATCACAGGGACTCCTAGTTCCACAGCCTGCCTTACTAGACCATCAACAAATCCCTCTTTTTCAATAAATGAAGGATGCGGGCCATCTGTCGTCATAAGAATTCTGCTTGTATTTACATTTTCCTCGGTAATCAGTTTAATAATTTCTTGCAAATCCGGACGAAGTGAACTGTTTCGAAGTGTTGTCCACATTCCTAATCGAAGCCGGTCAAAGGCTTCACTTGCTGTAATCGCTTCATGACAAGCTGTTACACCTGATGCAACAACAGCATTCAATTTTTCATAAGAACAGCCTGCTGTATGCCCATCGGAGACCTTGCCGAGCTCCTTAATAAAATTCATCGTATCAAGTAAAAATGGATCCCCGTTATATAATAACGGCCACCTAGTAACTTCCGCTGATCCTAGCACTTCATCAAGTTCCAGCAGCTCTCTGATATCCTTATGGTTGTACCACTCCCGTTCCCCCGGATAATCCGCTTGTGTTACAAGCCGGGCAAGCCAAAAAAAGTTGCCGGGTAATGGTTTTAAATCCTTAACCATTTCTTTAAACCCTTTTGCTCCCATATGTAAATAAAAAAATAAATTATCATTCACGGTGGTAGTGGTTCCTAATGGCAATACTTTTTCTGTCATACTTACGGGATTATAAAATACCCAAGGATGGGCATGTGCTTCGATAAATCCTGGTGATACATACTTTCCTTCTGCATCAATTACTTTTGTATGTTCACCGATTGAGGCTTCACTTGTACCAATATAAGCAATGCAATCCTTATAAACAGCAATATTCTGTTTTAAAAATTCACCAGAATAAACATTGATCACCGTTCCGCCTTTAATATATAAATCGGCAGGGCGGATTCCCTTAGCCACTTCGATTAATTCACTTCTTTGTGCTATAAGTTCCATACTTCCTCTCCTATCAATAGTATTGTTTTATAACCGAAAAACAACATTATGTTTTATTGTTTACCGTGTATATTACATAATATTAATTGGAAGGGATTTACCTGTCAATAAATTGCATGAATAATCCGAATTATTTGTGGGGATTGGAATTTCTAAAATAGCTGTGTTAAAGGTTAATGTTGATTTTGGCACTCTGTTGA
>NZ_JBALSN010000039.1:16524-17422 GCF_036966985.1 Neobacillus drentensis | reverse complement strand
ACAAGTTTAACACAGCCTCTAAAATAAATTATTAAAAGCTTGCATTCCAAAATATATCCCAAATCCAATCAATGAAAGACCGGACAGGCAAGATATACCTACAAGTAAGCGGGGAGTTAAGAATTTACGAAAACTGCTTGATACACTTGCCATGGCAATATCCCAAATCAACAGCCCAATAAAAATCGCACAGCTGTAAAGAACTAATTGAGTCGGATTTGAGGATGCAGCTGTTTTTGCAAGGACGGACCCATAAATCCCTAACCAAAATAGAATCGTTAAGGGATTAGAAATTGACATAAGAAATCCTGAGAAGAATGATTTTATCAGTGGTTCCTTACCTCTGGATTGCTCTAAATTAATTTTTCCCGCGTTCATGAAGGTTTCTATTCCTGTATACATCAGGACAAAACAACCAAAAAACCAAAGAAACGTTTGCATAAATGCTGTTTCAAGAAACTGGACAACTCCTATATAAACTACAAGCATATACACGCCATCTGCAATAACAGCCCCGACTCCAATAAGCCACGAATTCATAAATCCATTCCTTATGCCTCTGTCAATCTGCGCTGCATTAATCGGACCAATCGGAGCAGCCAGCGATAATCCTAAAAGTATATAGCTCAAAAATACATTCATCCATATCTCTCCCTAATAAATAAGTAGAAGCCTGTCTATAATTTTTATTCAGAGAAATAGGTTTGTACCACAAAAAAATAAAACCTTCCGGTCATCGGAAGGTTTCTATACTTACTTACATTATTGCTTTTCAAATTTATTATAGACATTTAAAAGAGAATCGAGCTTCTGACTGCATTGGACTACATAAGGATTAGAGTAACCGTAACGATGAGCTAATTCAACCATTTCAACCCTTGTTTTTTCAATATTTGAT
>NZ_JBALSN010000039.1:0-16454 GCF_036966985.1 Neobacillus drentensis | reverse complement strand
GATAGTAACCATAATTTAAAAGTTTTGGGCATTAAAAACAAGTAGCTTTGAGAAAAATATAAGTAACTTTTGTGAACATTGACCTATTATTAAAATCATCAAATGGTCCTATTAGATTAATTCGTTTTCGTTAATAATAGAAATAACTGTTTCAGCACCTAATCTAAGTGGTGGAGCTAAAGACACAAGAAAGGGGTGACGATTATGCCGAACAGAGTGTATATCAGTTTCTTACGTTTGCCGCTCCTCGTCCGAATTCTATTAATGGCATTGCTTGTGTTTCTCTCATTTGGAATATCTATTCACTTTTTAGAACCAACCACTTTTCCCACAATTTTTGATGGCATCTGGTGGGCCATTATTACCGCATCAACGGTAGGATATGGCGATTATGTCCCACACTCCTTCTTAGGCAGACTAACCGCCTTAATCTTAATCCTATTCGGTGTTGCATTTGTTTCTTCCTATTTTGGAACATTGGCCGCAGCTGCGGTCACAAAACAAGATGCCCTGTCCGAAGGGAGAATTCCTTATAAAGGTAAAGGTCATATCATCATTATCGGCTGGAATGAACGATCGAAAGAGTTAATAAGTAAGCTTACAACCACAAAATATCAACAAATGATAGTATTAATTGACGAAACGCTTGATGCAAACCCAGTAAAGTCAAGGTTTGTACACTTTATTCAAGGGAAAGGTCATGTAGATGAAACCATCGTCAAAAGTGATATCAAGAATGCGGAAAAAGTGTTAATTACTGCAGATCGGGGAAATGATGAACTACAAGCAGATATGAATAGCATTCTTACCCTACTCACTATTAAAGGAATATGTGCACAAGTAAAATGTATCGTTGAAATATTAACTAGAGAGCAAGTAATAAATGCTTATCGGGCCGGTGCTGATGAAGTGATTCAATCAAATAAATTAACAAGTGTCTTCATGGTTAACAGTCTGCACTCGAATGGGGATGGACTGTTGTCAAACGTGGTCCATGAGTTACAGGAAAGCAGATTGTCATCATATCCAGTTGAGGAACCTGAAATTGGTAAACCATTCAGCGATGTATGTCATTTATTATTAAAAAAAGGCTACCTCCTGATTGGCATTCAAAGAGGGGAGGAAACATTACTGAATCCATCCCACTCAATGTCTATTGAAGAGAATGACCAATTATTAATTTTTAAATAGCTTAATCCTGAAGGAGAAGCATTTCCAATTCCTGGACCAACGCTGTTCCAGATTCCCTATACTTCTCGGGAATGCTCGCATCCTTATCGACAGGTTCCTGAAATTGATTTAGGGTACCTGAAAAGGTTCCTGTGCTCCCTTCGTCATCAAGCCCTGCTTCATATTTATGGGACAAGAGGAATGGTCTTCCTAGCCTTACCGTACAATTGTTATCATCTAGTTGCCCATCAACGGCTTGAAATGGCAGTCGCACGAATTGGTAGCCATCCTGATCATCAAGTTTATAGTCAAAAGCACCATGGTCATAATCCCAGTTTCCGCCAATCGAATAGCCGATTGGTTTTAATTTTTGTTCAAGTTCGTATAAGTCAAACTGTTTTCCTTCCACTTTCGATGGTAACTCAATCATCAACATTAACCCCCTAATTTTCGATACCATTAGTTTCTCCAAATCAAATCATTTCAATAAAAAAAAGAGAACTGAAAGTATTCCATCAGTTCTCTTTTCTATATTTTATAAACGTTTTTCTAATTCTGCTTTTTTCTCTTCGTATCCTGGTTTACCTAGAAGAGCGAACATATTTACTTTGTATGCTTCAACACCTGGTTGGTCAAAAGGATTTACTCCTAATAAGTAGCCGCTCATGGCACAGGCTTTTTCAAAGAAGTAGACAAGATACCCTAATGTATACTCATCCATGGCTGGAATTGTCACAATTAAGTTCGGCACGCCGCCATCGGTATGGGCAAGCATCGTCCCTTGAAATGCCTTATTATTGACGAAGTCTACTGTTTGACCAGCAAGGTAATTCAAACCATCTAAATCATTTTCCTCCGCTTCAATTTTCAGCTCATGACGAGGAGTTTCAACTTTAATAATGGTTTCAAACAAATCACGGCGCCCTTCTTGAACATATTGTCCAAGTGAGTGAAGATCCGTTGAAAAGTTCGCAGAAGAAGGATAAATACCTTTTTGGTCTTTACCTTCACTTTCGCCAAATAACTGTTTCCACCACTCTGAGAAATATTGCAAGCCTGGCTCATAATTAATCAGCATTTCAATGGTTTTACCTTTGTTGTACAACACATTTCTAACAGCAGCATATTGGTAAGCGGCATTATCTTCGAGTTCGGAATGACCGAAGTCTGTTTGTGCCACTGCAGCACCTTCCATGATTTTCTCGATGTTTGCCCCGCTTACTGCGATTGGAAGCAAACCAACTGCTGTTAGAACAGAATAACGTCCACCAATGTCATCAGCGATTACGAACGTTTCATAGCCTTCTTCTGTTGCTAAGGTCTTGAGGGCTCCTCTTGCTTTATCCGTTGTGGCATAGATCCGTTTGCGCGCCTCATCCTGACCGTATTTTTCTTCAAGAAGCTTACGGAAAATGCGGAAAGCAATTGCTGGTTCAGTTGTAGTTCCCGATTTGGAAATGACATTAATAGAAAAGTCTTTTCCATCAAGGATATCCATCAAATCTCTCATATAAGTGGAGCTAATATTATTTCCTACAAAAATCACTTGTGGTGTTTTTCGCTTATCTTTCGGAAGGACGTTATAGAAGCTATGCTGCAACATTTCAATCGCAGCTCTTGCTCCAAGATACGATCCTCCAATTCCAATAACAAGAAGAACATCAGAATCAGCTTTAATTTTCTCAGCAGATTTTTGAATACGTGAGAACTCTTCTTTATCGTAGTTGGTCGGGAGGTCAATCCACCCTAAAAAGTCATTACCTGCACCAGTTTGCTCATGTAGTGAATGATGAGCCACTTTCACGGCATCACGTAAATATGTAAGTTCATGTTCTCCAAAAAAGGTTAAAGCTTTTGAGTAATCAAAACGAACGTGTGTCATGCATGATCCTCCATAATTTTATTTACATAACCACTTTAACGAATGATGGGATGATTATCAAGGCAGGTCCATCATTGAAAGCGCACCCAATTTCGACAAATTTCTTTTTAATATTTATTTTATAGTGATGCGCGATAAATAGCTAAAACATCCTCACGGTTTAACTTTTTAAAATTTCCAAACTCGCCGTTTTCCATTGCTCTGTCTGCCATTAAGTCAATTTTCGAATCATCAATCTTATAATCAGCTAAACTGGACGGTGCTTCAATACTATTCCAGAACTCACGTAATTTTTGAATCCCTTCGAGACCTATTTGGTCTGCACTCTTATCCGCTTCATTTACCCCAAACACCCGAACGGCAAGCTGCTTAAAGCGTTCAGGCTTCACCGCTAGATTATGCCTCATCCAATGTGGGAAAAGGATAGCCAGTCCGCCGCCATGCGGAATGTCATATACGGCCGATACAGCGTGTTCTAAATTATGTGTAGCCCAATCACCGCGATATCCCATATTTAAGATTCCATTGAGAGCCATCGTCCCACAGTAAAGAATGGTTGCCCTGTGCTGGTAATTTTCTAGATCCGCAAGCAACTTAGGTGCCGTTTCCATTACAGTGATCAGTAAAGATTCACACATGCGGTCTTGAAAATCTGTATTTTCTTCTAAATGAAAATAATGTTCAAGCACATGTGACATCATATCCACTATGCCATAAATGGTTTGATTCCTTGGTACCGTAAATGTGTTAACGGGGTCTAAGATCGAGAATTTTGGAAAGGTAACCGGACTTCCCCAGCCATACTTTTCATTTGTTTCCCAATTAGTAATGACCGAGCCTGAATTCATTTCTGAACCCGTTGCTGCGAGCGTTAACACCGTCCCGAATGGAAGTGCATCTTGTGCAATTGCCTTTTTAATGACTAGATCCCAAGAATCACCTTCATATTTCGCACCGGCAGCAATAAGTTTGGTACAATCAATGACACTTCCGCCCCCGACCGCTAGCAAGAATTCGATTCCCTCTCGTTTACAGATTTCTACTCCTTTTCGTGCGGTAGTAATCCGCGGGTTCGGTTCCACTCCTGGGAGTTCGAAAACCTCCGCTCCAATTTCTGCTAATAAATTTATCACATTTTCATACAAGCCGCTTCGCTTAATACTGCCGCCGCCATAGACAAGCAAAACCTTTTTACCGTACCGAGGTACTTCTGTTTTTAGTTGCTCCAACTCACCTTTTCCAAAAATTAATTTGGTCGGATTTAAAAAAGTAAAATTTTCCATCATCATACACCATCCTTTACCTTACTCATTATTAGTTATTATGGTTCTTTTTGCAAAAAAACTTCCTCGCACCATTCATGATGCAAGGAAGTTTTTTATGCCCATCCTCTATACAAGCAGGCTTCTGCCATTTTTCTAACGCCGATCATATATGCAGCCAATCGCATATCTACGTTGCTAGATTGAGCAAGTTGATAAATATCCTCGAACGATTTGACCAGTTTATGGCGCAATTTCACTTCTACTTCCTCTTCACTCCAATAAAACCCTTGCTTATTTTGAACCCATTCAAAATAGGAGACGGTAACACCACCTGCTCCAGCCAGAACATCTGGTACAAGCAATATCCCACGTTCGGTAAGAATATTGGTTGCTTCAAGCGAGGTCGGCCCGTTTGCAGCTTCTACGACAATTTTAGCCTTGATGTTGTAGGCATTTTCAGCGGTAATCTGATTAGAAATCGCAGCCGGTACTAATACATCACATTCCTGCTCAAGCAATTCTTTGTTTGTGATTGTCCCTTCGAATAGAGTGGTAATTGTGCCAAAGCTGTCCCGTCGATCCAACAGATAATTAATATTCAATCCATCAGGATGATAAAGGGCTCCATAAACATCAGAAATCCCAACTACAATTGCTCCTGCTTCATGCATAAACTTTGCCACATAACTGCCTGCATTTCCAAACCCTTGAACAATGACACGGGATCCCTTAATACTAATACCCCGTTTCTTGGCTGCCTCCTCAATACAAATGGTTACACCCTTTGCTCCTGCCTTTTCCCGGCCCTCAGAGCCTCCAAGTACAAGGGGTTTGCCGGTAATAAAACCAGAAGAATCAAACTGGCGGAGACGGCTGTATTCATCCATCATCCATGCCATAATCTGGGAATTAGTGTACATATCGGGTGCTGGGATATCCTTTGTCGGACCAACAATTTGGCTGATTGCACGAACGTACCCACGGCTTAATCGTTCAAGTTCACCAAATGACATCGTCCGCGGGTTACAAAGAATCGCTCCTTTTCCCCCGCCAAATGGTAAGTCAGCGATTCCACACTTCAAACTCATCCACATCGATAATGCCTTCACTTCAGTTGCAGTGACCTTAGGGTGAAAGCGAACCCCGCCCATGGTCGGTCCAATTGCATCATTATGCTGGGCTCTATACCCGTTAAATATTTTGGTCGAACCATCGTCCATCCGAACAGGAATTCTAACATCTGACATTCTTAATGGTTCTTTCAATAATTCGAACATTTCTTCGTTATAGCCCATCTTTTTTAATGCATCATGAATAACAATTTGTGTTGATGTGAGCAGGTCTAATTTCTCTTTATCCTTATCACCGCCACTATTTGTTACATCATAAATCCCCATTTTTGCACCCCTAGTATTTTTTACCTTTCATCCAAGTACGTTGTTAATCCTCTCCAAAGCCCAATTCAGTTCATCTTTACTAATAATCAGCGGCGGTGCAAAGCGAATCACCGTGTCATGGGTTTCCTTACACAATAGCCCTTGCTCTTTTAATTGCTCACAATATTTGCGTGCAGGCTGAGATAGTTCTACACCAATAAATAACCCACGGCCGCGAATATCTTTTATGATTGGATTTTTTATTTCTTTTAATTTACTAATAAAATACTCGCCAAGTTCTAACGATTTTTCTGCAAGTTTTTCATCCACTAACACATCAAGAGCAGCTATGGAAACTGCACATGCCATTGGATTTCCCCCAAAGGTAGAGCCATGTGACCCCGGGTTAAATACACCTAAAATATCTTTGTCAGCGACAACACATGAAATAGGGAACACACCGCCGCCTAGTGCTTTACCAAGAATATACATATCCGGTTCGATCCCTTCCCACTCACAGGCAAACATTTTACCGGTCCGGGCCAAACCAGCTTGAATTTCATCAGCGATAAACAATATATTGTTTTCTTTACATAGATTATAAGCCGCCTTCATAAAGCCTTCAGGCGGAATAACAATCCCAGCCTCTCCCTGAATCGGTTCAATTAAGAATGCAGCTGTATTAGGCGTAATCGAAGCTTTTAATGCCTCTATGTCACCATAAGGGATTAGCTTGATCCCTGGGAGCATGGGTCCAAACCCGCGTTTATACTCGTCATCCGAAGAAAGGGAAACAGCCGTCATTGTTCTGCCGTGAAAATTCCCTATACAAGCAATAATTTCCGCTTGGTTCTCAGCCACTCCTTTTACATCATAACTCCAGCGGCGTGCCGTTTTCACAGCCGTTTCCACTGCCTCCGCCCCGGTATTCATGGGCAATACCATTTCTTTTTTGGTTAATCGACATACTTTTTCATACCACGGACCAAGTTGGTCATTGTGAAATGCCCGGGAAGTTAATGTAACCTTATCAGCTTGTTCCTTTAACGCTTGAATAATTTTTGGGTGACGATGCCCTTGGTTCACAGCTGAATAGGCGCTAAGCATATCCATATATTTATTGCCTTCTGGGTCCTCTACCCAAACACCTTCTGCCCTTGTAATGACAATTGGGAGAGGATGATAGTTATTAGCTCCATATTTCTCTGTTTTAGCAATTAATTCATTCGTATTTACATTTGCTGTCATAAATAAACCCCCGTTTCTTTGTAATATTATGTACATATAGTACTATTGTAGCCGAGCATGAAAAAAGAATGAACACCCCATTAAAACTTTATTACTGAAAAAGCTCTATTTATGTAAAAAAAAGCCTAGCACCATGCTAATCATAGCATTGGGTCTAGGCTTTTCTTAAATTTATTTTTTTATTAAATCTTCACGTTGTGACTGGTCAATCCACTCTTGCAATTTATCCTTTAATGTATTAAATCCTTGTTGACCTTCCACTTCTGGAATAATCGGAGCAACTGGACGTTTACGAGGCTTCTTTGCTTTAGGAGCAGCCTGCTGAACAGGAGCTTCTTCTGTAGCACGGATAGAAAGACCAATTTTGCCTGCACCTTCATCTACTGATAATACTTTCACCTTAATTTCGTCCCCTACTTTAAGGTGCTCGTTAATATCTTTAACATAGCCATGTGTAACTTCAGAAATATGGACTAGGCCTTGTGTATTATCGTCGAGCGCAACAAACGCTCCGTATGGTTGAATTCCTGTGACTTTACCTGTTAAAATACTTCCAGTTTCGATCTTTTCTGACATGAAAACACTCCTAAGTAATTAATTATTTTATCCCATATATACGCATTATAATATTATATCACAAAGAATACCTTTAATCAAAAAAAGAATGAAAAATTACCTACAATAAAAGTTTACTCAATTGGAATTGTCGAAAATTCTTAACATAATGTTCAAGGATGAGGAAAGAAATATTTACCAAACGTGATAAACTAATAGTGAGGAAATCTATTTTTAAAGGGAAGGTGAATCAGTTTGAATACCATCGGCCAAACCATTAAAAATGCCCGCGAAATGCTCCATATGTCTCAGGAGGAGCTGGCACAAAAAGTAAGAGTTGGAATTAACACAATTGAGAAATACGAATCTGGGGAACAAATTCCAAGCACACAAACATTATTAAAGTTATCAACTGTATTAGATCTTCCTGCTACAGAATTGAAAGAACAGTAATATTAATAACAGCAAAGTTTTTTTCTTAGCTACTGTATAAAAAAGGGGAATACTGGATAACCTTATATTATAAGGCTTTCTAGTATTCCCCCCTTTTTGAAGTGGACATCCATCATGGTATGTCCTTTTTTTTTGCTCTAAATCGTTAAATAGAACAAGTATCATTTGCTTTAATCACCAATAATTCTTTGGCTATTTTCAAGCAATCCTCTAACGGAATCATTTTTTCAAATGAAAAATCATAAATGCTTTGTATTCTTTTGGCCAACTCATCACAATCATCTAGTTCATGGATTGCCTGAATGGTATCAGCGATTTCTGTGTCATATCCTCCATTAGTTAAATTGAAGGGGTCCCACTCATTTAATAGGTCCACATATTGCAAATTAGTTTGCAGTTCTTTTCTCATTGTTTTTAACTCCCAAATTTCGGCTTAACCTGAGCACTTTTATATTGCCCTGGTGTGATTCCAGTATACTTCTTAAAGAGTGAGGTGTAATAGCTTTGATTGCAATAACCGAACATATGGGCTATTTCACTCAGTCTTGAGTTCGAATGGAGTAGAAAATACTTTGAATCCTCAATCTTCTTCCTATTAATATATTCTGGGATAATCATTCCTACTGATACCTTAAAGATCTTTGAAAGATATCCTGGATGGACCCCTGCGTATTCTGCAATTTTTTCTAAAGTAATGTCATGGAATATTTCTTGGTGAATGAAAGTAATAGCCCGGTTTACTACTTGATTGTATTCTAAGCGGTCCGTTGATTTTAACGTATCGATAAAACAAGAAACCATTTCATATTCAAGCTGTTTCAAGTCCTCGATGTTATCGGTTTTTTCAACCTGCCGAATCATTACATCACTTAAGCTAAAAGCGTCCTCCGGTAAGGCTCCTCCGTTAATAATCGCTCTCGTAAATAATGTACATGAGCAAATTAGTGAATTTTTTATCGACCTTAGCGGTTCTCCCGCCAAAGTCGCTCTTTCCAAAAGATTGATTTGATCAAGGATATCTTTTGCTTCTGTTTCCTGACATCGAATAATACAATCCATTAATTTTTGTTCTAAAGCATAAGAAGGGTGGTAGTAAAAATTTCGAATATTTTCAGCACGTGATTCATAAAACCGCATGAAATTATTATTTTTCATTTTCATCCACATTCACCTTAAAAAAATGTTAAAAATATCATTTTTTTAATATCATTGTAAATTCCTAGACTTTAAAATTCAAGTATCAACCTTAAAGGGGGCTTTAAAAAAATGCAGAAAAAAAAGTGGTTTACCAAATTGTTAGCGTTTTCATTTGCGGCAAGTATCGCTTTAACTGGTTGCAGCAGTGACGCAAGCACCGAGAAACCGAAACCAGCAGACAAGGACAACAGTACAGAAAAACAAATAGTCCTTAAGTTTGCTGCCCAAAACGACAATACCCCTGCAACTCAGAAATTGATTGACGCCTTCAACCAAAAGCAAAATAAGTACAAAGTGGAATGGACCCAAATGACAAATGACTCTGCGCAAATGCATGACCAACTGTTAAACTCTCTATCTAGCGGCTCTTCCGATTACGATGTTCTTTCCATGGACGTAGTTTGGGCCGGTGAATTTGCTGGGGCTGGCTATTTAGAACCACTTGATGTGAACATGAACAAAGCTGGATTAAATAAAACGGATTTCAATTCAGGCTCGATGACCTCTGGAAATTATAAAGGCAAACAATATACCCTTCCTTTCTTTCCAGACCTTGGCTTGCTTTATTTCCGCAAAGATATTGTAAGTGCTGAAGATGCGGCAAAGCTTGAAAGCGGCAGCTATACTTATGATGATTTATACAACATGGCAAAAACATACACCGGTAAAAACAAAACAAAATACGGTTTTGTTTACCAATCGAAACAATATGAAGGGTTGACTGTTAACGTAACTGAATTCTCAAAATCCTATCAAGATGTAAAAGCTGGACTTGAAACGATGTATAAATTTACACAGGCACCATTTGAGCCTAAGGATCTATTAAACTTCATGGAAGGGGAAACACATACGAACTTTGAACAAGGAAATGCCGTTTTCTCTCGTAACTGGCCATATGCCTTCGGCCGAATTAATGGTAAAGAAGATGGCGTTACAGTAACCGTTGATCAGGTTGGTATTGCCCCGCTTCCTAACGGAGGTTCTGTCGGTGGATGGTTGTTAGGCATTAATAAAAATTCAAAGCAACTAGATGGAGCCTGGGAATTTATTAACTATGCAGCTGGTGAAGAAGGCCAAAAAATCATGTCAACCGAAGGTGGATATTTGCCTGGATTTAATACACTGCTAAACAATGATGAGGTAAAAGCGAAAAATGTCATGCTTAGCTATCCAGGCTTCCAAAAAGCTTTGACAACAACGATTGCAAGACCTGTTTCACCTGAATATTCCAAAACCTCTGATACGATTCAAGTGCAAGCCCATAAATATCTAAGCTCTGGGGCTGGGCTTGATGAAGCAGTCAAAGCTATAGAAGCGGCAGCTAAGGGAGAGTAAGGAAGAGTGCGTTCCTAACATTCAATAGAATGGTCAAAATAAGGCTCTAATTTAATCGTTAGAGCCTTTTCCTTTCACATCTAATTAGCTAGTTTACAACAGAGAGGGTGAGAATAGTTGCGGAAAATGGGGGTTAAAGAATGGCTTTTTATCCTGCCCACAGTCTTAATCATTGGTATTTTCTCTTTATGGCCTGTTTTACAATCGTTTACTTATACTTTCTTTGATTACCGGTTAAATGATCAGCAAAAAGCGGGATTATATCTTAGCGAGCGTTTCAATGTTTCCCTGTTCAATGAAACGCAAATGTATGTAGCCATGTTTTTAGACGAAGATTTGCCTAACATTAAAAATGAAGAAGATCGAAAACTAGTTTCCGAATTGAAAAATAAACTAGTCAACGCAGATTCAGATTTTAGCAACCAAAAAGGTGTCATTAAGATTAGCAAACAACAGAGAGTAAAAATTGAAAATCTACAGAAAGATGCTAAAGAACTTATAACTACCCTTAATGAGAGATATAAATTGATTCATAAGGATGATTTTCCTGCATTAGTGGACGATTTAAAAAATAGTATCATACCTTCCAATTTTATCGGTATAAAAGGATATAAGCAGGTCTTTACTGACAAACGGATTGGCACAGCTCTATGGAATACATCGTTTTTTACCGTAATATCGGTCTTTTGTGAGCTTGTCCTTGGATTAGGATTGGCACTTGTATTAAATAAAACCATATTTGGTCAGGGCATGATTCGGACGGCCTCTTTAATCCCTTGGGCCATCCCAACGGCAGTCGCTGCGCTTATGTGGAGTTATCTATTTAATGGAAGCAGTGGTATAGTTGCTCACTTTTTTGAAGCAATCGGACTCGTGGACAAATCACAAGACTTATTACTGAGTGGTCCGGGTGCGATGGCCTCCACCATTTTAGCAGATGTGTGGAAAACAACTCCTTATATGGCATTATTATTGCTTGCCGGCTTACAGAACATTTCACATTCCTTATATGAAGCGGCCTCCATCGATGGTGCGAGTAAGGTCCAATCTTTTTTCAAGGTCACACTCCCACTTTTAAAGCCATCGATTTTAGTCGCTTTGCTGTTCCGAACATTAGATGCCTTCCGTGTTTTCGATCTCGTCTTCGTGTTAACAGGCGGCGGACCTGGCGGGGAAACGGAAACCATGTCGATATACGCATATAAAGTCATGTTTGGTCAAACCAATTTTGGCTATGGTTCCATTATTGTCATGATTATGTTTTTGTGCGTTGCTTTTATTGCAATTTTATTTGTGAAATTCCTAGGTGCGAACCTAATGGAGAAAAATTAAGGAGGGATAGAATATGCAGACATCTAAAAGAAAACTATGGATAACCTTCGGGGGAGTCGTTGTATTTTATTTATTCGCGATGGTGTTCCCGTTTTTCTGGGTATTTATCACCTCCTTTAAAACATCGGGTGAAATTTTTGGAACTGGGGCGTTTCGAGTGATCCCCAAAGAACCTACCCTCCAAAATTATCTAACTATCTTGTTTGAAAAAGGAATATTGAACTCGATAAAAAATAGCTTTATTGTGGCAACCACGACCACGATTTATATCATTATTGTCGCTACCTTTTCAGCCTATGCCATCTCACGCTTTCATTTTAGAGGGAAGAATATTCTTTTGGGATTAATACTAGCTGTTTCCATGTTTCCACAGATGATTATTACAGGTCCTGTTTATAACTTATTTTTACATTTTAAACTATTAAATTCTTTTGCTGTGGTTTTACCTTATTCCACAATCACCCTGCCAATGGCCGTTTGGATTTTAGTTACCCATTTTAACCAAATCCCTTCCGCCCTAGAAGAGTCAGCAAAAATGGATGGTGCCACTACCTTTCAAACCTTGTATAAAATTATTTTCCCATTGGCTGCACCTGGCGTGTTTACAACTGCGATCATTACATTTATTTCCGCATGGAATGAGTTTCTATTAACAATTACCTTAAACCCAAACGCTGAATATCATACAGTTCCAGTCGCCATTTCGTTCCTTCGAACACAATTTGAAATTCTCTGGGGACAAGTAGCAGCCGCAACAGCCATTGTAACCATCCCCACACTTATTATCGTTCTCTTCTTCCAAAGGCAAATTGTCTCTGGTTTAACTAGCGGCGGGGTAAAAGAATAAAAAATATTGAGGTGTACAACAAAATGTCTTGGAAAATAAGTTCATATATCATGGATCATGCCCAAGCTCTTATTGATGAAAGTTTATTTTTCACTGGAAACGGTTATCTTGGTGTCCGTGGCAATCTTGAAGAAGGCTTGCCCGAGGGTCAAAAAACGATCCGCGGAACCTACCTAAATGCCTTTCACGATAGCGTCCCTATTCCATATGGAGAAAAACTCTATGCATTTCCAGATACACAGCAAAAGCTATTAAATGTCATTGATTCCCAATCAATATCGATTTATTTCGGGGAAGGAGTGGAAGAAGAACGCTTTAGTCTCGAAGAAGGAAAATTCCCCTGGAATGGGCGCTATCTGTATTTTGATAAAGGCTACGCGGAAAGGACCTATAAATGGATCTCACCTTTGGGAAAAAGGATAAACTTAACCTTTAAACGGTTAGTATCATTCTGCGAAAAAGAGGTCTTTTTACAACATTTGGAAATTGAATCTGATAATTTTCAAGGAAAGATAAGAATTGTTTCCACTTTGAATGGTGATGTTTCCAATTATATTGATACGGGTGATCCTCGTGTATCTTCTGGCCATGCGAAACTATTAAAGGTAACAGATGTACAGCAAACAGAAGAAATTTCTTATGTTGAATGTGAAACCTCTTATACGAAATTTAAAACAGCATGTGCCGTTTCCTATCAACTTAGCAAACCTTTTAATCGTTTCAATGATATTAACACCCATTCAATTGTTTCAGAATTTGTTTTTCAATTAAGTGAAAAAGTTACCTTTGAAAAGAAAAGTATGTTTGTAGATTCATTACGTCATGGGGAGGATTTAAGTACTGCGGCTTTTCTTATACACGATAGACTGGCTGATAAAAACTACTCTTACTTTTCAACCAAGCAAGAAGCTTATCTAAACAACTTCTGGAACGATGCAGATGTTGAGATTATTGGTGATTCAGACCTGCAGGAGGGAATAAGGTTTAATTTATTTCATCTGCTCCAATCTACAGGCAGAGATCCACTCTCCAATATTGCTGCCAAAGGGTTATCAGGAGAAGGGTACGAAGGACACTATTTCTGGGATACAGAAATATATATCCTTCCCGTCTTCTTATTAACCCACCCAAAACTTGCGAAGGGCCTTCTTTTGTATCGATACTCGATTCTTGAGCAAGCCAAAAATCATGCAAAAAACATGGGGCATGAAAGCGGCGCCTTGTTTCCATGGCGAACCATCTCAGGTACGGAATGTTCTTCCTACTTTCCATCCGGTTCGGCACAGTATCATATTAGTGCAGATATCGCCTACAGCTTTATCCAATATTATTTAGTCAGCGGCGATTTTTCTTTTATGGAAGAATACGGTGCCGAGGTACTTTTTGAAACGGCTCGATTATGGGCTGATACTGGTCATTTTGATGGAGATTGTTTTAAAATTGATGCCGTTACTGGTCCAGATGAATACACTTGTATTGTCAACAATAATTACTATACAAACGTAATGGCTAAATACAACCTGCATTGGGCAGTAAAGTGTTACCATTTGATGGAATCGGCCAATCCTTCGCAGCTGGCTCAACTGTGCTTAAAAACCGGCTTAAATATTGGAGAGGTTCAAACATGGCAGCAGGCAGCGGCACAAATGTATTTGCCCTATGACGAACATCTAGGAATCAATCCACAGGATGATACTTTTTTACATAAAGCTGTTTGGAATTTAACCAATACACCTAAGGACCATTTCCCTCTTTTATTGCATTATCATCCGCTCACATTATACCGATATCAGGTCTGCAAACAAGCGGATACGGTCTTGGCTCACTTTTTAGTTGAGGATGAGCAAAAAATCGAAACAATTAGAAATTCTTTCGATTATTATGAAAAAATAACCACTCATGATTCCTCTTTATCATCTTGTATTTATAGTATTATGGCATCGAAACTCGGTCTTACACAAAAAGCGTATGATTATTTAATTGAAACGGCGAGATTGGATTTAGACAATACCCACGGAAATACAAAAGATGGCCTGCATATGGCAAATATGGGCGGCACATGGCTAGCGATTGTTTACGGCTTTGCAGGACTTCGAATTAAGGAAGATGGAATATCGCTGCAGCCCGCCATACCCGAGAAATGGCTTGGATTTCGATTCTCAATTCAATTTAAAGGCCGAAAGATACAAATTGAAGTATCCACTGGGCAAACCAGGATAACCCTGCTGAGTGGAGAAGCCTTATCAATCAAAGTATCGGAGCAACCCTACCATCTTGAAACAGGAACACCGATCGATCATCATTAATTGAACACAACAGGCCTCCTTCGATTGGAGGCCTGTTGTGTATTACGTCTTATACTGTTTCCAATATATGTTGGAGCATTTGCTCCCCAGACATTAGTGCTTCACCGCCCCCCTGTGCGAAAGCATCATTTCCTCCCCCTTTTCCATTAATTAGCGGGAGAGCATGAGCGATTACTTTCTTCATACTTTCCGTTCCAGCTTGTCCGCGCGCACAAACTACCTGCAATCGCTTATCATTTTCTGACACAAAGTAAACAATTGCTGTCTCATCTTCAGTAGTGATGATTCGTGCCAGATTCTGCAGTTCTTGAATGGACCGATTTTGAAATACTTTACTTACGAGCAGCCTCTCATTTTGATTTCTATTTCCTAGGATGTCCTTCGCCTCATACTGGAGGATCTTTCCCTGAGTTTGTTCAAGGGTCTTTTCTAATGTTTTGTTCATTTCAAGGAGACGAAGGACAGCCTGTTCCATTTCCTTTTCAGGTGCATTGAGGATTTTGGTTAATTCAAGGAGTACTGTTTGTTTTTTTCCAAGCTGTGTAACTACTCGATTCCCACAAACAAATTGAACCCGTATCTTCTTCTTTTGACGTTCCCAATCTAATACTTTTACTGCTCGAACCTCACCAGTAGCTCTTGGATGTGTCCCGCCGCACCCGTTATCATCAAAATTAGGAATAATAACCAGGCGAATATCCTCTTTCACTTTTGTCTCTTTTCGCAGATTATATTGAGACAATTCTTCTTCTGTGACCCATTTCGTCTCAATCGGTCTGTTTTCTAGGATGACCTGATTTGCAAGTGCCTCTGCTTCTTCTATTTGTTGCCGGCTAAGATGTTCCGTTTCTAAATCAATGGTGAGCATTTCTGCCCCTAAATGAAACCCGATTGTTTTGTATCCAAATAAGTTGTCAAATGCCGCAGATAAGAGATGCTGACCCGCGTGTTGCTGCATGTTATCCAATCGTCTTTCCCAATCGATAGTCCCTCTGACTTCTTTTCCTGAATCATCTATTGGCCCCTCAAGGTAATGACGAATTTCTCCATCGATTTCTTCCACATTCATTACCGTTTTATCAGCAATTATTCCAAGGTCGTGCGGTTGCCCGCCGCCGGTTGGATAAAAAGCTGTTTGATTTAATACAACATACCAGCTGCCAGTTGGGTCTTGTTCTTGTTTTACCACCTTTGCTTTAAAAGTTTGTATGTATGGATCTTGATAATAAAGCTTGTTCTCCATGTTTGTGGTCACTCCAATAGTTATTTATAAACTCATTGTCTGAAAAAAAGGAAAATAAAGCAAGCAAACAAAAAACTGCTCCTCCTTTATTTGAGGAACAGTTTATTCTAACTCAAATATAACTTAATTACTTCTTTTCTTTACGCTGTCCAAAAGAAGTAGGCATCGTTGGTGGTTTTTGTCCACTTTGTTGGAAACCGCCCATGCCTTGGGGAAATCCTGATTGGTGGCCGCCCATCATGCTG
>NZ_JBALSN010000038.1:5942-29053 GCF_036966985.1 Neobacillus drentensis | reverse complement strand
AGCAGAGTGCCCATCGAGATGAAAAAAGAACAGCAACGGGCACCGTGAGAAGTGACACTTATATTAAAAAAGTCCTTGATCATGCAAGCTAATAAAAGAAAATTCCTTCTTACCCTCAACACTATAATTTTGTTTTAAAATCCTTCTAATTGTTTTTTTAGAATCAACCACACTACACCATTCTTGAACTAAAATGGTGGTAATTTTCAGATCAGGAAATAGCAGTTTAATTTCTTGCACACCTCTTAAAACTGCGGAATCAACCAACTCCTCGCATCCACACTTTTTACAAATGACCTTACACCCCTTTACATACAACAAAAATGAATAACATATCTTACACAATAGTCCCTTTCTAAGCTGATCATATTTATAAGGAGGCAACCTATTATAGGGTAATTCAATTAGATGCAATGAAGCCAATTTTTCCGCCAGCTTCATATGCCGATTAGTTAGGTTTGAGGAAAGCATGTTCAGTTTACTCATAAATCGATTAAGTTGATTTGGATAAATAATAGGCGCATTAAGTGGGGCTTGATAACAGGTAAACTGAGGATTGATAAAGACTACATAGGATTCAATAGGGATTCGATACCCAAGGTTTTCTAACAGCTGGCGAAGTAAGGATTCACTTCGTTGTAATTGGAGGAGGGGGTTTTTGTATTCTTTTTTGGGCAGGGCGTAGAATCGGTTACCTTCAAAGTAAAAATCCCCTTCGTAATTTTTTACCTCAAATAGGTTTATCTTTTCTTGGAAAATAACAGTTGAATCAAGTTGACATTTACCATTGTTGGTCTCAAGTAATAGGTCATTTAGAATATAACTTGGACACTGAAGCTTCTCAGTCAATGCATCAAACATAACCTCACCCTCATACCCCTTCACAAGGTTATGATAACGCTGTTTCTCTTTACTTGCTAATTTCATTCGCAAATTTAAAGATCTCAAAATTTTTATTTCATCCGATTCAATCCGAGGTTTATAACACATAATCCACATCCTTTTCATCTAGAATAAATTAATTTTACAGAATTCCGCATCCTTCCATACCATCCAGTTATGACCAATTTCCAACACTTTTCAAAAAAACCCCTCCATCCGACATATTTCTCAGGAAATTTCTTCGCACCGGCCCTGCCAAAGTAGATAATTGTCGACCAATTTAAAGAGGATTTCAGGCCTATGTCCTGTATAGTAAATATAAGAGCGTAGACCGGAGTGGTGCAAATGATAGAGGTATTGAAAACCTTTCAATTAGCAATCAAGCAGCAAGGACATTTACTGCCGTTACTTGAGCATATTCAAACAAGAGTGAATTTAATATGTGAACAAAATACCTATCAAATCATCATAAAGGATAGAGAAGTTTTCATTCTTCATGATAGCGGGGAGACACATACGAGATCCGAAATTCGTGGGGACCTTCATGCGATGAATCAGCTGCTTACAGGGGAGGAAAGGTTGAGGGCACTTGAACGCAAGGGCCTTCTAAGTATATCGGCCCCTATCCGCACAACATTATTGCTAGAGTCTATCTTCTATTTAACAAAAACGCAGGAGAGTATCGCGAAAATTACAAATTTTT
This sequence comes from Neobacillus drentensis, assembly GCF_036966985.1. GTDB lineage: Bacteria > Bacillota > Bacilli > Bacillales > Cytobacillaceae > Neobacillus > Neobacillus drentensis_E. The sequence continues at coordinate 27,468 of NZ_JBALSN010000038.1, read as the reverse complement.
AATCAAACCTATTGATTCGGAATTAAAATTTAGATACCATTGGAATTAGAATATTTAACCAATTATTACAACTTAATCTATACATTCTTATCGAGAGTGGCGGAGGGACTGGCCCTTTGATGCCCAGCAACCGGTTTACTGCATAAATAACACGGTGCTAAATCCAGCAGAGCAAACAGCTCTGGAAGATGAGGAGAGTGAGCCCCCTCTTCTCTGAAGCGGGGGTTTTTGTATGGTGTGTTGTCAAAAAGGAGGAAGCAAATTGAGTGAAAATCAGAAGAAGTATCGTTTTGAAACATTAAGTGTCCATGGTGGCTTATCTCCAGACCCGGTAACTGGGGCTCGCGCTGTTCCGATTTACCAAAACAATGCTTATCAATTTAAGAATACTGAGCATGCTGCAAACCTCTTCAGCTTAGCAGAAACTGGATACATATATACAAGAATACACAACCCAACGACCACTGTATTTGAAGAAAGAGTCGCATTATTAGAAGGCGGTGTTGGGGCCCTAGCGGTTGCGAGTGGAATGGCTGCCATTACTCTTGCTATATTAAATATTGCTGAAGCAGGTGATGAAATTGTTTCGGCTTCCAACCTATATGGCGGCACCTATAACTTATTTGCAGTGACCCTTCCGAAATACGGAATTAACGTGAAATTTGTTGACCCGGAAAATCCAGAAAACTTCCGCCAAGCGATCACCGCCAAAACAAAAGCCGTTTTTGCGGAAACGATTGGTAACCCAAGCCTGCGCATTCTCGATATTGAAAAAGTGGCTGAAATTGCTCATGAAGCAGGTGTTCCACTAATCGTTGACAATACTTTTGCTACTCCATACCTGTGCCGGCCAATTGAACATGGAGCAGATATAGTCATTCATTCCGCTACAAAGTGGTTATTAGGGAACGGAACGACAACGGGAGGAATTATTGTTGATGGCGGTAAATTCGATTGGAATTCTCCGAGATTCCCAGGCTTTACCACACCAGACGCAAGCTACCATGATCTTGTTTATGCAGAAGCCTTAGGCGCAGTCGCTTATATTATCAAAGCTCGTGTCCAATTGCTGCGTGACCTAGGACCGGCATTAAGTCCGCAAAATTCCTTCCAGTTTGTCCTGGGTCTTGAAACACTGCATGTCCGCATGAAAGAGCATGTTGCGAATACTAAAGAAGTCGTCGATTACTTGTCCAACCATCCTGCCGTAGAGTGGGTTTCCTATCCTGGCCATCCATCACATCCTGATTATGAACTAGCTAAAAAGTATTTACCAAAAGGTGCGGGATCGATGGTGGTATTCGGAATTAAAGGCGGAAAAGAAGCAGGGGCTAAATTAATTGATTCCATCAAACTTTGGGCGCATGTGGCAAATGTTGGCGATGCAAAAAGTTTAATTATTCATCCGGCCAGCACCACTCACCAGCAATTAGATGCCGATGGCCTGATCGCTGCAGGTGTAACGGAGGATTTAATTCGTCTATCCATCGGGATTGAAAATGTGGAAGATCTCATTGAAGACCTAGAATCGGCTATTGTTTCGGCAACTGGTTTAACTTCATTAAACGTTAATGCCTAAAACTTATTTTTCCGAATATGAAGATATTTTCATTGACACCCCTTTTTATCCGTGATACGATAGCTTTTGTAATATAGTTACTTAAACAAATTAACGTGTTAATTGAATATAGGAATTGATACTCTTATCAAGAGAGGTGGAGGGATGTGCCCGATGAAGCCCGGCAACCGTCAATATTTATTATTGAAATGGTGCCAATTCACACAAAGCATTTGCTTTGGAAGATGGGAGAAAGGATTATTATTTATGATGCCTTTCTGCCTGTGCAGAAAGGCTTTTTATTTTATTAAAATAGAATCTTTTCGTAGAAAAAGTCAAACCCTATATTAGATTAAATAGTATATTACAAAATAAATCTTTCAGAATTTTAAGGTAAATTGGATAAAAAGCAGGTGATACAATGATTTCTATAAAAAGTGTTCAGAAGATTTTTCCTTCTAAACAAGGTCAGCTAAGGGCCGTTGATGATGTAAACCTTGAGATTCAAGAAGGTGAAATTTTCGGGGTAATTGGTTATAGCGGTGCTGGTAAAAGTACATTGATCCGAATGTTAAACGGTCTGGAATTGCCAACCAGTGGAACCGTAACCGTTGCTGGCCGTGTGGTTTCAAAAATAAAAGGTGCTGAACTTCGAAAGGCTCGGCAAGAGATCAGTATGATTTTTCAGCATTTTAACTTACTTTGGTCAAGGACCGTTAGTGAAAATATTGCTTTTCCATTAGAAATTGCAGGCATCAAAGGTCCTGAGCGCCAAAAGAGAGTAAGTGAACTAATTAAATTAGTCGGTCTGGAAGGAAGAGAAAATGCTTATCCTTCCCAGTTAAGCGGCGGTCAGAAGCAACGTGTCGGGATTGCTAGGGCGCTTGCCAACAATCCGAAAGTACTTCTTTGTGATGAAGCTACTTCTGCCCTCGACCCACAAACGACCGATTCTATTTTAGAGTTGTTAGTTGATATTAATAAAAGGCTCGGTCTTACCATTGTTCTTATCACCCATGAAATGCATGTAATCCGCAAGATTTGTCACCGTGTTGCCGTCATGGAAAGTGGAAGGGTCGTTGAACTTGGACAAGTATTAGATGTATTCAAAAATCCACAGCAGTCGATTACGAAACGATTTGTCCAGCAGGTTACCGAACCAGAAGAAACGAAAGAAACAGCAGAACATTTACTTGAACGTTATCGTTCCGGTCAAATTGTTCAATTAACCTTTATTGGGGAATCTGTTGAACAGCCGATCATTACAAATGTCATTCGCCATAATAATGTGACAGTTAATATCTTGCAAGGGAAAATTTCACAAACCCAAAGCGGGTCCTATGGAACCTTATTCATTCATATTGATGGGGACGAAGCAGAAGTCAATAAAGCAGTCGACTATATTCGTTCACAGCAAATAGGTGTGGAGGTGGTTACAAGTGAATAGTAAACCGTATTTCGAAGATTTTGATTGGCCGGCGATGTGGGAAGCAACTAGACAAACTCTTTATATGACGGGGATTTCCGTTGTTGCCACATTTATACTGGGAATCCTGCTAGGATTGCTATTATTTCTTACTTCAAAAGGAAGCCTGTGGAGTAATAAACCAATTAATGTGATCATTAGTGGTATAGTAAATATTTTTCGTTCCATCCCATTCATTATCTTAATTGTCTTATTAATTCCATTTACAACGATTATTTTTCAAACCATGATTGGTGAAAATGCGGCGTTGCCTGCATTAATTATTGGTGCCGCACCATTTTATGCAAGGATGGTGGAAATTGGCCTCAGGGAAATTGATAAGGGCGTTATTGAAGCAGCAAAGTCAATGGGTGCCACAACTGGTACAATCATTTGGAAGGTTCTTTTACCAGAATCAATGCCAGCGTTGGTTTCTGGGATAACCGTAACGGCGATTGCCCTTGTTGGTTACACAGCAATGGCAGGAGTAATTGGAGCAGGTGGGTTAGGAAATCTTGCCTATCTTCAAGGCTTTCAACGAAATCAAAACGATGTAACCTTAGTCGCAACAATCATCATTTTAATTATTGTGTTTATCATTCAGTTTATCGGTGATTTTATCACTTCAAAATTAGATAAAAGATAAAGGAGAGGTCAAGATGAAAAAACTATTAAGTTTATTGTTAGCATTATCAATCGTATTTGTTGTCGCAGCTTGTGGCAAGTCGGATGAAAAATCAGAAGGTACTACTGGTGGTAAGGAAGCAGAATCAACAAAATTAGTTGTTGGAGCATCTAACGTGCCCCATGCTGAAATCTTAGAAAAAGCGAAACCACTATTAAAAGAAAAAGGCATTGACTTAGAAGTTAAAACATTCCAAGATTATGTATTACCAAACAAAGCATTAGCGTCTAAAGAACTTGATGCAAACTATTTCCAGCACATTCCATACTTAAATTCTCAAAACAAAGAGAATGGCTATGGCTTTGTGAACGCTGGCGGTATCCATATTGAGCCAATTGGTGTTTATTCTAAGAAATACAAAAAGCTAAGTGATCTTCCAAAAGGTGCACACTTAATCATGAGCAACTCAGTAGCTGACCATGGCCGTCTTCTTTCTTTACTTGAAAAAGAAGGTGTAATCAAATTAAAAGAAGGCATTGACAAAACAAAAGCAGAATTAAAAGATGTTGTTGAAAATCCTAAAAACCTTAAGTTTGATACAAATTATGAAGCAGCTTTACTTCCAAAAATCTATAATAATGGCGAAGGCGACGCAGTCCTAATCAATTCTAACTATGCTATTGATGCTGGCTTAAATCCTGTTGAAGATTCCATTGCCATTGAAGATAAAGAATCGCCATATGTAAACGTGATTGCTGTCCGCAGCGGTGACGAAAATAAAGAAAGCATCAAAACACTTGTAGAAGTACTTCATTCAAAAGAAATCCAAGACTTCATCCTAAAGCAATACAAAGGTGCCGTTGTACCGGTCTCTGAATAAGAAATAAATAGGAAGAAAGTCAGTGTGGAAACACTGGCTTTTTCTTTTCACTTGTCTAAAGCGATATACATTTATACCGTTTCATTGGGGGAAAATAGAAAGACCATTAGACCTGAATTCCATTGGCAAAAAGTAAAAAAATGAGGTATGATTTTACACGGGTGAATTTTTCCTAAAAAGAATTAATCAGAATTTTCATTAAAAGTCACTTTTCATTCTCATTTGGTACTAGCTTAATGAAAATAGATGCTATGTTTTTACTGTTTTAGAGTTGCTAATACATTTCATTTGTTATAAGATTGGAATGAGAATAAAATGAGAATAGGGTTATCAAATGACCCGATTACTTGATACAACACTTTCTCTTTGGAGGTATAGATATGGCTGGATCAACATTAACGATCAAAGATTTACATGTAGCAATTGATGGGAAAGAAATTTTAAAAGGTGTCAACCTTGAAATAAAGGGTGGAGAAATCCACGCAATCATGGGACCAAATGGAACAGGTAAATCCACTTTATCTTCTGCCATTATGGGCCATCCAAAATATGAAGTAACAAGCGGATCTATCACTCTAGATGGACAAAATGTCCTTGAAATGGAAGTAGATGAGCGCGCGCGAGCTGGACTATTCCTAGCAATGCAATATCCAAGTGAAATTAACGGCGTGACAAATGCCGATTTTTTACGTTCAGCACTAAATAGCCGCTTAGGTGAAGGAAATGAAATTTCATTAATGAAGTTTATTCGTAAAATGGATAAGCAAATGGAATTCCTTGAAATGGACCTTGATATGGCACAACGTTATTTAAACGAAGGCTTCTCCGGCGGTGAGAAAAAGCGTAACGAAATCTTGCAATTAATGATGTTAGAACCAAAAATTGCAATCTTGGATGAAATTGACTCCGGACTAGATATCGATGCTCTAAAGGTAGTCTCAAAAGGAATCAATGAAATGCGCGGCGAAGATTTCGGCTGCTTAGTGATTACACACTATCAACGACTTTTAAACTATATCACTCCAGACCATGTGCATGTAATGATGCAGGGCCGTGTTGTAAAATCAGGCGGACCTGAACTAGCACAACGCTTAGAAGCTGAAGGATATGACTGGATCAAACAAGAACTTGGAATTGAAGATGAAACAGTTGGGCAAGAAGCGTAAGAGAGGGTTAGGAGGATTACAATGACAACAGAAATCAAATTATCATTTGATCAGGAAAATGTTCGCTCTTTTTCAAAAGAAACAAGCGAGCCTGCTTGGTTTGAGGAGCTCCGTCTAAAGGCATTAGCTGATTTTGAGCAACTTCCAATGCCAAGACCTGATAAAACAAAGATTGATAAATGGAACTTCACCCAGTTCACTCAACATACGGTAACAAGTGCTCTCATCACTTCTCTTGCTGAATTACCAGAAGAAGTAAAAGCATTAATTGACATGGAAGCCGAAAATAAAAATTTATATATTCAACGAAATCAAACTCCAGCTTTTTTATCTTTATCTGAAGAACTAAAAAGCCAAGGTGTTATTTTTACAGATATTTTTACCGCTGCGAAAGAACATGGTGACGTCCTGAAAAAGTATTATCTAACTCAGGCCATCAATGCCGATGAACATCGCTTAACAGCTCTAAATGCGGCCCTGGTTAACGGAGGAGTTTTCTTATACATTCCGAAAAATGTAGAAGTTTCTGAACCGATTCAGGCAGTGTTTGTGCAGGATGATGCCGACGCGAATTTGTTTAACCATGTAATTGTTGTTGCTGAGGATAATAGTGCAGTGACATATGTCGAAAACTACATTTCCACTGTGGAAACTTCTAATGCATTAGTTAATATTTTGACTGAAGTCATTGCGAATGTTAACGCGAGCATACGGTACGGCGCTGTTGATACCTTGGCTAAAGGTATTACGACGTATGTAAATCGTCGCGGCGTTGCTGGCAGAGATTCTAAAATTGAATGGGCCCTTGGTTTAATGAATGAAGGGAATACTATTTCAGAAAATACGACTAACCTTCTTGGCGATGGTTCGTCTGGCGATACAAAAACGGTGGTTGTCGGACGTGGCGACCAAACGCAGAACTTTACCACAAAGGTTGTCCACTTCGGAAAACATACCGTTGGAAATATCATGAATCATGGTGTTGTTAAGGATAGTGCTACATCAATTTTTAATGGTATTGGTAAAATTGAGCATGGTGCATCTAAATCGGATGCAGAACAAACTTCCCGTGTGCTGATGCTAAGTGAAAAAGCACGTGGCGACGCCAACCCGATTCTTTTAATTGATGAAGATGATGTCGTGGCTGGTCACGCAGCATCTGTAGGCCGTGTCGATCCTGTTCAACTCTATTACTTGATGAGCCGCGGAATTCGTAAAGAAGAAGCAGAACGCTTAGTTATTCATGGATTCTTAGCCCCAGTTGTTAACCAGTTACCAATTGAAGGAGTAAAGAAACAGTTAACTGAAGTAATTGAAAGGAAAGTACGCTAATGAATATCAGGGATATTCGCGCACAATTTCCAATCTTAGATCAAGAAGTCAATGGGAAGTCATTAGTATACTTGGATAGTTCTGCAACATCTCAAAAACCCATCCAAGTAATCGAAGCGGTTGAAAAATATTATCGTGAAATCAATTCCAATGTCCACCGTGGTGTGCATACACTAGGTACAAGAGCAACTGATGCTTATGAAGGGGCAAGGGAAAAGGTTCGTAAGTTTATCAATGCCAAGTCTATTCAAGAAGTGATTTTTACAAGAGGAACAACAACCTCTCTTAATACCGTAGCTGCAAGCTATGCGGCGGCGAATTTAACAGCAGGCGATGAAATCGTCATTACGTATATGGAGCACCACAGTAATATCATTCCGTGGCAGCAAGTGGCGAGACGAACTGGTGCCCAGTTGAAATACATTCCATTACAAGAAGATGGAACCATTTCACTCGATGACGTTCGTGCAACCATTACTCCAAACACGAAAGTTGTTTCTGTTATGCAAGTATCCAACGTCCTTGGCGTCATCAATCCAGTGAAAGAGATTGCGCAGATTGCTCATGAAAACGGGGCAATTATGGTAGTCGACGGGGCACAAAGTGCGCCGCATATGAAGATCGATGTTCAAGATTTAGATTGTGATTTTCTTGCTTTTTCAGGACATAAAATGTGTGGCCCAACCGGCATTGGTGTACTTTATGGAAAAAAACATCTGCTCGAGAACATGGAACCAATCGAGTTTGGCGGCGAAATGATTGATTTCGTGCAATTGTACGAATCAACCTGGAAGGAACTGCCGTGGAAGTTCGAAGCCGGAACACCAATTATTGCTGGGGCTATTGGTCTTGGAGCAGCCATCGACTTTTTAAATGAAGTGGGTTTAGACCAGATTGCCGAGCATGAACATCAACTTGCTGCATATGCTTTAGAAAAAATGGCAGCAGTTGAGGGAATGACTATTTATGGTCCACTTGACCCAGCGAAGCGGGCAGGACTGGTTACCTTTAATATCAGTGATGTTCATCCACATGATGTGGCAACTGTTCTAGATGCAGAAGGAATTGCGGTTCGAGCTGGACATCATTGCGCCCAACCGCTAATGAGATGGCTAAAAGCCTCTGCAACTGCCCGTGCCAGTTTTTACCTGTATAATACAGAAGATGATATAGATAAACTTGTTGAAGGACTTGTTAAAACAAAGGAGTATTTCAGCGATGTCTTCTAATTTAGATAATCTTTACCGTCGGGTGATAATGGACCATTATAAAAATCCACGTAATCGTGGCGTTTTAGAAGATGGCAGTCTGACGATTAATATGAATAACCCAACATGTGGGGACCGGATTCAATTGACTCTTAAGGTGGTTGATGGAATCGTGGTTGACGCAAAGCAAGAAGGCGAAGGCTGTTCGATTTCCATGTCATCCGCTTCAATGATGACCCAGGCGATTAAAGGGAAAACGATTGAAGAAGCGTTAAAACTTTCAACAATCTTTTCTGACATGATGCAAGGCAAAGAGTATGACGAAGATATCGATTTAGGTGATATCGAGGCACTTCAAGGGGTAGCCAAATTCCCAGCCCGCATCAAATGTGCAACATTAGCTTGGAAAGCAATGGAAAAGGGATTGAAAAACGAGGAAAAAGAATAAAATGAAGAAAACGCGGTTGGGAGAGGGCAAAGTTCAGCCCCAGCGCCTAAAATAAAGGCGTTTCCGCTTTTCTAAGAATGGAGGAACACGACGATGGCGAAAAAAATGCCGGAAATCGGTGATTATAAATATGGTTTTGCCGATAAAGACGTTTCCATATTCCGATCTAAGCGTGGTTTAACATCTGAAATTGTAGAAGAAATTTCTAAATTGAAGAATGAACCACAATGGATGTTAGACTTCCGTTTGAAGTCGCTTGAGCATTTTTACAAAATGCCAATGCCACAATGGGGCGGCGATCTTAACGCATTAAACTTTGATGAAATTACTTACTATGTAAAACCATCTGAGAAATCCGAGAAGTCTTGGGATGAAGTACCTGAAGAAATCAAGGCGACCTTCGATAAACTAGGAATTCCTGAAGCGGAGCAAAAGTACCTTGCTGGGGTATCTGCACAGTATGAATCTGAAGTAGTTTATCACAATATGAAGGAAGAACTTGAAGATTTAGGTATCGTCTTTAAAGATACGGATTCTGCTTTACGGGAAAATGAAGATATTTTCCGCGAACACTGGGCAAAGGTTATCCCGCCAACAGATAACAAATTCTCAGCCCTTAACTCGGCTGTTTGGTCTGGCGGCTCGTTCATCTATGTACCACCGGGTGTGAAAGTGGATACGCCATTACAGGCTTATTTCCGAATCAACTCCGAAAATATGGGCCAATTTGAACGTACATTAATCATTGTTGATGAAGGCGCGCATGTGCATTATGTTGAGGGGTGTACAGCACCAGTTTATACAACCAACTCCCTGCACAGTGCCGTCGTTGAGATTGTGATTAAAAAGGATGCATACTGCCGTTATACAACGATCCAAAACTGGGCGAACAACGTTTTCAACTTAGTTACTAAGCGTGCGGTTTGTGAAGCAAACGCGACAATGGAATGGATTGATGGCAACATCGGTTCGAAATTAACGATGAAGTATCCAGCCGTTATTTTAAAAGGTGAAGGCGCACGTGGGATGACACTTTCTATTGCAATTGCTGGTAAAGGTCAACACCAAGATGCAGGTGCAAAAATGATTCATTTAGCTCCTAATACATCATCAACAATTGTTTCGAAGTCCATTTCTAAGCATGGCGGTAAAGTAACTTACCGTGGTATCGTTCACTTCGGTCGTAAGGCTGACGGTGCCCGTTCTAATATCGAATGTGACACATTAATCATGGATAACAAGTCGACATCAGATACGATTCCTTACAATGAGATCTTAAACGATAATATCTCACTTGAGCATGAAGCGAAGGTTTCTAAGGTTTCCGAAGAGCAACTCTTCTACTTGATGAGCCGTGGGATTTCAGAACAGGAAGCAACTGAAATGATCGTTATGGGCTTTATCGAGCCGTTTACAAAAGAATTACCAATGGAATACGCCGTTGAAATGAACCGTCTCATTAAGTTCGAGATGGAAGGCTCAATTGGATAATAGTTTTAATTAAAAACCCGTTTGCCGAGGATGGCAGGCGGGTTTTTTGTGCTGGTGATTGGGGATACTCTCGGATGGGGTTGGAATACTCTCGGATAAGGTAAATTTACTCTCGATAGCCACATAACTGGCGGATGGCGCCACGACACTGGCGGATAGCGCCACGACACTGGCGGATAGCGCCACATTACTGGCGAAAGCTCAAAATACTGGCGGATAACGTGACTTTACTGGCGGATAGCACCCCAACACTGGCGGATGGCACCACAAAACTGGCAGCACCTACCTTTTCCTTCATTCAAATCCAAAAATGGTTATGCTATTATTAATAGTTGGAGGTGAGTTTTATGATCTATATCGGCGTAACGGGCTGGGGCGATCATGATAGCTTATATCCAGGTCAAATTTCCTCACGGGACAAGCTAAAAGCTTATGCAGGTCATTTTCCTATCGTTGAAGTAGATTCGGCCTTTTATGCGATTCAGCCGAAAAGAAATGCTGAAAAGTGGGTCAATGAAACACCGGCTGGCTTTCAGTTTATCGTCAAAGCCTACCAAGGAATGACCGGACATATGCGCGGGGAAATTCCGTTTGAAAACAAACAAGCTATGTTTAGAGCTTTTAAAGAATCACTCGAGCCATACATAGAAACAAACAAATTAGCAATGACACTTTTTCAATTTCCGCCCTGGTTTACATGTACGAGAGAAAATGTCCAATATCTAAGATGGTGCAAGCAGGAAATGGGGGATATCCCATCTGCATTAGAATTTAGACACCAATCCTGGTTTGCCCCCCAATATCGTCAAAAAACCATTGAGTTTATGACGAAAGAAAAATGGATCCATAGCATTTGCGATGAACCACAATCAGGAGAAGGGTCCATCCCAACGGTACTGCAGTCCACCACCCCTGAGAAGGTCCTCGTCCGTTTTCATGGCCGTAATTTTCATGGCTGGCAAAAACGAGTCGGAGTGGATTGGCGTGAGGTTCGTTATCTTTACCGCTATAACCAACAAGAGTTAGAAGAATGGGCAAAATCCATTCAAGAATTAGCCAAAGACTCGAAAGATATCTATCTCCTTTTTAACAACAACTCTGGCGGAGATGCAGCTGATAATGCAAAGGAAATGATCAATCTTTTGGAGCTCGAATACAAGGGGCTTGCTCCACGCCAGTTGGATCTACTATAAAAAGTTAGGAGAAGGAATAACATGGAATGGATCTTAATCGTAATTATCGGTATACTCGGAAGCTCATTAGGCTCGCTCATTGGTTTAGGCGGCGGGATTGTAATTGTTCCCTCATTACTTTATTTATCAACACTGTCAGCCTTTGGGCATATAACCCCTCAGGTTGCGGTGGGAACCTCCCTTTTTACGATGATTTTTACAGGGATCTCCTCAACCCTAGCGTATATGAAACACAAGACCATTGATTATAAAAGCGGCCTGATTTTTCTGATTGGCAGCGGTCCCGGAAGTATCTTGGGTGCGTGGGTAACAGAAGGATTACATATGAAGACCTTCAATATCTTTTTCGGGCTATTTATTATTTTTGTTTCGATTATTTTATTACTAAAGGACAAATTAAAACCATTGCCATATAAGAAGGACCGGGGAATCGTCCGCACGTTTACCGATAATCGAGGGAATACCTCAGAATATGGATATAATTCAGTTATGGCCGTTCTGATAGCCTTTGTTGTGGGTTTTATATCGGGGATCTTCGGAGTGGGCGGCGGCTCCTTAATGGTTCCAACGATGATTTTGGTTTTCTTTTTTCCGCCTCATGTAGCTACGGCAACATCGATGTTTATGATTTTACCAACCTCATTACTGAGCTCGATTACGCACATTACATTAGGAAATGTTGACTGGATGTACGCCCTTGCATTGGTTCCAGGGGCATGGATCGGAGCTCGAATAGGTGTCTATTTAAACACAAAGCTTAAAAGTAAAACGATCGTCTTAATTTTACGAACGATTCTTATCGTTGTTGGGATTCGTTTAATTTATCAAGGAATTTTTGGGTAGGTACAGAATGGAAAACATACATATTTATCATACAAATGATGTCCACAGTCACATAGAAAACTGGCCGCGAATTAAGCAGTTCCTGGCTGATAAACATGAAGACCATCAACAAAAGGATGAGGATGTGTTTCTCTTTGACATTGGCGATTTTATTGATCGCTGGCACCCCTTCACCGAGGCTACCAAAGGAAAGGGAAACATCGACCTTTTAAATGAAAGCCAGTATACAGCAGTAACAATCGGGAATAACGAAGGTGTTAACCTTCCCTATGACGACTTAAATACGCTTTATGAACATGCACACTTTGATGTATTATTAGCCAACCTTTATCAACCCAACGAAGGATATCCTACCTGGGTAAAGCCATATAAGGTATATCAGACGAAAAAGGGAACGAGGGTAGGAGTCATCGGTCTTACTGCACACTTTGCCCATCTATATGGATTATTAGGCTGGAAGGTGACCGAACCAATCAATGAGCTAAAGAAATGGCTGGAACCATTAAAAGCCGAATCGGATATCATCATTTTACTTTCCCATCTCGGTCTGAATGAGGATGAATCGATTGCAGCAGAATTTCCTGATATTGATGTCATCTTCGGCTCACACACCCACCACTTTCTTGAAAAAGGAAAGTTCGTAGGTAATACGCTCCTTGGTGCGGCTGGAAAGTATGGACAATTTGTTGGTCACATCACACTCAGTGTGAACGAACAAAAAACGATTACAAGTAAAGAGGCCATTCTTTATGACACGAAAGAACTACCGATGGCTCACAATGAGCAGGAACTAATAGACGAATATTTTTCAAAAGGAAAAGCCTTATTAAATCAAAAAGTAACTACCTTAAAAACACCACTTAAAACCGACCTGTTTAAGGAAACGGAATTTTCTCGAATGCTCAGCAGGGCGTTAAGGGAATGGTGTCAAACCGATTGTGCGATGATTAATGCGGGACTCCTCTTAGGGCCTTTAGAGGATGATGTAACGGTATACGATTTACTAAAGATCTGCCCGCATCCGATAAATCCATGTGTCGTGGAACTGACCGGTCTTGAATTAGAAAAGGTTTTACGGGAATCAAAAAACGAAGCGTTAGCCACTAGAGAGATTAAAGGTCTTGGATTCAGAGGGACCCAATTAGGGATATTTGTCTACGACCAAATTAGCTTCCATGATGAAATCCTCCTCGTAAATGGAATGCATTTGGATCATGAACGCAAATATAGTTTGGCTCTTCCGGATATGTTCACGTTTGGCCACTTTTTCAAAGAGGTACTGCCACATAAGGAAAAGAAATATTTCTTACCGGAATTTCTTCGCGATATCTTAAAGTGGAAATTACAAAGGCAATCATAGCCCCTAAACACGCTTTTTCCTTTCTAATCATAATGTGATAGAGAGGAAAGGAGTGTGGGGAATCTGTGGTTGATCTTTTACCCATTAATATAAATGGACATATGTTTATCGGTGTTTCAGTTTTACTTCCGAAAACAACCTTGCTATCGGTCTCAAATGATAAAGGGTATATCATGTGCGGTGCCTTAGACGTAGGTTTGTTAAACGAAAAGCTAAAGGACCGCAAAATAATTGCCGGCCGTGCCGTCGGAGTAAGGACGATTGAACAGCTTCTGAATGCCCCGTTAGAGTCTGTTACTGCCGAGGCAGAGGAATTAGGCATTCACCCTGGCATGATTGGCAGAGACGCATTATTAAAAATGATCTAAAAAGCTTGCTAGAGACAGCAAGCTTTTTTTTTATAGATATCCTTACCCAATATTTTTAGCCACTTTTTTAGGCTAGTTCCTCTTTTTAAAGCATACATATAGCTTGAAGGGGTGATTTACTTGGCGAAGTTTCGCAGACGGCGACCTAAAAAGGGGCCGTTGCCTTTCCGTTATGTCATGCTATTGACGTTTGTTTTTTTTCTATTCTCTACCGCGACTGGATTATGGCTTGTAAATAAGGGGATTGAACCTACCTTGATGAGAATTGCTACTTCTGAAACCCGAAATATTGCTTCATTAGTCATCAATAAGGCGATCACAAAACGGACAACTGATACGGGGGAAGACAATGAAGTCATTGTGATTTTGCCTAGTGAAAATGGAAAGGCGTCTAATGTGAAGCTCAATACAGTTTATATAAACCGGGTCTTAGCGGAAACAACCGCACAGATTCAAAAGAACCTGAAAGCAGCCAAAAAAGGCGATCTTTCCTCACTTGAGCAGTTAACCGATGTAGAAATAGAAACGCAAAATTCGAATAAAGAAGATGGGATTATTTGGTACGTCCCGCTCGGCCAAGCAACCAATATTTCATTATTAGGAAATATAGGGCCGAAAATTCCAGTCAAGTTCCATGCGATTGGTGAAGTGGAGCCAGATGTAAAAATTGAAACGAAAGAAGTCGGGATTAATAATACCTGGGTCGATGTTTCGATTCATATTGAGGTCTCTGTTCAAATTATCACACCGTTTGCTACGAAGATCACCAAACTGACACAAAGTATCCCCGTTGATGGTTCGCTCATCCAAGGAGATGTTCCGCAGTTCTATAATGGTGGCGGCGGTATTACCCCATCGATTCAACTTCCTGATAAACAGACAGACACGAAGAAATCAGATACGAAAAAATAGGACGTTCCACGGTGGAAAGTCCTATTTTTTGCGTGCATTCATCCGTTCCATCCGCTTCCATTTTGCTAAATGCGGGTATGGATCAAAAGACCATTCGGTGACACCGTTGTCTTTGTACATCCCGTAATGTAAATGGGGAGGGAATTTTCCTGAGGTTCCCGGAGGACCATAACCAGAACTTCCTACACCGCCAATTAGCATACCCGGTTCAACCACTTGACCGATTTTTAAATCCTTAGCAAAACCGCTTAAGTGGGCGAAGTAATGATACGTATTATTAATATCACGAATGCCGATTCTCCAGCCGCCAAATTTATTCCAGCCTTTCATTTCAACAATGCCATAGTTTGTTGCTCGAACAGGAACGCCGTAACCAGCAAAGATATCGGTACCTTCGTGAATCCTGCGGCCGCCCCAGCCGCGGGCAGACCCCCACGTGCTCCGGTAACTGTGATTGCTGCGAATTGGGACAGGGAATACTTGAGTATCTAAGTCAATCCGACCGAAATGCCGATATATTTTTGCTTTTCCAGCAATGATACTGACCGTTTTATCGCGATGATAGTAATTCCATAAGCCGATTTTTATATTATCATGATCGACACCGTATGATAGGAGATATTTTGCAAATGCATAAAGGACATCCTCATCATTTTTAGCACTTGCCTTCCCGTCCCCATCCCCATCTACCCCTTTTCCATCAAAAAATTGAATCGTGGCTGGGTCCTCTTCCAAAGGATTTGGATTGGTTAATCCAGACCATTCTTCTGGGCGAAAATAGATGCCGATCACACTATCTGGTTTAGGTAAGTCTCTGCGGACCTGGCGGATGCTTCTTTCGTATTGATCAATGGCCGCTAAATAGTACCAAGGAATTTGTGTAACGGTTTCCACCTTCTTATACAGCTTCATTCGTTCTTGGTATGGATTCAGTTCATTTGCCGCGGCATGAACGTCCGTAACAGCCAATGAAGTGCTAAAGAATAAAAGAAAAGTTCCCAATAATAGAACAGCCCGCACAAGAATCCTCCTTCCAATTAATGTACAAGGTTAGTTTATGTTTTCTAAACCATTTCATTATGGTTAATAAATGGTAAACAATATTTTTTGCCGATGGAACAGTTCATTATGATAATATAACCCGATATGCTTGTCGTTATTTTTTTAGTATGTTAAAGTGACAATGAGGATCCATTTCTAGCTTCAAGGGGTGTAGCAATTAATGAGTAAGAAAGAAGATATTTTACGAAAACCGGATTGGTTAAAAATAAAACTTAACACAAATGAGTCCTATACGGGCTTGAAGAAAATGATGCGTGAAAAAAACCTTCACACGGTTTGTGAAGAAGCACGCTGCCCTAATATTCATGAATGCTGGGCAGAAAGACGTACGGCTACTTTCATGATCCTTGGTGATACATGTACACGCGCATGCCGTTTCTGTGCAGTTAAAACTGGATTGCCAACAGAGTTGGATTGGCAAGAACCTGAAAGAGTGGCGGACTCCGTTCAATTGATGAACTTAAAGCATGTCGTGGTCACTGCAGTAGCTCGTGATGATCTTAGGGATGGCGGAGCAGCTGTTTTTGCCGAAACAGTCCGCGCTATTCGCCGCAAAAATCCATTTACAAGCATTGAAGTTCTTCCATCTGATATGGGTGGGAAAGAAGAAAATTTACGTTTGTTAATGGATGCAAAACCAGATATCTTAAATCACAACATCGAGACGGTTAAGCGGATGACCCCTAGAGTAAGAGCCAGGGCGAAATACGATCGTTCCCTTGAATTCCTCCGTCGTGCCAAAGAAATGCAGCCGAATATTCCAACAAAGTCGAGCTTAATGGTTGGACTAGGGGAAACAAAGGAAGAAATACTTGAAGTGATGGATGATTTAAGAGCAAATCACGTTGATATTATGACCATTGGTCAATATCTACAGCCGACCAAAAGTCATCTCAAGGTTGAAAAATATTATAGCCCGGATGAATTTAAAGAATTACAGCAAATTGCATTAAGTAAAGGCTTCAGTCATTGTGAAGCAGGTCCACTAGTCCGGTCCTCCTATCATGCTGACGAGCAAGTGAACGCAGCAGCGAAACACAAGCAAATGCTTGGGGAAGAAAAAGCCCAAGAAGCCTAGAACAAAGAGTTCAGTCAAGTTGACTGAACTCTTCTTTTATTGATTGTCCCTGCCGATATTATCGTCCGCAGTTCGCCCATTTTCATCCTCGCTAGCATTTATCCGCTGGCCTTGTGGTGATTTTTTCATCTGTGTGATTAGCCCGTTGACCAGATTGCGGGCATTTCGGCTTGTGGAGTCAACGTTTGCCAAATTTTCTACGTCTCTCCTTAACACTTTATTGTCAGTAACATAAACATGGTAATACCTTGGAACAACGGACATCGCTGTTTTTTTCACTTGATCAGCAGTCAAATTGCGGTCTTTTGAATCGGTATTATAAGCAATTAACACTTCTTGGTCAGTCACTAGTGTGGATACATCATGTACATTTGGAATATCTGTACTTAATTTACTAATAATATTTGCCGCCTGTTCACGGTCTAATGCAGAATAATGGTCATTAGCCGTATTATCGTTCATTAGCGGACTTTTTTGATGACGGACAAAGCCGTAATTGTTACTCACATTACGCATCCCACGGCTTGCTCCTTCATTGTAGAGGTCATGCCTTTTATTGTTGACATTAATGGTATTACCGCTTTCTTCATAGACATCTCGGTTGCTCATATCCTTAGTACAGCCTGTTAGTGCCGTTACCGTGCATAATCCCAAGATGATGACTAATTTTTTCAATATAAACACCTCCTTTTCTTAGAATAGCCAATAAGGTGATTTTTTTTCTTAGTAATTGATGGGGAATCGGTTATAATGGGTAGTAGGAATTAGCTGGCAAGAGAGGTGAAATATCTTGATAATAATGAACAACGCCGTTTATGAAATCGTCCAAGAACACCGAAACGGTTTTAATGAAGAAGCCCTTAAAGCGAGATTTAGTGATATTTTAACAAGATATGATTATGTAGTGGGGGACTGGGGATATGGACAACTCCGATTAAAGGGGTTTTTCGATGACCAAAACCAAAAAGCTACTTTCGATACAAAAATTAGCACACTAAGTGAATATCTGTATGAATACTGTAATTTTGGCTGTGCCTATTTTGTCTTGAAAAAAGTGAAAAAATAAAAGAAGGGCCCAGCTGCTGCTGGCCCTTCTTTATGTGGATTCTGTATAAGGCGGCTGTTGATCCGCTTCGGGGTCATCATGGGTTGGATGGGCCCCGTCCATTTGCCGAGGAAGATCTTGATGAAGTGTTTTATTTTCATAATTAAAGGCACTGTAAGGCCGTTGCCCTTCTTTCCATGGTGTGCTTTTGTTCTCAACTGGTTCGTCTTGACGAATGGAAGAACCAAAAGGACCTTCTGGAAATTCTTCTGCTGTAAGAAAGTTCCTTTGTTTTTCAACATTGGATAAATCCGTATACTTTTCATCTTCATATTTTGTCATGCTTACGCCCCCTTTAGGACTATTATTTTCAAAGTGAGCGTAATTCATGACGAACCATTACACTAATTCCATTAAAAAGGATCTTAATTCCTCCGCATCTTCCTCATTTAATTGAAATGCGAATTCTAAATACCCTTCCTCTTGCAAATCATCTAAGCCAATAATTGCAAAACGGCTCCCTTGCATATCAAGAACAAGATGCTTTCCATAATGACGGTCACTTTGAACAATCGCTAAATCAAAGCGCTGATTTTCACCAACAAAGCTGACAAATCTTGTTTTTGTATCTTCTGTATCATCGTATAAGAAAAAGCGTTCACTCATTTAATGGTCTCCTTTAATAAAAATAGATATTTTAAGACATCTTCTATATAGTAACAAATAAAACCAATCAAGGGGAGTAAAGATTTTTTACGCAATTTTCAAAGTTTTTATCCATCGAAAAACGCGAAGGCTGTCAAATTATGTTACAATTAGTTTGAATTCTCGAAAGTTGTCACCGAGAGGAATGATTGAATGATCCGTCGTTACATGGAAAAGGTCAAAAATGTAATGCAATGGGGAAAGATTTTATTACCTCTTTCGTCTCTACGTTTTTATCCTCCTCCATTCATTTTACGGAACCCTGTATTGGAAGGGGTAACATCTGCCATGAACAATGGACATGAAGTGGCTGTGATGGTTTTTAATTTAAAGGATATGAATGAAATATCAGCACAATTGGGTCAATATAAGTATGAACAATTGCAAAAGCGCATCAAAGGACTCTTTCGGATGACCCTTGAACAGCAAATTGACAAGCAAGATATCATTACACTCCATGATCATTACAATGAGGGCATGACCCTGTTTATAAAAGTTGGATATGTTCAGCAATCCCTTTCTGAAATTAATACAATCATGGGTAAAATAATACATAACGTGGAAAAAAGCCTTCATCCACTTTATCCGTCCCTCGAGCCTGAGTTTGAATCTGGATATATGTTTGTTGAAAAGAAGAGCTACTCTATCATACATTCTATCGAAAGGGCCCGGCGGCAGGCGCTTGCTATGTCAGAAAAAAGGGTTAAATTGGGATGGAATGAAATGGTTTATTCTATGAAACAAATTATCTCAAAGAAGGAAATTAAGTTATTAGCACAGCCAATAATTGACGTGGCTACAAAAGAAGTAAGGGCTTTGGAAATGCTCACACGCGGACCTGCTGGAACGATGTTAGAGAACCCGGGATTGCTTTTTTCCGTTGCGAGGCAAACCGGTATGCTTTATGATCTTGAACTGCTTGTCATCGAAAAAGTATTCGAGCAAATCAAGGCAACCAGGTGCAAACAGAATATCTTTGTCAATTGTACTCCATTAACACTTGGGAATATTCGATTTACAGGCGATTTAAAAAAACTAATCCAGCAATATCCTAGGATTTCTCCCCAACAGATTACAATTGAAATAACTGAAAATGATTCAATCGACGGCTTAAAGAATTTTATCTATAATATAAAGATGCTTCGTTTAATGGGATATAAAATTGCTATGGATGATACTGGAGCAGGGTATTCTAGTTTGAGTAGTATCAGTGAAATCATGCCGGATATTATTAAAATCGATCGTTCAGTTATTTCAAATATTGATAAAAATTCGGTGAAAGAATCTATGTTACAGGGGTTAATGCTGATTGCGAAAGAAGCAGGTTCACTCGTGGTCGCAGAAGGCATTGAAAACGAGGAAGAAGCATCTGTGCTAAAGAGGAATAATGTTGACTTAGCCCAAGGATTCTTCTATGCCCCGCCATCTGCGCTTGCAAAGATATAACAGCTTAGAAAATTGAGGAAGGTGATCATATGTATTTTGTTGATCGAGAGAAAATTGAAGAGATACTGAAATTCTTAGAAATGCAAATTCAACTGTTCTTAAGTCAAAAAGAGTGGTCCAACCCACTTGAAAAGGCGGCGCTAGAGCGTGTAAACCATATGATGATTGAGTCTGTTTTGGACGTTGGAAATGCAATGATTGATGGGTTTATTATGCGGGACCCAGGCAGTTACGAAGACATCATTGATATTTTAATGGATGAAAAAGTTATCTCATCTGAAACAGGAAATAGTTTGAAAGTTCTGATTCAATATCGGAAAATGCTTGTCCAATCTTATACAGATGTTAACCATCACGAACTTCAAGAGACGTTTACAAAGCATCTACATGAGTTGGGGAATTTTGCGTCCAATGTTCGTGAATATCTTACCACCGAGTTAGGACCAGTTTCAGCGTTTAGAAAATGATAATAGATTAAGACCGTTATGCGCGGTCTTTTTGTTATATATGGAAAAAACATTTTGGAGTGAGACATATGAAAAATTACAAAGGTTATTTAATTGATTTAGATGGAACCATGTATAAGGGATCAGAGCGGATTGAAGCTGCATCTGACTTTGTGAAGAAACTCCGGGACCAACAGATACCCTATCTTTTTGTTACAAACAATTCCTCAAGGACACCTGCACAGGTTGCAGATAAGTTGAACCAGTTTGACATCCCAGCGGAAGAAAAGCAGGTGTTCACAACAAGCCAAGCGACGGCCAATTATATTTATGAACGAAAGAATGATGCGCGCATTTATGTGATTGGTGAGGAGGGGATACGGACAGCAATAGAGGAAAAGGGGCTGCAATTTGCCGGAGAAGATGCTGAGTTTGTCGTGGTAGGAATCGACCGGGAGATCAGTTATGAAAAATTGACGGTTGCCTGTTTGGCCGTCCGCAACGGCGCGACGTTTATTTCCACTAATGGAGATATCGCAATCCCTACAGAAAGAGGCTTGGTTCCAGGGAATGGTTCACTAACATCCGTTATTACCGTTTCTACACAAACTCAACCGATTTTTATTGGCAAACCGGCAGCAATCATCATGGAACAGGCTTTAAAGGTAATTGGAACACCGAAAGAAGAGACATTGATGGTCGGGGATTATTATGACACGGATATTTTAGCAGGCATGAATGCCGGGATAGATACATTACTAGTACATACAGGGGTAACGACGAAAGAACTGCTCTCCGGCTATGACCGGATGCCAACCTACACCGTTGATTCCTTAGATCAATGGGAAATTTAAAAGCGGAAGCGCCCGTTTAGCGGCGTATGGCCTGGAGCACT
>NZ_JBALSN010000038.1:0-5902 GCF_036966985.1 Neobacillus drentensis | reverse complement strand
ACACTAGCCGCTGGGTGCTGGAGCTAGACAGTAATCTAAGTTCAGAAAATTATACTTTCTTTTCACTAAAAAAGGATGGGGAAACCCATCCTTTTTATAGTTCATTTCTTTTCACTCTCAGCCCTAGCAGCCCGGTGTGCTAGTCGGCTCGATGCGGCTGCTGCAATCGCCCCGACAATATCATCTAAAAAAGTATGGCACTCGCCTGTTGATTTATCATTTAAATGCGCTAATATTCCAGGTTTTAATTTATCGATATATCCGTAATTGGTAAAACCAATCGAACCATATACATTTACAATCGAAAAGGCTAGAATTTCATCGACTCCATAAAGACTTTCATCTGTTCCGATAATTGATTGGAGCGGCTCCTCAAGCATCCCTTTTTCGGCGAGTACATCCAGCTGTATTCCTGTTAAAATTGCGTTCTGAACCTCACGTTTGGAAAGAACGCGTTCCACGTTTGCTAAACAGTCTTCCATTTTCAAGTTCTCATGATATTTTTCCTGCAAAAAGAAAACTAAATCAGCGATGTCCTGTACTTTGACGCCTCTTTCATTCAGCCATCTGCGTGCAGTTACTTCGGTTAGATTTACGTTTTTGTCGTCTGCCATTCCTCTGATCACCTTTTCTGTGGATTTTCACTATATATATACTGTATTATTCTAACTTATGCAAAAGAAGCCTAAAAAAGAGCATGGTTAAAACCTTATATTCTCCTTCATTTTTCTAAGCTATTCAAGAACAAGTTTTCTTAGGCTAAAACATATATATGAGATTAGAAAAGGGAAAGAAATGAGGTGGACTAAAAATGCTTCAAAAAATGCTGGAAAATCAATATGGCGTTACGGTCGATGAATATGTAAAACTTGATAGGTTTGACGCGTTAAGAGGAAATGGCTGGATCTATTTAATCTCCAAACCAGCGGGAAAGGCGGAAGAAGATATTGCCGAACTTGAGAAAATCGCGGAGCATTTACGAAATTATGGTGATCATAATGTTCCCGTCATTTTGCCGTCTAAAGAAGGGCATTTAATTACGGAATGGGAAAAAAATAAATATTGTGTCCTTGCAAATCGGCAACTGGAAGAACCGAAAAAAATTAAATTGGGCAGGAAATTAGCAAAATTCCATGAACGCGGCAGAAGAGTTCCCTTTCAAATTGAGAGGTCTAGCAGGATCGGACAATGGAAGTCCTTATGGGAAAAACGCCTCGAGCAGATGGAAAAGGTGTGGAATGGTCTTCTATTTCAAACACCTGAGGATGAATTTCAGCGAATGTTTATTGATTCCTTCCCCTATTATCTAGGCTTAACAGAAAACGCTATTCAATATCTTGTGGATACCGAGATTGATGATGAACCACTTGAAACGGATAGCGGCACGGTTTGTCATGAACGTTTCACACAAAAGACCTGGGGGCCGCTCAATAATTATATGATTAAAAATCCGTTTGACTGGGTATTTGACCATCGCAGCCGGGACATCGCTGAATGGACTAGGGAAAGATATCTTCACAATTCCCAGACCTATGATGTGGAATTAAAGCGCTTCTTTGAAGAATATCAAAGTGTTGCCCCTTTGTCGCCATTTTCCTGGCGATTATTGTATTCCCGGTTAATTTTCCCGCTCCACTACTTTGAATGTATTGAAAGTTATTATATTACCACATCAGAACAGGACAAAAAGGTATTGGAAGAAAAGTTAATGAGAATTTTACGTCAGTCTGGAGAATATGAACAATTTTTGGCGGGTTTTTATCAACTTACTGACGCTCCAATCAAGCGTTTAAACCTGCCTTTATTGGAATGGCTGTACTAAAACATGTTTTCATTAAAAAAGTGATTGCCTATGGATGGCAATCACTTTTTTGATTATTAAAATACCTGTTCTACTTCCACAATCCCTGGTACTTCTTCTAAAAGTGCTCTTTCGATACCAGCTTTAAGTGTGATGGTTGAACTTGGGCAGCTGCCGCATGCACCTAAAAGGCGAAGCTTGACAATGCCTTCTTCAACATCTACTAATTCACAATCTCCGCCGTCGCGAAGAAGAAATGGACGTAATTTATCTAATACTTCTTGAACTTGTTCAAAAATTTCTTGTTCTGCCAAATTAATCGACTCCCTTCCTATACCTATATTATAATGTCATCATCGTGAAAAATCCATTATCAGAAATTAGGAAAACACACATTTATAGACATTTTCGTGGTTATTATCGTAAAAATGAGTTAACCTGAAATAAAAAGGCGGGAATGATTAGATGAATAGTGCAGAAGTAGAAATTGTTGTTTATGGTGCGGAACAATTGTGCCCAAGTTGTGTCAATTTACCATCTTCCAAAGAAACTTTTGAATGGCTGGAAGCAGCAATTGTGAGAAAATTTCCAGACCAACCGTTTAAAATGACCTACGTGGATATCTATCAGCCAAGTGGGGAGCATGAAAAGATTGCGTTTGCAGAAAAAGTGATCGAAGAGGATATGTTTTATCCAGTGGTTGTCATCAAAGACAAAATCGTTGGCGAAGGGAACCCACGTTTAAAAACCATTTTCGCAGAACTAGAGAAATATGGATATAAGGCTATTTAAACACGAAGAAGCATTCCAGATTGGAATGCTTCTTTTTTTATCCATTATGAAATTTATACATCCACAGAATTCCAGATTTAAGCAAACGGGCGACACGTCCTGTAATGGCGCGGTCTGCCATCATCCCAAATCCGTGCTTTTTCCCAAGGGAACCAAGGATCCCCTTTAATTTAATTTGCGGGAAAGATGTTGGAGGCTCTTCACCTTTCCAACGTCTCTTTAATACTTCAACAATTTGTTCCGCCTGACCTTCCGCTAATTGAGCACTAGGTGCATGAGGAAGACTTGCGCAATCACCGAGAATAAAGACATGTTCATCATGAGGCAGGTGATGAAGTGGGCTGATCACTAGTCTTCCCATTCCATCTTTATCCCCGTCCATAGCGCGGACAATTTTATTGGCTTGGATTCCTGCTGTCCAAACGATGACATCACAATGGATCGGCTGGTCGTGATTGTATAATAAATTTTCTTCCACCTTGGTAATATTCGAGTTGTTAATAATTTCGACATTGTTTTTTACAAACCAATTTTCTACATATTTGCTTAAACGTTCCGGGAATGCAGAGAGAATATGTTTTCCCCGGTCAAATAATTTGATGTTTAGGTCTTCCCGACTTTCGCTTAATTCACTTGCTAGCTCCACACCGCTTAGACCAGCGCCCACGATACCAACCACTGAGCCAGGTCCCAAATTATTTAAGACGGAGTAGGTAAGTCGAGATTTTTCAATAGACTGGATACTGTAGGTAAACTGATCGGCCCCTGGAACATCATGATACTTGTCCTCACAGCCCAGACCAATGATTACATCATCATAGTCGATAGGCGCAGCGTCCTTTAGAGTGATCTTTTTTTCAGTTGTTTGAATAGCGATTACCTCACCATACACTACTTTTAATCGTGGGTGTTCCGGAAAAGCAACTCTTACTTCTTTGTCAGAAATCGTTCCTGCTGCTAATGCGTAGTATTCCGTCTTTAAGCAGTGATAAGGTACACGGTCCACTAGTGTAATCGTCATATCCTCTGGTAAATGGTTAGGGAGAATTTCATTTAGAATCTTCATCCCACCGTAGCCGCCACCAAGAATTACAAGGTTTTTCATTTTTATTTCCCCTTTGAATATCCCGTTTTCATATTTAAAGTTGGCTGAAGTGTCAATTGTAGAATAATAATTCCGTTCCTTTAACACATTCGAGTATAGCGGAATTATGTCAAAATAACAACAATTTTCATGATTTTCTTGACATCGATATAGTATACATGGTATTTGACGGAGTGGATGAAATGGAGTAGGATAATTAGTTGTGGAGAGGTGAAAGCAATGATTCAACCCATCATAGAATTTTGTATAAGCAATCTTGCGAATGGTGCACAAAAGGCACTTGAGAAATTAGAAAAAGATCCTAATTTGGATATTATTGAATATGGATGTCTTGGATATTGCGGTAAATGTGCGACTACGCTTTATGCTCTTGTTAATGGAGAAGTAGTCACAGGAAAAACACCTGACGAATTGGTCGATAACATTTATCAATACTTGGAAGATAATCCAATGTTTTAAAATAGGGAGCGCTGCCGCTTCCTTATTTATATATATTTCATAGGATAGTACGAAGGAATCGTATTATTTGAGTAGTTAACAATACGTGTATATAATAAATTAAAAGCCTCATTTAGGGAGGGTATTACAATGAGTACTGATGTAGTTATTTTAACAGAAGCGGCGTCGCTGCATATTAAAGAAATGATGAAGCATAACGAAGAAGAAGGCGCATTGTTACGTGTCAGCGTAAAAGGCGGTGGATGCAGCGGTTTATCTTACGGGATGGGCTTTGAACATACAGTAAATGAAGATGATTTGAAACTTGAACAATTTGGAATTCAAATCTTAGTCGATAAAGAGAGTGCAGCGATTTTAAAAGGAACCAAGATTGATTATAAGGAATCAATGATGGGCGGCGGCTTTACCATTGACAATCCGAATGCGATCGCATCATGTGGATGTGGGTCATCGTTCAGAACGGCTACTGCTACTGGTACACCGGAAGAATGCTAATATAAATAGAAAAAGCGTCCATACAAAGGGACGCTTTTTCTTATTTATTGAACATTGAAGAACTGTGTAATGGCTGAATTTTTGCCTTCGGATCAATGAAGGCCTTAGCGTTGTTAACAGCTGTTGGTGCTTCACCAAAGCCACAGGCAATTAATTTCACTTTTCCTTCATAGGTACAAATGTCTCCAGCTGCATAGATTCCAGGGATGCTCGTTTCCATCTTAGAATTGACTACAATCGAATTCTTTTCGATGGCTAAGCCCCATTCCTTAATTGGTCCAAGGGAAGAAACGAATCCATAGTTACAAATGACAGCGTCGACATCTACTGTAACTTTCTCTTTACCATTAACAGTTTCAAGAACAACCTGTTTAATTCCACTTTCATCACCAACTAATTCTACAGGAACATAAGGTGTTTTCACATTTACTTTGGAATTATATAAGTTTTCTACACTATGCTCGTGAGCACGGAACCTATCTCTGCGGTGAACAATCGAAACTTGCTCAGCAATTGGCTCCAACATCAAGGCCCAGTCAACTGCAGAATCGCCGCCGCCAAAAACAACTACTTTTTGACCTGCAAACTGATTTAAATCCTCAATGAAGTAATATAGATTTTTACGCTCAAATTGAGCAGCACTTTCGAGGTCTAAACGACGTGGTTGGAAGGCACCATTGCCGGCTGTAATAATAATCGTTTTAGAATAATGAACTTCTTTGTTTGTTGTTAATTTAAACGTTCCATCTTCTTGTTTCTCCAGCTTTTCAACCGATTGCTCTAGTGAAACCGTAGGTTTGAATTTGCTCATTTGTTCTTTAAGATTATTTATAAGTTCTTGTGCACGGATTTTTGGAAAACCAGCAACATCATAAATATACTTTTCCGGGTAAAGCGCTGACAATTGGCCGCCAAGTTGTGGTAAGCTCTCAATAATCTTTACTGAGGCTTGTCTCATACCCCCGTAAAAAGCAGTAAATAATCCGGTAGGACCTCCGCCAATGATTGTAATATCATAAACCGCTTGCTTCTCTTGCACTCCGCATCCCCCCAACCTGTAGTAACAGACTCCTTCCTTCATAATATCATAAAACAAAAAATTCTCACATCTTTAAGAGAGAATATTCACAACTTAGGAAATTTTCAAAAACATTGTTTATTAGCCAAATCCAATTCAATAATCTCTAAAACTTAGAGAAAAATTTATGAAAATCGCTTGAAATCGTGTAAAAGTAGCATAAGATGTATTG
>NZ_JBALSN010000037.1:0-13823 GCF_036966985.1 Neobacillus drentensis | reverse complement strand
CGCTCGACTTGCATGTATTAGGCACGCCGCCAGCGTTCGTCCTGAGCCAGGATCAAACTCTCCAAGAAAGTTGATTAGCTCATTTGTTACGTTGGCTTAGTTTCATAATTGAAACTAAAATTTATTGTTTGTTTGCACGATTTTGTTTGTTTAGTTTTCAAAGAACAATTTAATCATCGCTCGTAAGCGACTTTATTAATATAACACATGACATTTAATAATGTCAACATTTTTTAACCGCCACTTACGAAGACAAAAACTTTAATGTCTCGCAGCGACGGTTATTAATATACCAAGTAATTCTTAAAAGGTCAATACGTTTTCATTATTTTTTTACAATGATTTTTTATTAAGACGATAGCCTCTATGAAAAACACCTTGGCCTTTTGTTTCTATATTCACTACATCAATTAAGTGTTTGTCAATTAAATACTCAAGCAATACTCCTAGATCAACTGAGTAAGGAATCAATTCTTGTTCATTCATAATTTCATTGAATAACCAAACTTCCCTGCTACTTAGTACTTCTAAAAAATGACCTGTCCCCATTTTAGTCCTCGAATGGATCATAAATTCACTTGCAAGGAACAGTAGTTCTAATCTTTTTTCAAGCGTTTCTTCACTATACACGAGCTCTTCGTATAGTTTATAAATTTCAGGCTCTATCTGTTTTACTTGATTCCAAACAGTTAACTCTGGATGAAGCCCATTTTCTAGCACAGCTAACCTTGCAAGATGATGCAGGGAATGAACAACATAATTGTATGCATCTAAAAACTGATGACCTTCAAATAAAGCTTTTCCATCCACATAGCGTCGAATCAATTTCGCAAACTCTAAACCCATTTTTATTTTGCGGCCATTAAAAGGAAAATCACGCAATTCTGTTTTTAAATTGGCCACATATTCGTTCCGGTCAAAAATAATTTTAGCCTCATAAAGCCATTCAAATATTTTTCGGTTCGATCCTAATAATATCCATTCATTCAACTGTTCTTCCGTGATGATATGCATGGCTGCCTTTTTATCATAGTAGGTATAGTGCTTGATAAATAGGGGCTGCTCTGCTTCTTTTACAAGGACTAACAGGATTACATCAAATGAATCTGTTATATGACTTAACTTTTGTTTTTTTTGTACCATCAATACCCCAAGAGTATTCATTTGGCTCGCCCGTTCTTGATAAATAGGCCGAAGGATGTCTTCCATCTATCATTCCTCCATTTTTTTCATGTAGCAATATAACTTCGACAATGAAAACAAATCTCCTTCTTTCTTCAGAGACAAATTTCGACATTTTTCATCCTTGCTTTTTCCTTCTTACCATAATTATGGTATAGTTTCTCTAGGAGGGAGTAACATGGCAAGATATTCGAGTAAGATAAATAAAATTCGTACCTTTGCATTATCATTAATTTTTATTGGTTTCATTGTTATGTATGGTGGGATCTTTTTTCGAACTTCTCCACTTATTATGACCATTTTTATGATTTTGGGCCTTCTTTTTATTATCGCAAGTACCATTGTTTATTTTTGGATTGGTATGCTATCAACAAAAACAATCCAAGTAACATGCCCTAGCTGCAAAAAGCATACAAAAATGCTTGGTCGAGTGGATATGTGTATGTACTGTCGGGAACCATTAACCCTTGATCCTAATCTAGTAGGCAAGGAATTTGACGAGTCATATAATAAAAAATAAGAAAAATAAAAATGAGGAAGACTTAAACCATATTGCTAAAAAGCAACTGTGGTTTGAGTCTTCCTCTTTTGTTTACCTCAAAAAGCTAATTAGTCTAAATCAGCTTACTTCTTTATTAATGTACCTCTTTACTTGCACATTCCGGACAGGAACCATAGATTTCCATGCGGTGATTTTCGACTTTGAAACCTGTTACATGGGAAGCTAAGTGCTCCACTTCATCTAAGCCTGGATATAGAAAGTCAACTATTTTTCCACACTTTTCACAGATGACATGATAATGATGTGATGTAACAAAGTCAAATCGGCTTGAGGCATCCCCGAAAGTCAATTCCTTTACAAGACCGACTTCACGAAATACTCTTAAATTATTGTAAACCGTTGCCACACTCATATTCGGAAACTTCCCTTCAAGGGCCTTATAAATATCATCTGCAGTAGGATGTGACATCGAGTTTATTAAATATTCAAGTATCGCATGACGTTGTGGAGTAATGCGTACCCCTGTTTCCTTTAAGGTATCCAACGCTTCTTTTAACTGATTCATCGCCATGCACCTTCTTTCTAAAAAATATTCTTACTTTATAATTGTTATAATTAATTTTACTAGGTAAATTGTACTTTTGTCAATATTGTTATCATTAACACGTAATGTCTATTATCCTTTTCCATGTAATGTCTGTTCAGGTGCCTTAAATTGATAATTTACATAGCGTGCGGTCACAAACAATAAGTCGGAAAGTCGATTTAAATAAGCTAATACAAGTGGATTTACATCTTCACCCAATCCAACAGCGCATCTTTCTGCCCTCCTTGCGGTTGTTCGCGCCACATGAAAAGCTGCACCTGCCGGATGTCCCCCTGGCAAGATAAAATTTGTTAACTCAGAAATTGCCTCATTCCATTCATCAATCTGTTTTTCCAACTCTTCAATATCTGGTAAAGCAAGTGCCCACTTTACTTCCATTCCTTTTGGTGTAGCCAGCTCTGCACCGACATGAAAGAGATTTGTTTGTATTTTATGATAAATAGTATCAATTATTTCTTTTCCTTGAAAATTTTCCTTAACTAAATAACTAAGCGCAAGGCCAATCATTGAATTGGTTTCATCACAAGTGCCGTAGGCTTCCACACGTAAGTCGTTTTTTGCCACTCTTTTTCCATAAATAAGTGAAGTTGTTCCTTTATCACCGGTTTTAGTATAAATTTTCATATAATTATCCCCCTGTTTACGCGACTTCAATGGAATATTATTATGCGAGTATTTTTTTCATCATAACACCTGTTTGTATATTTAGAAAACTCAAAATATACAAATCTTATTTAACTCCATAAAAAAAGGGGCCACTATGGACCCAAATTTTATCTGAGGAGGTATGCCCTAATAAAAGGATATTCAATCTCACGTTTCTTGCATTGGACAAATGCCTTTCCTTTACAAAATAGGCTTCAATTGGGAATTAGCTAAGCTGCTCTCTTATGTATGTTAAAGCCTCATCAACATGGCCCTTGACTTTGACATTTCTCCATTCTTTGACAAGCTTGCCTTCCTTATCAATAATAAATGTAGACCTTTCGATCCCCATATATTCTTTACCAAAGTTTTTCTTTAACTTCCATACCCCGAAAATATCCGCTAACTGATGCTCTATATCTGCTAGAAGAAGAAAAGGCAATCCATATTTCTCGACAAATTTTTGATGACGGTCAACAGGGTCTGGACTTACCCCCAAAATAACTGCATCCACTTCAGTAAATTGTTGAATTTGATCTCGAAAATCGCATGCTTCTGTGGTACAACCAGGCGTCATATCCTTTGGATAAAAATACAAAACAATATTGGTGCCTCGGAAATTTGATAGATTTACTACCTCACCATTATTAGCCTTCAACTCAAAATCAGGTACTTGCATTCCAATTTCAACTGTCATCTTTTACCACTCCCTATGTAATTCCTTAGGGTAAGCGTAACAAAATTCACCCATATAAAACAACTATCCTGCATCTATTATAGTGTTTCCCGGTCAAACATAACTCGAGCTACAAATGCTGCAGGTAATGTATAACCAATCAACGCTTCTGCAACTGTAATAATCCGTCCTATCCCCTGTGGAATGACATCACCATTGCCAACTGAAAATAAGGTCATCGCACTAAAATAAAAACTAGTCTCAAAAATATTCCTGTTATCTTGATTATTTACTTCCATCAACAAGGACATGCCGATCAACTCAAAAAGTAAATAAATTAAACCAAAGCCAAGAATGACAGTCAAATATACAGAGCCTAAATACAAAAAATTATCAATTGATACTAACTTACCTTTAACTGTATTGGGAATAAAAAGTGTTCTTAAACTCATGAAGATACAAAAAATAACGATTGGAAGTAAGAAAAAAAACACAATAAACCACCTCAAATTTAGCTTCTGGTAGTTTATTTCTATGCTTGCTTGGACAATAAAATATCAAGAATAGCTAATTCCCCGCTCCTCTATATTTCTTAACACCTTGATTCCATACCATAACGGCAA
Organism: Neobacillus drentensis; assembly: GCF_036966985.1. Lineage (GTDB taxonomy): Bacteria > Bacillota > Bacilli > Bacillales > Cytobacillaceae > Neobacillus > Neobacillus drentensis_E. Next base: position 9,588 of record NZ_JBALSN010000037.1, on the reverse strand, counting down.
TCACGAAGAAACTAACACCAATTACAGGCGTTAAAAATGAATACCAAAACCATTCTTTTTTCCCTAGAAAAAAGGCAGCGGGATAGACACCAACAAAGGCAAATGGCAGCACCCACGTTAATACAAATCGAATGAGTTTATTGTAGATATTTACTGGGTACCTGCCATAATTGCTAATGTTGTACATCATCGGCATTAGCGACGTACGCGCGTCCGCCCAAAAGCTTATGCAGGCAATCATGATGAATACTCCTCCATAAACAAGTGCCCCACCGATGACAAAAAGGATAAATAGAAATGGATCGAACCAATGCACTGTAAGGTCCAGTCGGTTTCCCGCATAAAACATTACAGCAAGCCCAGTTATAGCCCCCAGCAGGGACTCTAGTTCAATCCTTTCAAGGATGATTTGAAAGAGGCTATGGATAGGTCTGGTTAAAATTCGATCCAATTCCCCCTTCACGATATACCGTTCATTAAAATCCCAAATATTAAAAAAAGCAGAAAAGACAGCAGAAGGGACAAGAAAAAATCCATAAATAAAAATGATTTCATCCCTGGTCCAGCCATTAAGTAAATTGGTATGGCCAAAGACAACTAATATAAAAATAAAATTTATCGCTTGCGATAACAGATCCGAAAAAAATTCAACAAAAATATCGGCTCGATATTGAAGTCTCGTTTTTAAATACTGAGATAGGTATTGAAAAAACATCGAAATATAAAACAACTCTTACCCCCCTTGAATAATCAGCTGTTTCTTTGCCAAGGACCAAAGAATTTGAATTGGAAAAAATAACAGGATGACCCAAACAAATTGTTGAGTGATTGCATCGATCGCCTGTGATTGAGAAAAACCTTTGGTCACAATCATACTCGGAAAATAACTAATTCCTTGAAAGGGAAGATATTTCATCACATCCTGGGCCCAGCCTGGAAAAAAGCTAATCGGCAGTAACAACCCAGAAAACAAATCGATGACCACACGTTTGGCTCGAATCAGCCCAGAGTTATTATAGATGAAGAAAGTAGTAATCCCTGTTAATAAATTCAACTCCGTATTAATAAAGAAACTCAACAAAATCGAAATGGCAAACAATCCCCAAACACTGAGATCCCACGTAAACTTTACTGGAAAGACAAAATAAACAATAATCAGCCCTGGAGCGGAAAAGAAGAATAGCCTGAAAATCCCTTCCCCCAACCCCTGCATAACTTTCATCCCTAGGTAATTGTAGGGCCTAATTAATTCAACAGCGACCTTCCCTTCCATAATTTCCAAGGCCATTTCACGGTCAAGGTTGTTAAAATAAAAGGCACGCGCCATCCAGGAAACAGCTACATATGTAGTCATTTGCGTGACTGAAAGACCCACGATTTCTTCCTTCGAACCGTAAATGGCGGACCATAGAAAATAATAGGCACCAATGTTAATACTATAAATTAGAATTCCTGTGTAATAATTAGTTCGGTATGCCAGCATCATTAAAAAGCGGATTCTAATCATCTCAAGGTATTTATCCACTCATACCGCACCCTTTTCATAAATATTTCGAATGATTTCTTCCGTTGTTGTTTCATTTATTTTGACATCTTTTATTTTAAATTCAGCGACGACTTTAGCAATGACTTGAGAAATAATTTCATCATTATCTTCCAGTGTGGCCGTAAAGATTTGCTCCTTTTCGTCCAGGTCCCATTTTACAGGAATTTCACTGGTTAGTTTATGCACAGCAGACAGTTCGACATGTTCAAGAAACTGAAACTGAATCTCTTTTCCTTCGCCCCATTTCTCCTGAAGATTCTTTAATGCCCCATCATAAATGACCTTACCTTCATCTAACATGATTACTCGCTCGCACAATGCCTCAATATCTGTTAAATCGTGTGTAGTTAAAAGAATCGTAGTTTGATATTTCTCGTTAATTTCTTTTAAAAAATCACGAATTTTCAACTTTACAAGCACATCTAATCCAATCGTTGGTTCATCCAAAAATAATAATGGAGGATTGTGAATGAGAGCAGCAGCTAGTTCGCATCTCATTCTCTGACCTAGCGATAATTTTCTTACAGGCTTATCTAGCAGTGGTTCAATATCCAATGTGTGAATCACATGATTCATGTGGGTGTTATAATCTTCATCGGATACCTTGTACACTTTTTTTAAGAGACGGAATGATTCCTGAACAGCGATATCCCACCACAATTGGGACCGTTGTCCGAACACAACCCCAATTGTTTGGACAAATTTTTCCCGTTCCTTATGCGGGTTCATCCCATTTACGATGATATCTCCAGATGACGGTGTTAAAATTCCGGTCAGCATTTTAATCGTTGTAGATTTTCCTGCTCCATTCTCACCGATATACCCCACCATTTCGCCTTTTTTTACAGAGAAATTGATATCATTAACTGCGGGAACAATTTTATAATTTCTTGTTAATAAATCCCTAAATGCTCCTTTTAAACCTGTTCGGCTGGAATATGCCTTAAATTCTTTTCGCAAATTATTAACTTCTATTACATTTTTCATTTTCTCCCCCCGAAACAATGACCTAGAGATTTAGTTTAGCCAAATAAGGTTGATAAAACAACAAGCACGCATTTATAAAATATCCGAATAGTTAAACAGACAAAAATCAGCTGAAAAAGTGCTAAAATGGGATAGAAATGATTGAAGGAGGAAAATATATGAAATTTATTAATTCTCAAAGATTACATAATGAAGCACTTGAACATATTGTCGGCGGAGTAAACAGTCCATCACGGTCCTATAAAGCGGTTGGCGGTGGAGCACCCGTGGTAATGGAGCGTGCTCAAGGGGCATACTTTTGGGATGTGGACGGAAATCAGTATATCGACTATCTAGCTGCCTACGGACCCATTATCACAGGTCATGCCCACCCCCACATTACTGAAGCAATTAAACGTGCTGCGGAAACTGGTGTCCTGTATGGAACACCAACACCACATGAAGTCAAATTTGCAAAAATGTTAAAAGAAGCCATACCTTCTATGGAGAAAGTTCGGTTTGTAAACTCTGGTACAGAAGCTGTGATGACAACAATACGCGTTGCCCGTGCTTATACAGGCAGAGATAAAATCATTAAATTCGCAGGCTGTTATCACGGTCATTCTGACCTCGTCCTGGTTGCAGCTGGCTCCGGTCCATCTACATTAGGTACACCAGATTCTGCAGGAGTTCCAAAAAGTATCGCACAAGAAGTAATAACGGTTCCTTTTAATGATATTGAGCCATTTAAAGAAGCATTAGCGAAATGGGGAGATCAAATCGCAGCTGTATTAGTGGAGCCCATTGTTGGAAACTTCGGGATTGTTGAACCAAACCCTGGTTTTCTGCAGCAGGTCAATGACTTAACCCATGAAACAGGTGCGCTTGTGATATATGATGAGGTAATTACGGCGTTCCGGTTTATGTACGGTGGTGCCCAAAATTTATTAGGGATTGAACCTGACTTAACCGTCCTCGGAAAAATCATTGGCGGAGGCCTGCCAATTGGCGCCTATGGTGGAAAGAAAGAAATTATGGAAACAGTAGCCCCGCTAGGCCCTGCCTATCAAGCAGGAACTATGGCAGGAAATCCAGCATCCATTCTTTCGGGAATTGCCTGTCTCGAAGTGCTAAAACAAGAGGGAATTTACGATTACTTAGACCGTTTAGGTGCCATTCTTGAGAATGGGATTTTAGATGCTGCTAAAGAAAATAATATCGACATAACAATTAATCGTTTGAAAGGTGCTCTAACTGTTTATTTTACAAAGGAAAAAATTGAAAACTATGTTCAAGCAGAAAATACAGACGGAGAAACATTTGCAAAGTTCTTTAAGCATATGCTCCATCAAGGAATAAATCTTGCTCCATCCAAATATGAAGCATGGTTTTTGACGATCGCACATACAGTTGAGGATGTCGAGGCCACTTTACATGCAGTAAGAAATGCATTTTCTTTACTTGCGAGCGAATAAATATACAATTTTTATGCACTAAAGGAAGTGGAAATCACTTCCTTTTATTTTTAAAAATGCTTTGAAAACGTTTACATTAACCTGTTCCCTCAATTATCCAACGCTTATTATCCACTATTTACTTATCCAAAATAATGTATATTTATTTGATTTCTGAAAATTCTTATGATACTATTAAATTATTATTTTTATATTTTTCCTTTAACAATATATCACGTTAAAGTGACAAAACGAATTACAACCAAGATGATATACTTAAACTTTTAGTTTCATAGGAGGTGAAATGGCCTTAGCAGATAACTGCTAAAGCCTAATATGATGACACAAAAATGGACCCCTTCCCTATTCAAAGATTTCCACAAACAAGAACATGATGCTTGCGGAATCGTTGCATGTCTTGAAAAATCTAAGCGCCCAACTAGAAAAAATATTTTTGATTGTATAGACGCTCTTGTGACAATGAATCATCGCGCTGGTTTTATTAACGGAGAAGGCGACGGTGTCGGCATTCATACCGATATCCCAGTAGAGCTTTGGAAAGAAAAATTGCTTCAGGCAGGACAGGAACCAACACTTGCTGAAAAAGATGAATTTGCTGTTGGTCATGTTTTCATTAGTCAAAAGGTAAACTGGAAAGCTACTAAACAAGAATTACTTCAAAAGTTAGAAAAACACAACTTTGATGTAGTATTTGAAACAGATCAAGTAACTGATTCTTCTGCACTTGGTCCAATCGCAATTCAAGAGAATCCTGTATTCTGGCAATTTGCTTGTCTTTCTTCAAAAACTGGCCAAGAATTAACAAAGAGCCTTTTCGAAGTATTAATTGATTTTGAAACAAATGATCAAGTACATGTTGCTTCATTAAGTCACAACCACGTCGTTTACAAGGTAATGGGTGCAGGAGATATTCTCCCACGTTACTACCATGACCTTGCAAATCCACTTGTTGCTTCAACCATGACACTTGGACATAATCGTTATTCTACAAATACATTATCAAGCTTTTTCAGAGTACAGCCATTTAGTGTTCTTGGACACAATGGAGAAATTAATACCATCGCCAAACTTCGTGATGAAGCAAGAATGATTGGTGTCCCGCTTGTCAAAGATGGCAGTGACTCTCAAGATTTAAGCCGGACGATGGAAACATTAATTTGCCGCGAAGGTTTTTCATTATTTGAAGCAATCGATGTTTTATTCCCGCCGATCATCAATGAAATTAAGGCATATCCTGAAAATCTTCAAGATTTATATACCTACCTTAGAGAAGCTTGGGGGCATTTTGCTCAAGGTCCTGCAGGTATTATTTCAAGATATGGTGATGAAGCCGTATTTAGTGTTGATGCACTAGGACTCCGTCCGCTATGGATGCTCGAGACAGAAAGCTCTTATTTATTTTCATCTGAACCAGGAATCATTTCTTCGAGTGAATATGTTAATGAACCAAAGCCTTTGGCACCAGGTGAAAAGGTTGGCTTTAAATGGAATGGTGAAACACTGGAAGTTTATGAGCAAGATCGTTTTCAGACTGAGGTATATTCCCGTTTTTCTGAAAAGTTAAATATTAGTGAGGTTAGGGCTCGTTTGCTTCCTCCTTCATTAGGAAAAACAGTGACGATGACATATCCTGACAAGATCCATAATGGACAATATAAAGCATTTGGCTGGGAACGAGATCATATCCAATTAATCGAACAAATGGCGGAAAAAGGTGTGGAACCAATTCGTTCGCTTGGTCACGATGCCCCACTCGCTGCACTTAACCCAGAAAGAAAAAATATTGCTGATTATTTTAAAGAAAGTGTAGCGGTTGTGACGAATCCGGCAATTGACAGGGACCGTGAGACTGAACATTTTTCAACACGCGTCATTATTGGAAAACGTCCAACACTATTCAATAAAGAAAATAGCGAAACAGTTATTGAGCTAACTACCCCTCTATTATTAGAAGGGAAAGCAGGCTTTGACTTATCTGAAAGTTTAGGTCAGCCAAGTTTCGATCAAGTTGTTTCCCATTTTCAGGCGCAGAAGCTTGTAACCTTTATTTCTGCTACATTCAGCAAAGAAGAAAAGCTCGAGCAAGCGCTAGAAAGACTTGCCAATGAAGCCGTTCAGGCAGTTCAAGCGGGAAAAACGTTGCTTGTTCTTGATGATGCAAAAGCACATCAGGAAGATTTCTATTGGATTGATCCACATTTAGTAACGTCAGTCATTGATCAAGCACTTGTTAAAGCAGAAATAAGAAGAGACTGTTCTTTAGTTCTACGTTCTGCTGCAATTCGTTCTCTTCATGACATCATTACTGCATTTGGATTAGGTGCAGATTTAATCAGCCCTTACTATATGTTCTTAACGGTTCTTGACGAGACTTCAAAACCTTTAACAAATCTATTTAGTGCTCTTACAAAAGGGCTGGAAAAGGTAATCTCAACAATTGGTATTCATGAACTACGAGGTTACGGCCGCCTATTCTCAAGTATCGGCTTACATGAAGATATTGCCAATCTATTAAACATTGTTAACTTTTTTGGTTCGAAAGAACTTGAAACTGATTTTGAAGCAATGAAACTCGATGCTTTATCAAGAGCCGAAGATTACCACAATGAAAAGGAAAGAGTCGGAAAGACTTTCCATCTTTTCCCACGGATTTGGAAGGCAATTGGTGAAGTAGCAGCTACAGGTGATTACAATGTGTATCGTGATAAAATCACCGAACAAGAAACAGAGAATCCAACAACCATTCGTCATTTGGTTCAGCTTAAACAAAGTAATAAACAGTTAGTACCAGCAGATGTCGACCTTCGCGTCGGTGACCATGATTTACCGTTCATTATTTCTTCCATGTCTTTTGGTTCTCAAAATGAAACAGCATTTAGAGCCTATGCCGAAGGAGCAGACCGTCTAAACATGGTCAGTTTAAATGGTGAAGGCGGAGAAATTAAAGATATGCTCGGTAAGTATCCAAAAACTAGAGGACAGCAGATTGCCTCTGGAAGATTTGGAGTCAATGCGGAATTACTTAACTCATCCAATCTATTAGAAATTAAAATTGGTCAAGGTGCAAAGCCTGGTGAAGGCGGCCATCTACCTGGTTCAAAGGTTACGGCAAAGGTTGCCGAAGCACGTAATGCAACCCTGGGATCAGATTTAATCTCACCATCAAATAACCATGATATTTACTCAATCGAGGATTTAGCGCAAATGATCCTGGAATTGAAAACGGCTAATGATCAAGCAAAAATCGCTGTTAAGGTTCCAGTTGTACCGAATATCGGAACAATTGCTGTAGGGATTGCTAAAGCGGGTGCTGATATTATCACTTTGAGCGGATTTGACGGCGGCACAGGTGCTGCAAGAATTCACGCGCTTCAACATGTTGGATTACCAGTTGAAATTGGCGTAAAAGCTGCCCATAATGCCCTGCTAGAAAGCGGCCTTCGCCACAAAGTAGAACTCTGGGCTGATGGCGGTATGAAAAGTGCAATGGACGTTCTGAAAATTATGCTGCTTGGCGCTAACCGTGTTGGCTTTGGGACATTATCGATGCTGGCAATTGGTTGTACTACATGTCGTGGCTGCCATTTAGATACTTGTCATGTTGGGATTGCAACTCAAATTGAATCAGAAGCACAGGCGAAAGAACACGGTTTAAGACGTTTTGTGCCTCGCCAATTGGACTTAGCAGTACAAGGAATTATGAATCTATTTACTGCATTTGCAACAGAATTAAAGGATCTTTCAGCTTCTATTGGAATTCGCAATCTACAGGATGCAGTAGGTCGTTCTGATTTATTAGAGCAAGTCAAAGGTCAAGGGCAACTAAGCCTCTCCTATTTGCTAAAACCATTAGAAATCAGTCAATTTGCAAAAACCGAAGCATCAAAATCAATTGAAGAAGTTCAAATGCAAGTAGCTGTTGGAGCAGAGTACCTTGATGGCAGTGTGGATCAGTTACACTCTTCTCGTGAATTCACTAGTGTCACATCCGAACAGCGTGTGTTAGGAAGCCGAGTATCTTGTCATCGTGTCCGCGGCAGACTTGATGGTTCATATAAGCAGTTACCATCCGTCCAGCTAAAATACAAAGACGGTTCCATTCCTGGTAATGGATTAGGCGCCTATAATAGTGAAGGAATCGAAATCACCGTTAATGGCGGCGGTCAAGATGGTGTCGGAAAAACATCCTTTGGTGGAAATATCCAAATTTTAAAATCAAAAGGTAAGAATGGTCAATTTTATAATGGTTCCGTAGGAAAAGGATTTGGCTATGGTGCTCAAAAGGGACTTCTTATCGCCCAAGGTAATGCAGATGCGAGAGCAGGAATTCGTCTTTCTGGGGCTGATTTAATTATTGGAGGCACTGTAAATAAACCACTTCCGGAAAATGAAGCAGGTAATATCGGATCAAATGCCAATATTAAAGGGTTTGCCTTTGAATATATGACAAATGGCCGCGGCCTTGTTTTAGGTGACCCAGGTCCATGGATTTGTGCAGGAATGACAGGCGGGGTTGTTTATATTCGTCAACAGCCTGAGATGAGATTAACGAAAGAAGCAATTGAAAGAAGAATTGCTAAAGGCGCAAAGGTTTCAGTTGTGGACTTAAATGAGAAAGGCAAGCAGGATATTAACGAGCTATTAAGTCAATATACTGACTTGCTTGAACAGAATGGTCAGGCTAAAGAAGCACAGGAACTTCGCGCACTACTAACAAATGTAGAAAATCACTTTGTTCAGGTACTTCCTGTCAAAGAACAGGCTGATCCATCTGTATCTACAGAATGATTTATTAATAACAAGTTTAACTTGCGTCCGCTGTTTTTGGCGGACGTTTTTTATTCCAACTTTTTCTTAACAAATATCAAAAAAATTCATATGATATCTCTTGATAATATGGGGTAATCCATGTATAGTAAAAATTTGCTTAAGAAAACCTTTTGAAAGGAAACTATTTAGAATGAAGTTAGGTGCCCGCATATTAAAAACGGGAATTGCTATTGTACTCTCACTTTACTTGGGTCAGTTGTTACACTCTCCCTCTCCGGTATTCGCTGGCATTGCCGCCATATTTGCGATTCAACCAACCATTTATCGTTCCTATTTAACGATTATTGAACAAATTCAAGGAAATCTTATTGGGGCATTGCTTGCAGTTGTTTTTGTCCTTCTCTTAGGAAATCACATTATTGTCATTGGATTAGCAGCTATTATTGTCATTGCCATTAATTTAAAGCTTAAACTCGAAAATACGATTGGATTATCGCTTGTTACATTAATTTCGATAATGGAAACCCCTGGAGGTAACTTCATTCCATTTGCTGGAATCCGCTTTTCTACCATTATGATTNNTGATTGGGGTATTTTCTGCTTTTTTAGTCAATCTAGTGTTTATGCCGCCAAGGTATGAAAACAAGCTTTACTTCAAAATGACGAGCACAACTGAAGAAATCATTCGGTGGATTCGGTTAAGCACACGTCATGACTTTGATCATAATCTTCTAAAAACAGATATTGTTAAATTAAAAGACAATATTATTCAAATGGGTCTGTTTTATACGATGTATAAAGAAGAACGCAGCTATTTTAAGAAAAAAAGCT
>NZ_JBALSN010000036.1:0-3619 GCF_036966985.1 Neobacillus drentensis | reverse complement strand
TTCATAATTGAAACTAAAGTTTATTGTTTGTTTGCACGATTTTGTTTGTTTAGTTTTCAAAGAACAATCTATCTCGTCAGAAGCGACATTTATTATTATATCAACACTCTATTACTATGTCAATATAATATTTTAGCTTTTTTCGTCATCACTTTTAACTGATTAAGCCGTCGTTAAAAGCAACTTTCATATCATAACACCTCCTGTTTAATTTTACAATAGGTAGTTTTTCTTTTTATAGAAATTTCATTACAAGACATCTCCTTTCTTCCATCCTTTATCATGAATTTAAACGAATTGTTATGGGACGATACTGAAAAAAACCGCTGCAAGCCACATTGCAACGGTCTAATCTATTCCTTTTTTCACTCTTTGGTGGTCATTTCCTTGCTGTAAACCGATCATATCACTTTCTAACTTTCTTCCACATCTCTCGATTGGGTGTCAGGCACCTTAGGGAAAGAAACAACTGCCTTAAATAAATCTCCGTCCACGTGGATATTAAATTTCCCCTTTTGAACTTCGATGAGGCTTTTCGCAATCGATAGCCCCAATCCGCTGCCTTGGCTGGACCTGGATTCATCACCTCGCTTAAAACGTTCCATTAACTCTTCAGCTGAGATATTTAACTCATAGGCGGAAATATTCTTAAAGGTAAGCTGAATTTCATTGCCTGCATCCTCAGCATCAATATAGACTCTAGAACCACTGAGCGCATATTTAAAGATATTCGATAATAAGTTTTCAATCGATCTCCAAAGTAATTTTCCATCCGCTTCAATGTAAACCTTCTTCTTGGGAAGATTAAGCTTGAATTGCAACTGGGAGGCTTCAATTCTATCATTTACTTCTCCAAGTCCCTGGGTGATTAAAGAGGCAATATCAATTTTCTCAAAATTAACGGAAATATTTCCACTCGTCGCCTTCGCCGCATCAAATAAATCATCAGTTAATAGTTTCAATCTCTTCGATTTTTGATCCAGGATATCGATATATTCAGCAGCCCTTGGCGTAACCTCTTCGGCTTTTAATAAATCCACATAGGTGATGATAGATGTTAACGGTGTTCTAATATCATGAGATACATTGGTGATTAACTCCGTTTTTAACCGCTCACTTTTAAGTTCACTATCAACAGCATCTTTCAATCCATCCGTGATGCTGTTGATGTTGCTAGCAAGGGTTTTAAACTCTCCACGGTCAGCCACATCGATTCGATGATGAAGATTTCCAGCTCTAATTCTTTCCACTCCATCCTGGATGGTTTGAAAACTCTTAACCTTTTTATAAGCAAACCAGGCTGCCAGACCAATCGTAACCGGGAACATAAAAAACGTTAACGCAATCAATACTGGGTAACCAATCACAATTAATACTGTCTTGATCCCGACATTCCCTGTCTCATAGACCTTTCTTACAATCTTTATGAGCTTATGGATGATAGCAAAAATCAGGGTATGCTTAAAGAACGTTTTATTTTTAACGTGTTTAACCAGTGAGAGAATCAGAATAAACACGGCCGCTGAAATCGGGATGGTGATCGGAATGGCGATTTTATCAATGCTTTGTTGTGCCACATTATCCATCCATGTAACCCACATCGCCATGAGGCCCATACATAGAAAGATATTGATATCATTGTATAGTTTATTCACTGGATGAAGGTGGACATGATCATCTTTAAATGACCTTCTTCCTGTGACAAGGATGAGATAGCCAAACGAAAGGATAAAACCTAGCAAAAATGCGGCTAAAATAAAAAGGTTTTTAGTGGCAACTGCTTTATCTTCCTTCCATTCGTTTATTTTTTGGTTTAAAAAGTCGTTTGTAAACGCAACATAAACCACCATCTTATCCTGGTTCAATTCCTCCAATGGATCCGTAATGAAGTGTAATTGCTCATTTTCTTCGATTACTTTCGGATAAATTTCTCTCTTATAATCCTCAAATATCAAATAAGTAGGATACTCTTTAAACTGCCCTTTTTCTGACTTCGTCGTGTTCGTATAAACATTGACGCCATCACTGGCATAAAACAACGGATTTTTCTGCTCCGTGAGTTCTTGTAATAATCTATGATAATTTCTTAAATCTTCCTTTATTAATCTTTCCTTAACTTGAGCAATCTTGTCAGCATACTCTTTTTTAAATGCGGAATAGTTCTCCTCTTCCCTTAATTCCGGCCGATAGTTCTTAGAATAGAGCTCAAAATCGGAATATAACTCCATCGTTTCTACCCTTAACCTTTCTTCACCAATCGAACCGCCCTTTAAAATATTTTCCTCACTCTTGTATTCCCTAAGAAGGGTAGTGAGATTGCCGATAATCTTTTCATTTTCCCTTACATATGCCTTACTTAAAAGATAGTCCTCTTCCATAACCATGCTAAAATAACCATGATTGACCACTTCAACCTGGATCATCGCTTTGATAATCCCTGTAAAACAAACGACCGCGATCATAAAAACGATGATTTTCGTTGTTAATAAGTGGCTATATTTTTTCAACTTTATATCCAACTCCCCACACCACCTTTAAATATTTGGGTTCCTTCGGATTGATTTCGATTTTCTCTCTTATTTTTCTAATATGAACGGTTACGGTATTTTCCGGACTAAACGCTGTTTCATTCCATACCCTTTCATAGATATCCTCAATCGAAAAGACTCTTCCCGCGTTCTCCGTCAGCAATTTCAAAATCTTATACTGCACCGGTGTAAGATGGACCTCTTCCCCATCAACCGAGATGACTTTACTTTCATCATCTATGACCAGTCCCCCCGTCCGAAAGACATTCCTCTTTGTTTCAAGACTTCCCAATGTGGTATATCTCCGCAGCTGGGACTTGACCCTTGCAATCAACTCCAGAGGATTAAACGGCTTTGTTAGATAGTCATCTGCCCCTATATTCAATCCAATAATTTTGTCCGAATCCTCCGATTTAGCAGAAAGCATAATCAATGGTATATTATTTTCTTCTCTAATCTTCATCGTAGCTCTTAACCCATCCATCATAGGCATCATAATATCCATGATAATAAGATGAATCTCATGATCTTTGATGAGATCGATGGCTTCCAAACCATTAAATGCTTTAAATAGGTGATATCCTTCATTTTCCAAATAAATTCCGATCGCATCGACAATTTCCTTATCATCATCACAAACCAATACATTCATGGAAAAAAATTCACTCCTAACTACGTTCTATCACCTTTTAGTATGCCTGCAAAAAGAATCATATCAAGCAAATCTTAACAAACACAGGATGTAAATCTTAAGATTTTCTTAACGTCTAGAAAATACCGCTTTATATTTTTAAAATCTTTTATAATCGTGTAGTTGTTCATAACACAGAAATCAATGTTTACGATCTTTCTAGATATATCACGATTTCAGGTATCGTTAATGGTGTCTCCGCCTTCTCCAGGTTTACCCCAGATACCATGGTTCAACTACTCACATTCGAGGACGGTTCAGCCATTAATCTATCGTATTTGTTATCAGGCCAGGCTGAAAATTATGATGACGTAAAAATTCGCTATGGCAGCTATAGAGCAGAATAGACTGTAATAAAAAAAATGCCTTCCCATTTCGGGCAGGCATTTTTTTGGTGGAC
>NZ_JBALSN010000035.1:271-7988 GCF_036966985.1 Neobacillus drentensis | reverse complement strand
TCATAATTGAAACTAAAAGTTATTGTTTGTTTGCACGATTTTGTTTGTTTAGTTTTCAAAGAACAATTTAATAAGACAACTTTTAAATCTTATCATTTTTCAAAATTTATGTCAACAACTTTTTAAAATTTTATTTCAAAAGATTAATAGTTTCGATGACAACTTTTATACTTTATCATTTTCTAACCGATGTTGTCAACAACTAATTTAAAATATTAAGTTCTCGCTGACAACTTTTATATCGTATCACCTGCCAAATAAATAAGCAAGAAAAATTTTATATAAATGGACTTACTTTATATAGTTATTAAATATTATATAATGATAGAATGAGATAAACTTTATTCATTTAAAGGGGTGCAGAAAATTGCTTTCTTTTATATTAGTAGTTATCGTATTATTTCTCATTCCAGGTCCTGCTGTTTTACTTACCATTTCTCAAACCGCTCAAGGCGGAAGAAAAACCGGTATCATCACAGGCATCGGGATTGCTGTAGGTGACCTAATTCATACGGTTGCTGCCGTACTCGGACTTTCAGCCATTTTAATGACTTCGGCACTTGCCTTTGAAATCGTAAAATATTTAGGTGCGGCTTATTTAATCTTTTTAGGAATTAAGGCGATCCTTGAAAAGTCCAAAAAACAAGAGCAGCCCGTCGTGAAAAAGAGCTCTTCTGTCACTTCGTTTCGTCAGGCCTTATTAATTGAATTACTCAATCCGAAAACAGCTCTTTTCTTCTTAGCTTTCTTACCGCAGTTCGTTCACAACAATGGGACCCCCGTTGTCATTCAGTTACTTACGCTGGGGCTCACTTTCGTGTTAATGAGCATCTTGTACACCACCCTTCTTGCATTCCTAACAAGTTCCATAGGAGAAAAACTTTTCAGAAACAAAAATGGCAAACTTGCACGCTGGCAAGGGAAAGTTGTCGGTTCAATCTATATTGGCCTAGGCCTGCAGCTCGTACTTCAAAATCAAAAATAAACGGCATATTTAATCAATTATTAAAAGCGATACCATCAAAGTATCGCTTTCTTTATTGTTCAAGTTTTTTGAACATCCCCCTGCTTGGTTTGAGGTTTGCTTCGATGATGTAGGGGTCACCGCTGTTGGTTATGCCGATGTCTAGGCCGATTACGCGGGAACTTTGGTAGTATTCACCTAATTCGTATGCTGTTAAAAGAGCGATATTATCAATTTCTGTATTTAGTAAATGGAAATCGATATCTTTGATACTGGACTGTTCAAATACTTGCTCCACGGAAAGGATTGCTTTTGCAATATTGGTGATAAAATAGCCATTTTTCGCCACTTTAGCAAGTTTCCCCGTTACCTTCCATTCAATCGAGTCCTTTTCCCTTTCCACCATTACACGTAAATCAAACGGGCATTCCTCCACCGTAGCTAACGGAATTTTTTGTTGAATAAGATACAGCTTTCGCCCGTATTTCTCTTTATCTAAAAATTCCTCCATATCTAGTTTCCCGCAAATAATTTTATTCCTGTTGCTATGCATCTCATATCTATTTTCACCTACCTTGGTGACTTGGACCACCCCATAGCCTTGTGACCCTTCACTAGGTTTGATAACGACTGCTCCATGTACATCTAATAGCTCCCAAAAACCTGCCTGGGATAATATCAACGTTTTTGGTAAGTACCCGACAAGTGTAGAATTTTCCATCATCATGTGATACTTTGTCCATTTTCCATATGAATAGCTCATGCCAAGCCCACCCACTTCCGTTACAGAGACTTGCTGTTTATACACTATCCTATTCATAGCTTGTCAATTTTGTTTAGATAGATGTCCATAGGAACATTTCCTATTCCCGCAAATAGGCGAAAAAAAACGGGATAAGCCCTTACCTTTATTTTCTAATTGAATATATTAAAATGAAAATCCTTTTAAAAGGAGGGGTATAAATGGGGTGCCGAAAGGATAAAAGCGATTGCAACAAAAAGTGCTGCTGCAAGAAAGATTGTTTATGCCGAATCTTAAAGAAGTTCAAAGGCAGCGAAGTAACGATTCGAACAAAGTCTGGAGACTTCTTTACTGGAGAGCTACTACGTGTAACGAGCGATTGCTGTGTCAAAATCATTGAGCCAGGTACGTTGTCACCTCTTGTAAGTGAGCGGTTGACAGTAATACGCTGTAAGGATATCGAGAGCTTTTCCGTCGATTTACTCACTGGTTGAGCTATGATTCATACTACCATGCAAGGCAGTGTCACTATCCCACTGCCTTACTTTTTTGTGTTGACATATTTTTCAAGTGTTGATGTGTTGGCAATGAAACGACTTCGCCTTCTTAATAGAGCATCCGATGCATCTGAATGATGGTGCGCGGGGGCATTGTAGCGCAAATAAACATAATGTTCCTTCGATAACGAGTACATTTTCAGTCCATTTTCATAGCACAGCCGCTGAAAACCACTGTCTTCCCCAACATTTACGTCGGGAAAGCTAACTCGATTGAGAATTTTTTTCTTAAAGGCAAGGGTAGCCCCGCTTAAAAAGTCGGAACTTTTAAACGGACCATTGTTTACAATCCACTGATTCTCATAATTAGAATTATATAAGCGCAGTTCCTCTTTGCTTTTAAAATATATATAGAAGCTGCTCTTCCCGACTACGTCAGCATCTGTTAGAACAAGGGCCTCATACACTTCGTTTAGATAATCGGGACCGTAATAGTCATCATCATCCATTTTTGTCACAAAATCATACTTGGCTAATCGAGTCCCTTGATTTAAACAAGCACCCAGACTCACTTCTTCTGGAATTTGGATAAAAGAGTATCCAATTCCATCCACTTTAATAAACGTCGAATTCACAACGATAATAAGTTCTTTTTCTTCTAATGTTTGTCTCTCGAAGTTTTCGATTATCTTCGGGAGAAATGCTTGGCGATTCGTACAGACAATCACGGTGATCATAAGGAACATCCTCCTACCCATACCAATCTTTATCTATTTCATAGTATGTAAGAGACTGAAAAAATAGAGGTGAATCATGGATAAGAAAGTGTTAATTACGGGAGTGGCAGGATTCCTTGGTTCACATCTGGCAAAGGATTTACTCGCTGCCGGATGTGTTGTTGTTGGAGTCGATAATTTATTATCAGGAAAAATCACCAACATAAAAGGACTCCCTGAAGACAGATTTATTTTTAAAGAAATGGATGTCTGCTCGCGGAAAATACTTACAGACTCTGACATGAAAAACATCGAGGAAATTTACCATTTTGCCTCCGCAGCCTCTCCAAAATATTATCAAGCGAGCCCCTTTGAAACGATTGATGTGAATACCATTGGCACGAAGAATATGCTTGAACTAGCGAAAAGGAATCAAGCAAAAATGGTATATACGAGCACAAGTGAGGCATATGGCGACCCCGAGGTGCATCCGCAGCCAGAAACCTATAGGGGCAATGTCAATACATGGGGCCCCCGGGCATGCTACGATGAAGCGAAGCGTTTAGGTGAGGTTCTTTGCTACTTGTACTTCACCGAATATCAAACAAAGGTAAAGGTTGCGCGAATTTTCAATACCTATTCCGCTGGTCTAGCGAACGACGATGGCCGAGTAATCTCGAACTTTGTGACACAAGCACTTAAGGGTGAAGACATTACCGTATACGGAGATGGCACACAAACACGGTCTTTTTGCTATGTGACTGATACAATCAATGGACTAAAGTTGTTAATGGAAAAAGACGAGGCCAATGGTGAAATCATCAATATTGGAAATCCTGTGGAATTTCCAATTCTAGAAGTAGCTCACTTAGTAAAAGGGCTTGTAAATTCTGAGAGCAGTATAACGTTTCATCCGCTTCCCAAAGATGATCCAAAGGTAAGAAGACCAGATATCGAAAAGGCGAAAAGATTACTTGGCTGGGAGCCTGTTTACTCATTGGAGGAAGGATTAGCGTTAACAGTTATGGAGTATCGGACTAAGTTGGGGATCCAATAATTTAACTATGAAAAAAGGCTTGGAGCGTAATCTTTAAGTACTTCCGCATGATCGGAACCACTTAAGTATAGCTTCCATGCCTTTTTGATATTATTTCAAATCTACCGTATTGAATAAAATATAATAATGCTTATTAAATTTTAAATAATTGATGCCTAATATTCGTATGATTTTTTTTAGATTGGTATTATCAAGTATGATAATGGCATCAGCCTTTTTAAACCTTTTCTTTTTGATTGCTGATGTAATTTTACTGCTATCTTGGTCGATTATCCTTATTACTTCTAAACCACTTAACGGGATAATATTCTGTATATAATATTCACAGCTTTTTTGCTCTCCCACTACAATAACCTTTGGTGAACGTCGTTTTTCTTGAGACTTTGCTCGAAAAATAGCCTTTGAAGCTACTATTTGGATTTCATGGATCGTAGCATATCCATTTTTATGTGACAGCGAGCTCTGATGTATACGATAATCTAATAATACTTTGGGTACTTTCTCTAACTCACCTTTTTCTAATAACTTTAGCCATAAATCATAATCATAAGCAATTTTATAACTTGAGTCATATCCTCCTACTTCCCAGAAAACACTTTTAGAAAACATGACGGAGCTATGAGTAAAAGGGCATCCCGAAAAGGCTATTTTCCTGAGTTCTTTTCTTGTTTTGTGATAGTTTCTGCTATTCGTCCAATCTTCATATTCATTATCGGGAATATGAGCATCACCCGAAATACATTTTACTAACGTTCCAACGGCAACTAATTGCGGGTTCTCTTGTACATATTTCACTTGTTCTTCTATTCTGGTGGGGTAACTATTATCATCGGCATCCTGAATTGCAATCCACTGCCCATTCGCTTCCTTAATCCCTACGTTCAAGGCATTGGCCGCACCACCATTTTGTTCTAAATGAATGACCTTAACCCTTTGGTCTTTATTCGCATCTAAAATCTGTTTGGTCCTATCGGTAGAACCATCATTAACGATTATTATTTCTAATTCAGAATAGGTTTGACCTAAAGCATGATCCAGTGCCTCTTGAAGAAATTTCTCTCCATTATGAACAGCCATAACCATAGAAACAAGCATATTGTATGGTCTCCATCCTTCCAATCGATCGCTCTTTTCCTTGAAATTCAAATTTCTGATTCATGCAGCTTATAATATTTTTTGACAGCTTTTTTTAAGAAGGTACTTCATCTGTTCCAAATTGTAATCACTCGTATTGTATCTGAACAAACGAACTATGTTTTTATAAATAGGAATATCCTTCCATAGGTCATCCGAGGAATCCCAAATGCTTAATAGAAAAATTTCCGGATCTTCTTTTCCAAATCTTTCAGCAACCAGCCCGCTAAAGGAAACTAAGGTTTTAAATGGTTTTCGATATTCATTAGGGTGTTCCTGATGATAGCCAATTTCCTTTTCTATAATGACAAATTGGTACCCATCTCGATATAAACGGTATCCAAGCTCCCAATCTTCGCCTGAACCTCTAATTAATCTTTCATCAAATAGTCCATTTTTTTCAAATGCTGATCTCTCCACTGAAACATTACGTGTAATAAATAATAACCAAGGGGCAACGGTTAAATCATAAAATTCTTTTCTTAATGAGTCGTCCATACCATCATATTGGGATAAGGTTTTATATACTTTGTCAAAGTTATTTCTAATATCCTTCTGCGTTAGGACAGAAGTGATTTCAGATGCTTTAAAATAGGAGTTCTTCCAAAGTCCTGTTTTTTTAAGCGATTGTTTCATGATAGAAGCTTCCCAAGCCGAAAAACTTGGAAAGTATAGACTGTAAATGCCTTTATAGCAAAAAGGAGTTCCACTTACAACTGCCTTTTCGTGTTTTAAGTGTAGATGGTGATGTGTCTCAATAAAATTAGGAAGGACGAGATAATCTGCATCACAAAAAATCACATACTTTCCTATTGCCTTTTGTATTCCGGCATTTCTGGCAGCTCCTGGTCCTTTTCGATTCTCTAATGACACAATGGAGAATGGATAGGGTGCTTCAGTGGAATAATTATTTAACACTTCGATGGTATGATCGGTTGATGAATCATTTACGACAATAACCTCGAAGGGCTGTGGATTAATTTGTTTTTCGAAAGAGGTTAGTGTAAGAAGTAATTGCTCAGCCCTGTTATGCACAGGAATGACGACGCTAAACAATATTTCCATTTCGTCTCACATCCTTGGTTTTCCTTAAAATGTTCATACTGTCCAAAGCAGTATATGATAATAGCTTTTCAACTGTGTGAGCCATAACAGAAAAACAATGTTTTAAGTCAAAGTTCTAAAATTTGAATCTACTAGTATACCTAATTTAGAATCAATATTTTAATCAAATTGGGGGAGGGATTTTTTGATTGAAATACCACCGCCACATGGAATCTATGACTCCGTAAAGGATTGGGTAGATAGAAACATCGAAACGGTTTCTAAGGGAGCAGTATTAAAGGAAATTTACTTTCCTTCTAATTTTTCAAGAAGGATTAATCGTCCTCCCACTCGCTATCCCTCTAAATTAGAAGGCGGTACGGTCGGAGTGATTCCAGATGGGCGCGTTTGGGGTCAAAATGGAGCGATCATAACACCAGACCAACATCTGATCTGGGATGCCTCTTTAGAATTTGTCCATCCGCGCTCCAATCATTCTATTTTCCAAGAGAAGGCCTTACCTCCGATTTCACATCACTACGAACAAATTGCAGACCTAACACATGTTGTGGGAAGAAACTATTATCATTGGATGTATGAGGTGATTCCCCGTATTCATTTACTGCAGGAAAGCGGTTTGCCAGTGGAACGTTATATTGTAAGGTCAGAACCGGACCACATCCCTTTCCAAGCAGAAACCTTACAACATCTTGGAATCGCCGACGGGCAGTTAATAAAGACGTACGAGGGATTCCATATCCAGGCAGATCAGTTAGTGGTTCCATCCCAGCCTTCCTTCGCTACCAAGTGGGGATATGACTTCTTAAGAAAAACTTTTTTAAAAGAAAATTCCTTCGAAAACAAGCGGATTTACATTAAGAGAAATTGGTCTCGAATCATCACAAATGAGTCGGACTTGTGGGAGATCTTAAAGCCCTATGGTTTTATACAAGTAGAATTGGAGACTCTTTCAGTCGCTGACCAAGCCCGGCTGTTTTCTGGGGCTGAAGTCATTGTTGGCGCACATGGTGCCGGCTTAGTCAATCTGACCTTTTGCAGGCCGGGGACGAAAGTGCTGGAAATTTTCTCTCCAACCTATATTACTTCCTTATATTGGGCCATTAGTTCTCTTGGAAACTTAAAACATCATTATTTTATTGGCGATTTTGTCGGAGGCAATCGTGTACAAGAAACTCGCGGATGGTCAGGATTAGATAACATCACCATTCACCCCCGCAAGTTTGCTGCTTTCATAAGAAATATGAAACTCTAATAACTATCCACTGTGATAAAGTGGATAGTTATTTATTTATAGCCATTAGGATACTGCTGATGCCAGTTCCAGGCAGTTTCAATCGTTGCTTTGATATCATATCTTGGTGCCCAGCCAAGTAAGTCTTGAATCTTCTTCGAAGATGCCACTAACTGAGGAGGGTCGCCCTTTCGCCGCGGTTGTAATTTCACAGTTGCCTTCGCGCCAGTCACTTGCTCACAGAGGTGAATCATTTCTAAAACGGAGACACCTTGTTTATTTCCTAAATTGAAAATTTCCGCTGTTTTTTG
>NZ_JBALSN010000035.1:0-243 GCF_036966985.1 Neobacillus drentensis | reverse complement strand
TTTGCCCTTGTTGTTGCAATAAATATTCTAATGCTAAAATATGCCCCTCCGACAGATCCAAGACGTGCAGATAATCACGAATGCAGGTGCCATCTGGGGTTTCGTAATCATTTCCAAACACCTCAATAAAAGGCGTCATGCCTTGTAAATGTCTTAATATATTCGGGATTAAATGAGTTTCCGGATTATGATCTTCCCCTATTTCAGCCGATGGGTGTGCGCCAGCCACATTAAAATACCGAA
>NZ_JBALSN010000034.1:0-28521 GCF_036966985.1 Neobacillus drentensis | reverse complement strand
CGCTCGACTTGCATGTATTAGGCACGCCGCCAGCGTTCGTCCTGAGCCAGGATCAAACTCTCCAAGAAAGTTGATTAGCTCATTTTGTTACGTTGGCTTAGTTTCGTAATGAAACTAAAATTTATTGTTTGTTTGCACGATTTTGTTTGTTTAGTTTTCAAAGAACAATTTCTAACAAGCGAACAAGTCACTTGATTTCCAATCAACCGCTCGAAAGCGACTTCACTAATTTATCATATCTCACATCGTGGTGTCAACAACTTTTTTAACTTCTTTTTTCATTTGTTGAACCGCTCGATGAGGACGAAATTTAATATAACATGAGAAATAAATGTTTGCAATATAATTTTAGATTTTTTTTCGAAACTACTTTCTAAATGTTAAGCAAACAACATTTATATGCTTCTTCCCATAGATACTCGTTTATGTGTAGAATTAAAGAAAGGAATTCTATATTTATCTTTTGTAATCGGTATTTTTTCAAAGAATCAAAATTTCAGTCAACGACTATATAAATGGACGTGATTTAAAATGAGCAGTGTCGATATGCAAATTTTAATTAAACTTGGTGTTTCTGCTGTTTTTGGACTAATTATTGGTCTTGAACGTGAATTAAAAAGGAAACCGGTCGGCCTTAAAACAAGCCTTGTTATTTCTGTTGTAAGTTGCCTGTTGACGATTGTATCCATTGAATCAGCGTACATGTTTCCTGATTCAGATGATGTCAAAATTACTATGGATCCTCTTCGCTTAGCTGCTCAAATTGTTTCAGGTATTGGTTTCTTAGGTGCAGGCGTAATATTAAGACGGGGAAATGATAGTATATCTGGTTTAACTACTGCTGCAATGATTTGGGGTGCTGCAGGAATTGGCATTGCAGTTGGAGCTGGTTTTTTCATAGAAGCATTCGCTGGGGTAGCACTACTTATAATTAGCGTTGAATTTGTCCCATTTTTAATGAAAATCATTGGGCCGAAACAATTAAGGGAAAAAGAAATTATGCTGCAACTATTTATTAGGGATCAAGATCAAATTGAAAAGGCTATTTCCTTCCTATTAGAAAAAAATTATATCGTTCGTAGACTTAAGATTAAGGATTTAGATAATGGCGACCATCTCGTTCAAATATTAGTTGCCGTGGATTATCGTGAAAAAACAACTGATGTTTATGCCTCTGTTTCTAATTTAAAAGGTGTCCAAAAAGTTGAAATCGAAAGTATTAGTTAAAAAATTTATCCTTATTAAAATTTTCTCTTGCAAGATTTTAATAATACAGATATAATTTTGCTTGTAACAAATATTTGGGGGATTAGCTCAGCTGGGAGAGCGCTTGCATGGCATGCAAGAGGTCAGGGGTTCGAGCCCCCTATTCTCCATTATTCGAAAACCTTTGTGATGCAGAGGTTTTCTTTTTTTTTCTCAGAAATCTAAAATAACCCCTACTCTCATAGTAATAACTACCTCTAATGGGTATTATTACCTTTTTTTAAAATTTCCTATTGCATATAACCTTATCACTATAATAAAATCATAATTGTAATTTAAAAATTTAGAAAAATCTGTATTTTGGGAGGGGAATTTCTAAAAATATTAATCAACATGCTTCGATTTATTCTATCCTCAACCAACGACCAATCAGCATTGTCTTTATTGACCTCAGTTTGAACAAAGGGTTTTATATGAGAGGGGGAGCTTCCATGGAGGCCAAAAAAACTAAGACTTATTCTGAAAGCGATTACACCTCAATTGTACAGTCATCATCTTTTCAAACATTACTCTCCGAAAAGAAAAAATTCATCATCCCGGTCACCATATTCTTTTTTTGTTTTTACTTTGCTTTACCAGTACTAACTTCTTATTCTACCGTGTTAAATCACAAGTTTATCGGCAGTATTACTTGGGCATGGGTTTTTGCCTTCTTACAATTCGTTATGACTTGGGCTTTATGTATGATTTATTCGAAAAAAGCAGCAAGATTCGATGAATTGGCTAATGAAGTAATCCAAGAAGGGAGGTCTAACTAATGAATACAGCTGCTTTTACGATGTTTCTTTGTATCGTTTTTGTAACGTTAGTTATTACATACTACGCTTCAAAACGAACAAAAAATGCTAGTGAGTTCTACACCGCTGGCGGTGGTCTAACCGGCTGGCAAAATGGACTTGCCATTGCTGGGGATTATATGTCTGCTGCTTCGTTCCTTGGTATTGCAGGTGCAGTTGCCTTAACGGGCTTTGATGGTTTCTTTTATAGTATTGGTTTCCTTGTAGCCTATCTTGTTGTACTTTATTTAGTTGCTGAACCACTAAGAAACCTTGGAAAATATACATTTGCTGATATGATTGCTGCTCGTTTTGATGCTAAAAAGGTCCGTGGCTTCGCTGCCATGAACACGGTTACGATTTCTATTTTTTATATGATTGCACAGCTTGTTGGTGCAGGTGCACTTATTAAATTATTATTAGGCTTAGAATATACCACATCCGTATTAATCGTTGGGGTTCTAATGACCGTATACGTTATCTTTGGAGGTATGCATGCAACAAGTTGGGTACAAATTATAAAAGCTGTTTTATTAATGGGTGGTACCTTAGTTATTTCAATAATTGTTTTTGCCAAATTTAACTGGAGTATTACGGATATGTTTGCGCAAATGAAAACTGCCACTCCATTAAAGGAAACCTTCTTAAATCCTGGTGTAAAATACAAAATTGGCCTTGATACCATCTCACTAAATATGGGATTAGTTCTTGGAACAGCTGGTCTGCCACATATTCTTGTTCGTTTCTTTACGGTAAAGGATGCAAAAACTGCTCGTTCTTCGGTAGTTTATGCCACATGGATCATTGGGATCTTTTACGTTATGACTATTTTCCTCGGCTTCGGCGCCGCAGCCTTTGTTGGTAATAGTGCAATTGTAGCTGCCAATCCAGCAGGAAATATGGCTGCTCCACTTTTAGCACAAGCTCTTGGTGGAAACATGCTGTTTGCTTTCATTTCAGCAGTTGCTTTTGCAACGATATTAGCAGTTGTTGCTGGCCTTGTATTGACAGCTGCCTCTGCATTTGCTCATGATTTCTATAACGTTATCCTGAAAAAAGGAAAAGCAACAGAAAAGCAGCAAGTTGGTATGGCTCGCTGGGCAGCAGTGGGCGTTTCGGTGATTTCTATTATTCTAGCTCTAGGAGCACAAACCCTAAATGTTGCCTTCCTTGTATCACTTGCCTTCGCAGTCGCAGCCAGCGCTAATCTTCCGGTAATTCTCTATACCATTTACTGGAAACGCTTCAATACAACTGGTGCCATTTGGGCGATGGTGGTTGGGCTTATTTCAGCCATCGGCTTGGTGATTGTCAGCCCGAATGTTTTTAGTCCTGAAGTTGGAAAAGCCATTTTTGTTGGCGAACCATGGTTCCCATACACAACTCCTGGAATTGTTTCGATTCCACTAGGATTTATTGCGGGATACCTTGGAACGATCTTCTCTAGTCAAAAAGCCGATGTGAAAAGATATGAAGAAGTTTTGGTTAAGTCTAATACTGGCATTAACATTGGTGGCTAAATAAGAAAAGCGCAAGCGCCCTGGTCAGCGGCGTATGGCCAGGAGCGCTCCAACTGAGATAAAGGAAACACGNNACTTATCGTAGGGCGGAGGGCGAAGGACACTAGCCGCTATGGCGCTGGAGCTAGACAGTAATCTTAGTTCAAAAACTTATCATATTAACAAGGAATGGGACTGAATTGCTTCAGTCCCATTTTCATTGTCATTATGAACTTTCACTAAGAAATTTATTTTTTTCCTTTTCTTCCAGCACCACTGTTCGAACTGTTACTTCTAGACTTAATGGTATTGGACCTTCTTTCAGATCCCCCACTTCGACCTGTTCTATTTTCTCTTCTTCCTGATTCGTTTCGATTTCGTGGAGTACTTGGTTTTGCTTTTCTAATTCCATGTTTCTCTTTTTGGGTACCGTGCTCTTTATTATCGTTTATTTTGCTCTCATTGCCCTCTTTGGTATTTCCCATATTTTGTTTTGCAATCGTGATATTTAGCTCAGCTTCAATTGTTTCAAGCATAGGTCGATCTGTTGAAGTAACAAAGGTAATTGCCAGACCAGTCATCCCGGCTCTTCCTGTCCGGCCAATGCGATGGACATAGCTTTCCGTATCTTGAGGGATATCATAATTAAACACATGAGTAACCCCCTCAACATCAAGTCCTCTTGCCGCCACATCTGTCGCAACGAGCAATTGTACCTCTGCATCCCTAAACCGCTTCATCACCCGCTCTCTCTTTGCCTGAGACAAATCCCCATGTAATTCATCGCAAGAAAATCCGTTTGCCTTCAGTACGTCAAACAGTTTACTTACACGGCGTTTTGTCCGGCAGAAAATAACCGCTAAAAACGGACGATACGTTTCTACTAGTTGAATAAGCGTGCCTTGTTTCCCACGATCAGTCGTATAAATCGCAATTTGTTTCACCGTTTCAGCAGGTCCTTGGGTTTTTTCCACTTGAATATATTCAGGTTCACGCATATGTTTTTTTGCTAGTGTGCGAATTTCAGGCGGCATTGTTGCTGAAAAAAGCATCGTTTGCCTGCTTGCTGGTGTTTCTCTTATAATATCTTCCACTTCATTGAGAAACCCAATATGGAGCATTTGGTCTGCTTCATCTAAAACAAGGTAATCTATTTCTGATAAACGAATGGTTTCCCTTCTAATATGATCCAAGAGTCGTCCGGGAGTTCCAACTACTATCTGCATTCCCCTTTCTAATTTTTTCAGTTGTTTATCAACATCCTGACCTCCATATACGGCTAGAACATCGATACCTGTTAGATCAGAAATTAGTTTTTCAATTTCCTCTGTTATTTGCAGGGCTAATTCTCTCGTTGGCGTTACAATCAGCGCTTGAACATGATCTGCTTCAGGATTAATCTTTTCTAATATTGGCAGGATGAAAGCGAACGTCTTTCCTGTCCCTGTCTGTGCCTGTGCTATGATATCGATATCATCCATTACTAATGGAATTGCTTGTTTTTGAATCGGTGTTGGTTTAGCAATACCGTGACCACGTAATTTTTCTACGAGTGGTTCTGAAATACCTAATGATAAAAAATCTGACAAAAATACCCCTACTTTCTATTTATCCAATCAATTTATTTTGATTGTTTATCAATACAATTGCAAATATACTTTTCAGTCGTTTATCCAAAAAATTAATAAATATTGAGACATTGATTGCCTTTTTCGTTTAAAACAACTATAATTTCAATAAAACCAACTTATTTCATCGGAATAGTAAAAATTAAAATTTAGGTGGGGATTAAATGAACCAACAAAGTTTTGTTATCATTCATGGATTAGGCGGTAGTGGACCTGATCATTGGCAAACTTGGCTGGCACAAGAATTAACCAGAAAGAATTATCATGTACAGTATCCAACCTTCACAAACTTTGACTCGCCTAATAAAAGCGTTTGGCTGAAGGAATTGTCTGCCACACTTCGGATGATCCCAGAGGGAAATGATTTAACCGTCATTACACACAGTCTAGGATGCTTATTATGGCTTCATTATGCTTCTACTCTAAATAAACCAATTGCCAACCGGGTGATTTTAGTCGCACCGCCTTCTCCAAACCACACTATCACTGAAGCAAAATCATTCTACCCTGTCCCTTTGGATGGAAACAATCTAAAGAATGCAGCTGAAAATACATTATTTATTCACTCATCTAATGATCCATATTGCAGCTTATTAGATGTAAACAGCTATTCAAATCTTAGCTTTCCTTCCATCACCATCCCTAATGCAGGTCACATAAATACACAGTCAGGACACGGAAAATGGCCATGGATATTAGATTTATGCCTTGCGAAGGAAAAGCATTCTCTATATGTTTAAGGTAATAAAAGGAGTGATGAAACTTTCACTCCTTCTTTTTATTTGACTGCTAGAATCACTTGATGCACAGTAGATGATATAATGATATCGAATTATTTATCTATTTTATCAGTGTGAATTAATCGATTTTTTATATATAAGGAGATGATAAAGGTGGATTTGCATCAGTTGTATGTTTTTACAAAGGTGGTCGAGAACAAAAGCTTTTCTAAGGCAGCAGATGAAATATTTTTAAGCCAATCAACGGTTAGTTCTCACATTCAAGCATTAGAGAAAATGCTTAATATAAAGCTATTTGATCGAGTCGGAAGAGAGAGTATTCTTACTCCACAGGGAGAACGTTTGTATCAATGGGCCCTTAAACTCTTATTAATTAAAGACCAAGCATTGCTCGATATAAAAGAGGGAATGACAGACCTGAAGGGGATGATTCGAATTGCAGCCAGCTCTGTTCCAGGGCAATTTATGATTCCACGCATGGTCAAACAATTTAGGAAACATTATCCTGAAGTGACATTCCATATCAACCAATCCTCATCAAAAATAGTTGCCGAAAAGGTGTTAAACGGATCTGTTGATGTCGGTATCTTGGGTGAAAAATATGAAAACGATAAACTTCGTTATATTCCGCTAGTAAAAGAAAAATTAGTCCTAATTACATCGAGCCAAAACGAAATGGTTGGTCCAGTAAAGATTCGCGATATTTTAAATTATCCATTTGTGATGCGTAATTCAAGCTCAGGAACAAATGCCCTTTTGGAGCGGGTTCTTAAAAAAAATAACATTCATAAGGAGCAATTAAATATCATTGCTTACACAGAAAGCGGACAAAGCTTGATGCAGTTTGTCATACAAGACATTGGTATTTCGATTATTTCCGAAATCGCGGCAAGAGAATATTCTTCCAACAACATGCTTAAGATGCATGCAATAAATGGATTTGACGACGAAAGATATTTTTATTTAGTCTATAACATTAATAAAACACAATCCCTGCTATCAAAACTATTTATAGATAGTGCCGTCCATTTGGTTGGCGGCAAACTGGGCTGAGAATGTTCCTTCTCGAGCCCAGTTTGTTGTATTTATGGTTTTAGAATCACTATAATACAATCTTCTGTTTTCGTATCAAATACTTCATATCCGCGCTTCGCTTGATCCAATGGTAGCACGTGAATCTCCACGTTGCGTTGGAATATATCTCCAAGGGGAAAGGCATTATATTTCCTTTTGTTCTATTCCTCATAAATCATCTTTCTCGTCATTCCCCCATCTACTACTAAATTAATCCCAGTTACAAAATTATTTTCACGATTGGTTAGATAAAAACATGCACGAGCAATATCACTTGGTTCGCCAACACGTTTTGAGAAGTGCTGTTCATGGTCGAGTTCTGTTAATTGTGATTTATCCCCATTGTGTATCCATCCAGGCGATATAGCATTAACCGTAATTCGATATTCACTTAAGGACGCAGCCAAAGCATGGGTAATCGCAACAATTCCTCCTTTTGAAGCAGCATAAGCTTCCGAGTTAGGTTCTGACATAAGTGCCCGTGTTGAGGCGATATTGACAATTGATCCACCAGATTCATTCTCCCGCATATATTTTGCCACTTCCCGCGAACAGAGGAAGGCACTTCTTAAGTTTGTATGAATCACATCATCCCATTCTTCAATTGTTAACTCTAAGGGGGACTTAAACACCCCTTTACCTGCATTATTAATTAGAACATCAATTTTCCCATACTTCTGTTTTGTTACGTCAACTAACCGAATAATATCTTCTGCACTTCTAACATCCGTCTTTACAAATAAAACATCCCCTCCTAGACTTCGTATTTCTTCTGTCGTTAAATTACCTATTTCACCATCGACATCTGCTATGATGACTTTAGCACCAGCGTTTGAATAAGCACTTGCAATTCCCCGTCCAATCCCATTTGCAGCGCCTGTTACAATGACTACTTCATTTTTAAATTCCATTGGTCTCCCACCTTTTCTTATTTTATTTGTATTTAAACATATTTTACGTGCCAAACTAAGTTAAAACATACGTGGAGATTTTTTCTAGGTAATAAAAATAAATAATGGAAAAAACTATTGCAATAGACGAACTAGAGGAGGATTCCAATGTCTGAAAAATGTTTTTATTGTACCAATGATATTGAAGAAAGACAGCTGCACTATGTTTCCTTTTTCTCTTCAAACAAAGAAAGAGATGAATCATTGTGTGATGAATGTTATCAAGAATGGCTCGAAGGTTTAAAAGGGTAACGTTCATATCAAATCGGCTGTGACTCATTATGGTAATATCCTATGGGTCACAGCTTAACCTGAGGTGTTGCGTCATTGTCAATCAAAAAAAAGATGCCACTGATTTTTTGCTTGTTAGTTTTTTTAATTTTAGTTTCTAATAATACAATTCATTTTCTTCGTTCAAAAAATCAGCTGCTTTCAAATAACGAAAGAGAAATTGATATGATCTCTAAAGAAGTGTCATTCCAAGTTGAAAATATAAGAGAGGGCTCATTGTATGTTGAAGATATTCTTGGCAGGGATTTAAGGACGGCTTCGTTGGCGATTAAGCACGCACTGCCTTCAAATTATCAGGATATTACAAATGAGCAGCTAAAAAAACTGGCCCAGGAAGTAAGGGTTTCACATATAACACTGCTAGCGAAAACAGCAGATGATATTATTGGAGTCAGATCGTCTGACCCTAAAGAAATTAATATGTCTACAAAGGGTTGGGGATATTGGTATGATGCCTACCAGCAGCTATTTAATTTAACTCCTGTTTCTGTTGGAAAAGGTTTAACCCTGCCCCATTTTTGGTCTGGTCCGATTGAGGTTGCTTCATCGAATCCAGACCATACCGATAAATGGGGCTATTTTTTTGACGGAACGACGAACTATATTATTAATCCATACTTTCGTGACAACGAAGTATTAGAGTATGAGCGACGGTTTGGTCCAGGACAGGTGATCAAAGGTTTTACAAAAGAACGCGGGGTTTTAGAAATCACTGTTTTCAATCCCAAAAACTTTGGCAAAAAGAAAGAAATTGTCCATTTAAACGGAAATAGTTATATTCGGATATCCGCTCAACAAATATGGTATGGCTCATATAAGTACCGTAACGAAAAAGTAGATGCCTCCTATATCAAACGGGCGATAAATTCAAAACAAGTACAATCCTATAAGGAAGATGATATTCAGGGCAGAAATTTGATGAAAACCTTCGTTCCTGTTTACTCCACACCAGAACCATTTGTCATTGGACTTGCCTATGATTATGGAATCATTAAGAAGGAACTCACACATGAACTTATGGTCCATGTTCTACTCTCCTTTATCGTTATGTTGATTGTCTTTATTATCAGTTTGATCTTCTCACGTTCCATTACACAGCCAATTGCGTATATTGTTGAGCAGGTTAATGATATTGCACAAGGTAACTTTGGAAATATACTACATCTAAATCGAAAAGATGAATTAGGTCTGCTTACAGAGAATGTGAACGCCTTATCGAAAGACTTGCAGAGTTACGTAAATGATTTAAACAAGAGCAAAGAGCTCATCGAATATCAGGCATTTCATGACCCATTAACTGGTTTGCTAAACCGGAGATATTTACAAGAAAAGTTACAATCATTTATCCAGCATGCCAATCAAACTAGTGACACCCTATCAGTTTTATTCATTGATATGGACCGTTTTAAACAAGTGAATGACTCTTTTGGACATAACAAAGGAGATGAAATACTAAGAATCATTGCTGAACGGATTATCGCAAGTATACCTAGTGATAATGCAATTATTACTAGGCAAGGCGGCGATGAATTTATTATTTTGTTATTAAGTCATAGTCTAATGGAAACAAAGGCCGCAGCAGAAAAAATCGTCAATAATCTTAAAAAAATATATCTTTTAGATGGCAACGAAATTTATCTTAGTGCAAGTTGCGGTATAAGTTTGTTTCCGGAACATACGGACAATATGGATGCACTGATTGTTTATGCAGACCTTGCGATGTACTCAGCTAAAAAGCTGGGGGGAAACAAAGCCATCGTTTATTCGGAGAAATTAATTCAATCGAATATCGAAAGACCAAGACTAGAAGCGCGGTTACGGAAGGCAATCGAAAGTGGAAGTGTGGAAGTTTACTATCAACCAAAGGTTAATGTTGAATTAGGAGTGATTTTTGGGGCAGAGGCCCTAATAAGATGGAAAGATGAAGAATTAGGATACGTCTCACCCGAATTGTTTATTCCGATTGCTGAGGATATTGGATTAATCCATCCCTTATGGGAATATGTAATGAAGGAGGCGTGTCAACAGGTTAGTAAGTGGAATCGAACACGTTCCCTCCCACTATCTGTTTCAGTTAATTTTTCAGCCCGGCAATTTCAAGAACCTTGCAATATGGTAAATAAGGTCAAAGAAATTCTTGCTGCGAGTCAATTGGGTCCTAACAATTTTGAAATAGAAATTACGGAAAGCATTCTCTTAAATAATTCTTCCGAAATTGTCGAATCATTAAAAACCCTTCAGAATATGGGGATTCGGATTTCCATTGATGATTTTGGAACAGGTTATTCTTCTTTGAACTATTTAAAGAATTTACCGATTGATATCTTAAAAATTGATAAATCTTTCATTCAAGATATTCATGAGGATTATGTAAATTCAGAGATTCCTGAAGCGATCATTAATCTTGCACGTAGTCTCCATCTTAATGTAATCGCTGAGGGGGTAGAAGAAGAGTACCAAAAAGAATTCTTACTATCGAAAAACTGCGTACAAATGCAGGGATACTTATTCAGTAAGCCTTTAAATAAAGAAGAATTTGAGCATTATCTTCAAAGAAATTCAAAATAAAAGTGGAGAGATTATCTCACAAATCTCTCCACTGGGTTAACACTGCTTCCACTATAATCAATCGCCAGGATTTTTGTAGACATCGTTGAAAACTCACTTCTCAAGCCTCGTTCGACAAACTGCCCCTTCCCTTTCTCTGTAAAACAAAGAACAGTTGGTCCTGCACCACTTAGTGCCACTCCGAACGCACCAAGTTCTTTAGCCCTTTCCTCTATCTCCTGATAGGCCCGAATAAGTGGTTTGCGGTATGGATGGTGAAAAAGGTCTTGGCCCATCATTTTCCCTGCTAATCCCCAGTTTTGAGTTAAGAGGGCTGCAACTAACAGATTAGCCTTTGAAGAGGCTTGGATTGCACATTCACGAGAAAATTCTGCTGGGAGGACCCCGCGAGAATCCTTCGTTAAGAGAATTTCATCTGGAATGACGGCTACCATCTCAAAAGAAATGTTGGAGATGCTGAGCATGTCTACGTCATTGTCCTGAAAAGAGCCAATGAATAATCCGCCAAACAGTGAGGCACCCACATTATCGGGATGACCTTCCACTTCTGTCGCGATAAGCAATTTTTCTTGCTGGGTTAAACCGATATTACCTACCGAATCAGCAAGTTCAATCCCTGCAACAATTGCTGCGGCACTTGAACCTAGACCACGAGCCAAAGGAATGTCACTTGCAACTTTGATTTGGCATGGTTGTAAATCGATTCCGTATTTACTAGCTGTTTTGATGGCAATCTGTAGGATAAAATTGCTCTCATCTGTAGGAAAGTCATTCAATTCATCACTTACAGATTGAATGTTCCACTTGTCACTTTTCTCGACTTCTAATGTTAAATACAAATCGACAGCAAGGCCCATTGAATCAAAACCTGGACCTAGATTTGCTGTACTTGCTGGTACTTTTATAATAAAACGATCATTTAGGGTCACCCATGGACAGCTCCTCGTATATGTTGTGTGACTGATTTCAGGCTAATAATACTGGCCATCTTATAACGATTTTCTTACCACTCGATAGGCACTTTTTATTTCCTTAACTGCATGGAGATCATTCAATTCTAGTAGTATTTTATCATAATTGGATAACGATGCTTGATGTGTGACAAGCACAATTTCTGATGTTTCATTTTTCTTAACAGGAAGTTGTAAGATTTTTTCAAAACTGACGCCATATTTTGCAAAAATGGTGGTGATGTCAGCGAAAACACCCACTTCGTCTTGCACATGGATTCTTAAAAAGTATTTAGAGTATTTTTCATCATTATCTTTCAGTTGCTTTGGATATTGCGGCGTCACTGCACTTCTTCCATTTACCCCGAGCCTTAGATTTTTTATTACCGCAACTAAGTCTGAAACGATGGCTGTTGCTGTTGGCAGACTTCCGGCACCAGGGCCATAAAACATGGTCTCGCCTACCGACTCACCGTAGACATAAACGGCATTATACTCATTTTGAACAGATGCCAGCGGATGATTATTGGATAGGAAAGTTGGTGCGACACTAACCTCAACTTTCTCCCCTTCACGATGAGCATAACCTATTAGTTTCATAGTATATCCCAATTGTTTTCCATAGCGCAAATCTTCATCGGTAACCTTCGAAATTCCTGAAACTTGGACATCTTCTAAATCAATATGCATAGAAAAGCCCAATGTGGCCAGGATCGTCATTTTACGAGCAGCGTCTAGTCCTTCTACATCTGAGGTCGGATCAGCTTCAGCAAAGCCAAGCTCTTGTGCTTCCTTAAGGACCTCATCATAGGTACGTCCTTCTTCACTCATTTTAGTTAGTATATAATTGGTTGTTCCATTTACAATTCCCATAAGTTGTTTAATTCGGTCAGAGGCAAGTCCATCGACTAATCCTCTTAAAATTGGAATTCCCCCTGCCACACTGGCTTCATAGAACAAATCACAGCCGTGTTCAGAAGCAACGGTTAACAGTTCAGAGCCGTGTAAAGCCATTAAATCCTTATTAGCAGTGACAACGTGCTTGCCTTGTCTTAGTGCAGTAATTAAGTAATCTTTTGTATCTTGAAGCCCGCCCATTACCTCAATCACTACATCTATTTCTTCATCATAAAGGATTTCGTCTGCATTTGAGGTTAAAAGCTTTGTATCTACTTCTACTGGTCTGTTTTTATGTAAATCCTTAACAAGGACCTTTTTAATAACAACCGGGCACCCCACTTGGTGGATTAATTTATCTTGATTTTTTTTAATAATTTTCACTACACCACAACCAACAGTACCTAAACCTAATAATCCAATCGTGATTGCCTTCATGTTTTACCCTCCTATATATGTCCTTGTATGACGCACATTTGTTTTTCTAATGTAGACATTATATTATTCTCTGAATTTTTTTACAATAGATATGTTTCTAGTATTCCGCTGTGTAAACGCTTACCACCGCGTCATAAAAGGGAAACAACTTTTGAACAAAATTTTTCATCATAAATTTTAATAATTTTATCTTCTTTCCCTTTACAATCCTTAAGGTTTGGTTGTAAAATAATCCCTATATTTGGTTTATTTTTGAATATTCAATCAATTGTATTTTTCTATAAATGACAAGTGATGACGAAGACGACATAAAGAATATGGCTCAGCAAACGAGGGTGGCACCACTATTTATACACGTCCCTCATAACAAGACAAATCAGTCTGTTATGAGGGGCGTTTTTTATTAGAAAATTAAAGGAGGATTACAAACATGTATAAGGTACTTGTAACCGATGGAATTAGCAACACAGGATTGAAATGTTTAATTGAACACCCTAATTTTACTGTGGATCGCCAGCC
This sequence comes from Neobacillus drentensis, assembly GCF_036966985.1. Classification (GTDB taxonomy): domain Bacteria; phylum Bacillota; class Bacilli; order Bacillales; family Cytobacillaceae; genus Neobacillus; species Neobacillus drentensis_E. The sequence goes on along the minus strand of NZ_JBALSN010000034.1, from coordinate 14,925 downwards.
AACACTACCGACGAAGGACTTAAAAATTATAATTGGAGAATACGACGCCCTGATTGTCCGGAGCCAAACAAAAGTAAGTGAAGAACTGCTCAAAGCAGCCGGCCGTCTCCGTGTGATTGCTAGAGCAGGTGTCGGTGTCGATAATATTGATGTGAATGCGGCAACGAAAAAAGGGATCATTGTCATCAATGCCCCGGGCGCCAATACCATTGCAGCAACGGAGCATACCTTAGCGATGATGCTATCATTGGCGCGGAAAATTCCCCAAGCCCACCAAAAGACAGTATCAGGGCAATGGGACCGTAACTCTTTTAAGGGTGTCGAATTATACAAAAAAACTCTTGGCGTGATTGGTATGGGTAAAATCGGAACAGAAGTGGCGAAACGCGCAAAAAGCTTTGGGATGAACATTTTAGGATTTGATCCATACCTGACCGAAGAACGAGCAAAAAAACTTGGAATGACGAAAGCAAGCCTCGATGTAATTGCGCAAGAATCAGATTTTATTACCATTCATACTCCTCTAACCAATGACACAAGAGGACTGATTAATGATGCGTATTTACGAAAAACAAAAAAAGGCGTCCGATTTGTCAATTGTGCCCGCGGTGGTGTGATTGACGAAAAGTCATTAGTTAGAGCCATTCAGTCCGGCCATGTTGCAGGTGCTGCACTTGACGTGTTTGAAAAAGAGCCTGTTTCCGACCCTGAATTATTGCAAAATCCAAATATCATTGTAACACCACATCTCGGGGCTTCTACGGTAGAAGCACAGGAAAAAGTAGCCCAAGAGGTCAGCGCGGAAATCATTGAGATTTTCGAATCACAGTCGATTCAAAACGCTGTTAATATGCCGCAAATGTCAGGCGAAACCCAAGCGAAACTACAGCCGTACCTACTTCTTGGGGACCAAATGGGGCAGCTCGTTATTCAATTATTAAATAAGCAGGCTCCAGCTAAAATAGAAATCAATTATTATGGCGATTTAATTGATGAGGATACGGAATTGTTGACTCGTACCATGTTAAAAGGTGTCTTGTCCTATCATTTAAGCGATTCTGTTAATCTAATTAATGCTTTGCACTTACTGAAGGAGCAAGGAGTTTCGTATAATGTCGTTAAAAATGCAACGAATAAAGGATTTGCTAATTATATGGAACTTAGTGTCTCCAATGTTATTGAAACAGCAAAAATTGGGGCAACCGTCTTAAATGGATATGGAGCGAGAATTCTAAAAATCAACCAATACCGAATTGATGTTAAACCAGAAAAGTTCCTATTATATATCAAACATCGAGATGTTCCAGGTATGATTGGCAAGGTAGGTTCACTCTTAGGAGACCATCAAATCAATATTGGCACGATGCAGGTTGGTCGTACGGAAGTAGGCGGTGAAGCAATCATGGTATTAACTGTGGATAAAACATTAAATGCCAACGTCATTCATGTCTTAAAATTAATTGATGGACTAGAAGAAGCACAAGTACTGGAGTTATCGAACGTGGATACATTTGAACCAGGCCGTCTGGAATTAGAGAAGATAAAAAATATCTAGGGAAGAAATGAGGGATTGCGCTGAGGCAATCCCTTTTCTATTTTTTTCATAATATACCTTTCAAATCGAGCACCGTATCAAGAATGTAGTCTGCTTTATGTTTTTCAAAGTCACTTCTCGCATCTTTTCCTGAAAGGCCGGTTAGAACGGCTGCAAACTGACAGCCAAGTTTTCTTGCTGCTAATAAATCCGCCAAAGAGTCTCCTACAACTAAAACCATCTCAGCATCTTCAAGCGGTAATCTCGTATTTAAACACTCTTGAATTGGTGTCTCCTTCCCAAGCAGCCCCATAATATATGTAAATGGATGCGGCTTCGATAGTGATATTCGTTCTGGAAGCTCCAATTCCGCCTTTAACACATCATCAGCAGTTACGATCCGATTTTCATAAAAATGCTTCAGCCAATCTAAATGCTGAAATGGCTGAATAGTTTCAAGTTCGGGCCTGCCTGTCCCGATACCAATCATGTATCCTGCTGAATTGAGGAATTGGAATAACTCGTCAATTTCCTGCCTAGGGGCTAATGTTGTTTCATTTGCCAAGAAGCCCTTTTTCCCATGTTGTACAGATGGCCTTCCAGTCGAAGCGAGGACATGATCATCCCCCACATACCACTCTTGGGAAACATGCTCACAAACGGACCAAAGCTCACCCTTGTTAAAAATCGAAGTTTCTACCCCCATTTTCTCTGAGGCTAACTCATTCAAATAACTAAACAACTCCTGCTTCGTTGCCTCTGAGCGTGCAAACTCCTGCACAAACAAACTGAAATCTAGTTTTACATGGTAATTACTTAACACCTTGCCCATCTCAACTAGGGTTTCACGATTGATTGGTGCCTGACACCAGGTATTAATTTTCTCCAATTCAGTATCTTTGATTTGCGAGAGCAGATGGATTAGCTGGTGGCAGAAAGAAAGGTAGATCATGTCCCAGTTGGCGTTTAGACCGCGTGATTTCATAAATTTTAGAACTTTATCGTTTTCAAATACTAAATCTCTTATTTCCTGGATTTCCTCATCATTATAATCCGTTTTAAACTGCATAGGTTCGAGCCCCAAGTAATTAGGGCTGATCAGCATTTCCCAAACGGTTAAAGCAGAAGCATCAAAATAATGTTCCTCGCTTAATAGTACCCCATCAACGTCAAATAAAATGCTTTTAATCAAACTCCCCACCCTCATTTCCTCATACTTTATTACGTTATCGTAACACAGTAGGATAAACAATTTGAAGTAAATTATTTAATAAAAGAACTAATTGTCTGCTGTTCATACACTTATTAAAGTGTTATAAATACATGCTTCCATAGATAGTATCTTATCCATTTTAAATACACATTAAAAAGAACAAGCCATTTACGTAGGTTTCCTACTACATGGCTTGTTCTTTTAATAATTAACCTTCACTGGCTTTTAGTCACGGTATCTGGATGAAAAAAGGTCTGCTATATATCCAAACCTATCGATATATATTTTACTTCTAAAAACTCTTCAATGCCGTAGTGTCCACCTTCACGGCCAAGACCGCTCTCCTTAAAGCCCCCGAATGGCGCTTGAACGACTGAAGGCAGGGCATCGTTTAGGCCAATGATACCGTACTCTAGCTGTTCCGTTATTCTAAAGGAACGGCTTAAATTTTCTGTATACACATAGGCAGCTAATCCGTAACAAGAATTGTTGGCCCGTTCAATAACTTCTTCTTCGGTTTTAAAAGTGGAAATCGGAGCGAGTGGGCCAAATATTTCATCCTGCATACATTCCATTTCATCATTGATATTAGTTAAAATCGTCGGGGCATAGAAAAAGCCGTTTTCCCCATCAGGTTTGAGCCCGCTATAACTGACTTTCCCACCCTTCTCAACTGCATCCCTGACCAGTCCTTCAACTTTTTTATAAGCAGCCTGGTCAATTAATGGGCCGATATCTGTTCCCTCTTCCAGCCCGTTACCGACTTTTAGCTTTTCTAATTCTGTTTGAAAAAGTTTAATAAATTGGTCCGCTACCCCTTCTTGCACATATACCCGATTCGTACAGATACAGGTTTGCCCAGCGTTGCGAAATTTCGATTGCACGAGGCCTTCAGCTGCTTTTGCTAAATTTGCATCATCCATCACGATAAATGGGGCATTCCCACCAAGTTCGAGGGAAACCTTTTTGACAGTATCAGCGGCACCACGCATCAATGTTTTCCCAACTTCAGTTGAACCTGTAAACGTAATTTTTGTAACTCGTGGATCCTTTAGCCACACTTTACCTATTTCTGATGACCTTCCAGTTATTACGTTCAAAACCCCGGCTGGAATGCCGGCTTCATGGGCAAGCTCAGCCATTTTTAATGCTGTTAGCGGTGTTTGGTTAGCGGGCTTTACAACGGCTGTACAGCCTGCTGCAAGTGCTGGTGCTACTTTTCTCGTAATCATTGCTGCAGGAAAGTTCCAAGGTGTAATCGCTGCGATCACACCGACTGGCTCTTTTCTAACGAGGATTCTTTTATTGGGATGCGATGCCGGTATCGTTTCACCATAGATCCGTTTCCCCTCTTCGGCATACCAAGAGATGAAGCCATTTGCATACTGAACTTCCCCTAGCGCTTCTTTGAGTGGTTTCCCCTGCTCCATAGTCATGATCCGAGCAATTTCATGCTTGTTTTCCTCAATTAAGTAAAACCATTTCATCAAGAGTTTATACCGCTCATCCGCCGTTTTCTTTGACCAAATTTTAAAGGCATTATGGGCAGCATCAACCGCTTTTTCTGCTTCATAAGCGCCTCCTGTTGGCACAGCCCCGATCACTTGCTTTGTTGCTGGATTGATAATTTCAGTTAAAACCCCATAATCATTGCCGACCCATTCTCCATTAAGATACATGGGAAAGATTTGATAATTTTGCTTTAATATATCCATCATTTTTCCCCTCCAACCGATAGGGCAGGATCATTTTGATATACTGCTTCTATTGCTTCTTCAAGAATTTGTAAGCCTTCCTCCAGTTGATCATCTGTGATGGTAATTGGCATGAGAAGGCGAATCACATTGCTATAAATCCCAGCACTAAGTAACATCAGGCCACGTTCCCCAGCAGCTTTTACAATTTTTCCAGTCGCTTCTTTATCCGGTGTTTTTGATTGTCGGTCCTTGACCATTTCCATCGCACACATCGCACCTAGACCGCGTACATCACCAATCCCCTCGAAACGCTCGGCAAGAAGGTGCATCTTTTCAAGCACTCGATCGCCTATTTTTCTTGCCCGGTCATTAAGTTGTTCGTTTTCAATAATATCTAATACTGTCAGTGCTGCCCTACATCCGAGCGGACTTCCCGCATAGGTTCCACCGAGTTCGCCAACCCCGGCAGCATTCATAATTTCCGCCCTGCCAATCACACCACTAATAGGAACTCCAGCCCCCATTGATTTCGAAATCGTAATTAAATCAGGAACCACTCCAAAATGATCAATCGCAAAGTACTTACCTGTCCGTGCGAACCCGGTTTGAATTTCATCGGCTATAAACAAGATGCCATACTGTGTGCAGATTTCTCTGACCCGTTGAACAAAGGCGATGTCAGGCACGATAAAACCGCCTTCTCCCTGCACAGGTTCCATCACGACAGCAGCAATCGTTTCGGGTGCAACTTCTGCTAGTAAAAACTGTTCAAATTGGTCAATAATCATAGCAGTATATTGCTGTTCATCCATTCCTTCAGGTCGGTGGTACGCATATGGGTATGGCGCCTTGTAAACCTCTGGAGCAAATGGTCCAAAGCCGAACTTATATGGCTTCACTTTACTTGTCATCGTCATGGTCATTAACGTCCGGCCATGGAACCCCCTTGTGAATGAAACGATTCCCTGGCGCTTTGTATATTTCCTGGCAATCTTTACGGCGTTCTCAACCGCTTCTGCACCACTGTTAAAAAAAGCAGCCTGCTTGTCAAATTCACCCGGAGCAATCTGGCAAAGCCGCTCGGCTAAGGTGATATACGATTCATACATCATCACATTAAAACCGGTGTGGATAAATTGACTTGCTTGTTCCTGAAGGGCTCTAACTACTCTAGGATGAGAGTGGCCAACATTTATCGTTCCAATAGCACCAGCAAAATCAATATAACAATTACCGTCCACATCTTCTACCAGAGCTCCTTGTGCCTTTTTAACAAAGGAATGGCAGTTATTGCTGATTCCCTTTGGGACATATTTATTTCTTCGCTCTAAAATTTCCCTCGATTTCGGTCCGGGTATCTCTGTTTGGAGCTTGACATATTTCTTTTCCACCTCTATGTTCCCCCTTTTAAAAAAATCGTTAAGCTTCTATATGCTCTAAGACGGCCTTGAAGGTGCTAACCACTTTATCTACCTCTTCATAGCTTATGGTCAAAGCCGGTTCGATACGAATTGTTTTTGAATTAATTAATGTCCCGGCTACAAGAATTCCTCTGTCAAACATTCCTTTTGAGACCTCGTAACCAATTTCATCTTGATGGAATTCAATGCCAATCATTAAGCCCTGACCACGGATCTCCTGAACCTTATCTTCGTGGCCTTTTGCTGCCTTTTTCAGTTCTGCAAGGAAATAGGCGCCCACTTCCGCTGCTCTCTCTGGTAACTTCTCTTCAATTAAAACCCCAATTGTCGCAATCGCTGCTGCACATGCTAGCGGATTACCGCCAAAGGTCGTTGTATGCATAAACGGATTATCAAACCAGCTCTTGAAGACTTTTTCAGTAGCTACAACGGCACCAGCTGGCATCACGCCGCCGCCAAATGCTTTTGCTAAACAGATAATATCTGGAACAACTTCATACAGTTCTGCAGCAAACATTTTCCCCGTTCGGCCCATTCCTGTTTGTACTTCATCAAATATGAGCAAAGAGCCGTATTGATCACAAAGCTCACGGACTTGCTTTAAATAGTTTTCCGGCGGAAGAATAATACCGCCTTCACCTTGAATCGGCTCTAATAGAACAGCAGCGACATCTTCACCAACAGAAGCGCAGACCTCAAAGGTTTTTCTCATCATATCAATATCGCCAAAAGGCACATGACGGAACCCTGGGATTAACGGTAAGAAAGGTTTACGAAACATCCCTTTCGCCGTACCTGACAACGAGCCTAAACTTTTCCCATGGAACGCACGAGTGGTCGAGATAAATGTTGTCCGCTCGCTGTACATTTTCGCCAGTTTCAGGGATGCTTCAACACTTTCTGTCCCGCTGTTTGTAAAAAAGGCATACTTTAAATCGCCTGGAGTGATTTCGCCTAAAATTTTTGCTAACATCGCACGAAGTGGATCCAGCAAATCCTGACTATGAAGCGCCTGACGTTTTAATTGGTCAGTTACCGCTTTAACCACCTTCGGATTGCGATGACCTACATTATAGATTCCAAATCCGCCAAGACAATCGATATATTCTTTCCCATTGACATCCTTAAAGCATGATCCATTATCAGACCATTCCACTGCTGCAAATTGGCCGCCTTCAGTAACTGTTTTGCGGTATTCTAGGAATCCCGGATTTACGTGTTCACGAAAGCCGTCAACCGTTTCTTTAGTAATCCAAGCCGCTTCCACTTCATTAATTTCCTCTTTTTCTATTAAGCTTAAAACCTTATTAATATATTCACTTACATTTTGATTTTGATCACTTTTTAATTCATTTCTTAAATCGATGCTCATAATTTTATTCCTCCTATTAATTGATTAATTAGAAAACCAGCCAATTGGTTCAACCTGCAAATTAATATTTATCTGTTTTATTTCTTGAAATTCTTCAAGTCCAAATGTACCAAGACTACGGCCAATTCCGCTTTGCTTATAGCCGCCCCAAGGTGCTTCGTTATAGGTAGGATGATAGGAATTTACCCAAGTAATCCCTGCACGCAGCTTCTTAATGACCCGCAGTCCCTTTGCACCATTATTGGTAAACACACCACCTGCTAACCCATAAACCGTGCCATTTGCAAGTTTAATAGCTTCTGCTTCGTCCTTGAACTTCTGAATGACTACAACAGGACCGAAGATTTCCTCCTGAACAATTCTCATTTCTTGGGTTACGTTGACAAAAACGGTCGGTTCCACAAAATAACCATTTCCTAATCCGTTAGCGACAATCCGCTTTCCACCGCAAGCAACTGTCGCACCTTCCTCTTTACCTATTTCAATGTAGGAAAGAACTTTTTCTAAGTGCTCCTGACTGACAAGCGGACCCATTTCTGTTGCAGGATCATCACCAGGTCCTACTTGAATTTGCTTTGCCCGTTCAACAAAGCGCTGGACGAATTGATCATAGATGCTTTCTTCAACAAGGATCCTTGAACCAGCTGAACATACTTGACCAGAACCTGAATAGATACCAAATAACGCATAATCAACTGCTGTTTCAAAGTCAGCATCAGCAAAAATGATATTCGGCGATTTACCGCCTAGCTCTAATGAAACTTTCTTCATCGTGTCGGCTGCTGTTTTCATAATATGCTTACCTGTTTTCGTACCGCCGGTAAACGAAATCATATCGACCTCAGGGTGGGAAGCGATTTCATTTCCAACAACTGCCCCAGCTCCCATCACCAGATTGGCAACTCCTTTTGGCAAACCAACCTCTTCAAAAATTTCGAAAAGCTTTTTCGGTGTAATGGGCGTCACTTCGGACGGTTTAAAGACAATTGTATTTCCTGCAGCTAGGGCAGGGGCAATTTTCCACACACTCATTAACAGTGGATAGTTCCAAGGAACAATCAATCCGCATACCCCAACCGGTTCACGGACAACCATAGCCTGCATGGGATCAGCAACATGATAGGTCTGCCCATCAGGCTTTGTAATCAATCCTGCATAATAGCGGAAGCAGGCGGCTGCGTCACCGACATCGAAGCCTGCTTCTCTTAATGGTTTCCCATTATCCATCGTTTCCAGAAGTGTCAACTCATCGGCATATTCATCAATTTTGTCAGCAATCTTTAATAAATAGGAGGCTCTTTCCTGTGCAGAAATCCCAGACCAAACTCCTTCTTCGAAAGCTCTCCGTGCTGCATAAATGGCCGCACGGGCATCAGCGCTTGTTCCTTCTGGCGCATATGTTATAACCTCACCACTTGCAGGATTAATTACTGGGCGTGTTTCTTGATTTTCGGAATCTTTCCATTCACCATCAATAAACATCTTCAGGTTTACCACTCGTTTTTTTACCTCGACCATTTAAATTCCTCCTTTATTCACCCTCACTAACTATATATGCAAGAAGCGTGCCAACGAATAAAACCTAGCAAAATAATTATCTTTCAAGAAATTCGAATGCATACTATTCAAATTTGCATAACCCTATGATTTATTGAATAGGAGAAAATATTAAGCCCATATTAGCGGTTAATTAAAAAAAGCTGCTTCAGATCATTAGACCTGAAGCAGCTCATTTAAAAGGGAGATAGGTTTTCCATTTTTATATTTTTCTCAGTTACTATTTTTTGATACTTTCTACTAACAGAAGACTGGCTGATTCCTAGGGCTTTTGCGGCTTTTGTTGTCGTTTTGTATTGGTTCATTGCCATCACAATTAACTGTTCCTCGACATGATCGATAGCCTCCTGTAATGGAATGACCCTTGTAATGACCGGCTTCATCTTTTTATGTTCAAAGCCCATGGATAAAAATTGGCTGACAAACTCCGCATTAATCGACGGATGTTCGGCAGTGACTACTAATCTTTCAATAATGTTTTGAAGTTCCCTGACATTACCCGGCCACGGATAAAACTCTAGTACATTAATAGCATCAGGGGTTAGATGATAATTCCGATCATACCTCTCATTCAATTGCTGGAGGAAATGAAAGGCAAGCAGCGAAATATCCTCTGTCCGTTCCCTTAAGGGCGGGATGTGTATCGGTATGACATTCAAGCGATAAAACAAATCCTCGCGGAATGTCCCTTCCTCTACCATTTTTTCTAATGTTTTATTCGTAGCCGCAATAATCTGCACATTCACCTTAATTGGGGTAGTACTGCCAATCGGAATAACTTCCTGCTCCTGAAGAACACGTAATAGTTTCACCTGCAAATGGATTGGCATCTCACCGATTTCATCTAGAAATAAAATACCGCCATCTGCTTGTTTAAAGTAGCCTTCTTTTCCATTTTTATCAGCACCGGTAAAAGACCCCTTCGCATAACCAAATAGTTCACTTTCGAGTAAATTTTCCGGAATTGCCCCGCAATTTAATTTAAGAAAAGGCTTCGCCTGGCGCCTGCCTAATTGATGGATTGCTTGAGCAATTACTTCTTTTCCGACCCCAGATTCTCCGTTCAGAAGCACTGTGGAGGAAAAATCAGCAATTTTCTTGGCCTGATTAATAACCTTCTCCATTTTCGGACTACAATAAATGAGCTTTTTCAAAAAACGGTCCTTACTTTTAAAATCATCTAATTCCTTCTTATATTGTTCGGATATCTTTTTCATTTCCTGCAGTTCACTTTTTAGTCGTGTGGTTTCGGTAATATCGCGTGATGCAATGATAATCCGGTCAAGCTCATTTTGATCATTAAAGACAGGATTTCCGACGGCAAGAATTTTTCTCCCAGCTTTGGTTTCTTGAACAACAGAGACCTTTTTGCCTTTCTCCAAAACAAGTCTTGTGACCGAAGGTGTAAACAGCCCCTGATCTTCAAGTTCGAGAATATTCTTTCCAATCAGTTCTTTTAAATCAACTTTCCAGAAATCTTGGATAATATTTTCACTGAACCTGATTAGCTCTCCTTTGTTATTCACCACGAGAATTTCATCATAGATACTAGACAAAATCGCATGCAGGTCCTTATTTAAATCTTTAATATACTCAATTTCCATGGCCATTTCTTCCACCATAGGCAAATCCTGAGCAACGATAATGATGCCCTCGACTTCATTCTCATAGTTTATTATAGGGCTATAATCGACGAGAATCCCGATTTCATTCTTGATGACCAAATGATTAAGAAGCGTCTTACCGGTGGAAAATACCTGATCAAGATGGGTATGACTAAAAATTTCTTCGGCAGAAAGATTCATTATCTTTTCTGCTGTCGACCTAATCATCTTTAAACCGGCTTCATTATAATTAATAATTCGTTTTTCTTTATCCAATACAAAAATGCCCATCGGAATCGAGGTTAAAATAATTTTAAGTAAGTCGACACTTTTATTTTCCTGTTTAAAAAGCTCTGCTAGAACATCTTCTCTACTAATGTAACCAGCTGGAAACCCATCCACACCTCTAATAATCGCAAAGGGTTCGCCAATAATTTGGAACAACGCAGGTAAAGAGATTTGTTCACTAAGATGGCAGATGCTATCTAGAGATTTCGCTTGTTCAAGTAATGCTTCAATCGAAGCATGTTCTTTTTTATTGTTTTCAAGCATTACATATGCAAATAAATGATTTTGTCTTCTAAAAAACAAAAAGGGTTCTTTAAGGTTATTTAAGGTTAATTGAAAAACTGCTTCACTTTCATTCACGTCCACTGAAATAATTGGTTTTACTTTTTCTTTAGCAACAGAAAACATCGTTTACTTCCCCCTTAACACCTTATCTATCTAATACTATCACTTTATTTGCAATATTTTAAATTAAATTTCACACAAAAAAGAAGATGAGCGACCCATCTTCTTTTTTTTAGTCATTAATCACTACCTGTAACAAATAAATCTTCTTTTATATAAGCGAGAACCATCCCGGGAATAACATGATCTCCTTCCTGTACCTCGAGCGATTCTACTTCACCACTTAAACATGTCTGAATCGTTTCCTCTTTTCCTGATTCTGAAGTAATGATAAATAGGGTTTCCCACTCATAAATTCTCGACTCACTCTTAATAGAGATCCTTTTCACCTTACCATAACATGGGCTAAGAACAACACCATAATACATGGAATCTCTCTCCTTTTTCGTTTAATACTGCTCCTGAAAAGGTCGTGTCTGTAATACTTGACTAAAAAATTCTTGAAATTCTTGGATATCCTCCGCTTCGATTCCCAGTCTTTCTGCCCATAGATAGTCTGAATAGGTGTCTTCTTGACAAAGTAAAACCATTTTCCCTGACTGAATCGAAGTGACCATCGCTTTCCCAAAAAATTGCTCTGAATAGCCAATCATCAAGTCGTAGCGGTGGTTATGTGAAATTAAACAAAAGTAATGTAACAGCTGCTGTTCTTTTTGTTCGGCTATTATATCCAGCTTCATAAAAACATCCTCCTTTTTTCTGTTTCATTTCTTAATATTTCAACCAGCCACGAAGCCTGGAAGCTTCTGCTAGCTTTTGAATTCCTTCAATATAAGCAGCAATTTTCATATTTACACCAAATCTTTTAGAGGTATGGTAAACCTTTAAAAAGCTTTCTGTCATTTTCTCCTTGAGCCGTTCATCAACTATTTCCTCGGTCCAGTAATAGCCTTGATTGTTCTGACACCATTCAAAATAAGAGACAATGACGCCGCCGGAATTGGCAAGAATATCAGGGACAACAAGGATCTGGCGATCATCTAGAATTTTTAGCGCTTCTTTTGTGGTAGGTCCATTGGCAGCTTCAATGATTATGTTACAGTTAAGCTTACTGGCATTATACTTATTGATCACTCCTGAGATTGCAGCGGGGATGAGGATATCACATTCCTTTTCTAATAAATCCTGGTTAGAAATGGAGCTATTAAAGCGATTAGAAACAATACCAAATGAATCTCTATTTTCCAGAAGATATGGTATATCTAGTCCCTTCTCATCATATACACCGCCAAGCATGTCTCCGATACCAATTACTTTTGCGCCAATCTCATATAAATACTGGGCAAGATAACTGCCGACATTACCGAAACCTTGAATGATGACACGCGTATCTTTTAACTGCATTTTCTTTAATTCACAGACCATTTGCAGCGTATATAAAACACCTTTTGATGTCGCTGTTTCCCTTCCCTTCGATCCCCCGAGTGCAAGTGGCTTTCCGGTGATAAAGCCGGGGGAATCGAATTCACGAATATGGTCGTATTCATCGAGCATCCATGCCATAATTTGCGAATTTGTATACATATCAGGTGCAGGAATATCCTTTGTGGGACCGACAAGTTGACTAACCGCCCTAACGTAGCCACGACTCAACCTTTCCAATTCATCTAAACTCATTTTTCGAGGATCGCAGATGATTCCTCCTTTAGCACCACCATAGGGAAGGTCGGTTATACCGCACTTTAAGCTCATCCATCCGGCCAATGCCTTTACCTCATCAGGCGTGACGTCTGGATGAAAACGGATACCTCCTTTAGTCGGACCTGAGGCATCATTATGCTGAGCACGGTACCCTTGGAATATTTCTGTCTGTCCATTGTCCATTCGAACAGGGATGCTTACTTCTAAAAACCTCATTGGCTTCTTTAGAAATTCGAATACTTGGGGTGGGTAATTCAGGATGTTCGCTGCTTCTTTTAATGTTTCTTGAAACTCAATAAGGGAATTATCCTGTTCTATTCCTTTCATATTCTTCATGTCTAGAGTTTCGACTGCCATACTAACACCTCATTTTTTTTTGTTACTTAAGGTTAAAGCAAGTTTCGTGCCAACTTAGCAATAGCGGTCTTAATAGGTAACCTAGTAAAAAAAGGAAAAATTCCTATGAAGAAATGAGTCAATTATTCAATTCTGCATACTAACTCTTTTGAACAGTAAAAAAGCCAAGCGATATCGCCTGGCTCAAGTAATTTTTATAAGGAAGAGGTTTTCTCCGCATCATCGATATTTAAATCCGCTATTTTGATTTGGAAAAATTTTGTTTGGTAAAGCATATACACTAAACCAATAACGATCCATACAATCCCGCCAATGAGAGCATCAAATTGTAAGTTCGCCCACAATATTCCTGTTAATCCTGCTCCAATGACCGGCATAATGAGATAGGAGAAAATATCTTTCGCTGTTTTATATCTCTTCTGGCGAAAAATGAAATGAGCGATGACCGATAGGTTAACAAATGTAAAAGCAACTAATGCGCCGAAGTTTATAAATGAAGAAATGAGCTCTAAACTTGGAGCAATCGCAAGTAATGAGACGGCCCCAACCAGGATGACATTTAAAACCGGTGTCCGGAATTTGGGATGAACATACCCAAAAGCCTTTTTAGGCAAAACACCATTTCGTCCCATAACGTACAAAAGCCTTGATACACTTGCATGGGAGGCAAGTCCGGAAGCTACAGTTGCTGCAAAAGCACCGGAAAGGAAAACCAGTTTAAAAATGGTTCCACCCACAAACAACCCAATTTCAGGCAGTGTATCATCGGTTACCTTGAAGCCCGTAATATCTGGAAATAGAGCTTGGGCGAAATAACTACAGATGAAGAAAATGGCTCCGCCAATAAAGACCGTTAACATAATCGCTCTCGGCATCGTTTTTTTATCGATAGCTTCTTCTGCATACATGGTTACTGCATCAAAACCAATGAAGGAGAAACAAACTACCGTTGCTCCAGTCAAAATGGCTCCGAGGTGAATATCAGAATGGAAGAGAGGTGCAGTGGTGAAAATGGTTCCTTGTCCCATTCCTTTGGAGAGCTGGACAAAGGCAAGAACAATAAATGCCGCAATTAAAACCACTTCAAAAATGACAAGCAGGGAATTTAAACTCGATGTTTTCCCCATACTCCAAGCATTAATGGCCGTGACGATAGCAACATATGCAACAACCCAAATCCATGCTGGCACCTCTGGAAATACTGAAACCATATAAATACGAATAATCAATGCATTAACCATAGGAAGCAATATATAATCAAGCAACGCTGCCCAGCCGACTAAGAATCCAAGATGCGGACTGATGGTCTCTCGTGTATACGTATAAGCCGACCCCGCACTTGGAAACACTCTGACCATTTTCCCATAACTAATTGCGGTAAATGCCATAACCACTAGTGCTGCGAGGTATGCGAGTGGGACGACCCCATTCGTTTCTTCAGAGACAATTCCAAATGTATCAAACACGATCGTTGGTGTCATATAGCCCAATCCAAGCATAACGATTGCCCATAGCCCAAGTGAACGCTTAAGAGTAGTATTCTCCAATTTAACCATCTCTCCTTTTATATCCGGCTATTTGTTTATTAGTAAGAATTTGTAAGCACTTTCATTTTGTTTTAGCAATGAAAAACTTAAATTTTAAAAAAACACTCCAATAATTGTAGATCGGCTCCTCCTTCCATTCTACCTACTAATCTAACTGTTTAAAATAGTTGCAATTTTCATGCCAATCATCTTTCTTTTTAAATCTTATCTTTAATCAAAATTTTTTATGAAAAAATGCATAACCTACTCAGGTTTGAATACTTTTAAAATAAGGTGTCTTGTCCTTAAT
>NZ_JBALSN010000033.1:6577-14431 GCF_036966985.1 Neobacillus drentensis | reverse complement strand
CGTTGGCTTAGTTTCATAATTGAAACTAAAATTTATTGCTTGTTTGCACGATTTTGTTTGTTTAGTTTTCAAAGAACAATTTCTCTATCGCTCAAGAGCGACTTTATTATCATACCAAGTTATTAACCAGAAGTCAACAACTTTTTTCTTTTGTTTTGCATCGCCTCAGTGACGACTTTTCATATATTACAGCATATTAAAGTATTGGTCAATACTTTTTTTTGAAATTGATTTTTATTATTTTTCAAAAAGAAAAACCGCCTTTTATCAGCGGTTTACGATTTAGATTACCCAATGTTGTATAGCCACTAAAGCACACAGGCCCGGGATTCCTAAAAAGCCTGAAATGGCAGAGGTAGCAAAATTAATCGGCACATGAATGCCATAGCGGTTTCCTGCTGCATTTAAAAAAAATAACAATAACGCTCCAATGACTAACTTGATTGCGGCTTGACCTACAAATCGAGCTGGCTTAAAGGGAGCTCCCGTAAATAATAGGATAATTACTAAGCCGCCTAGGATAGATATTACGATAATTGGTTCCAAAAAAGCTATCCCCCTTCTTAAGTCACTTTGTTTACAACTTATGTACAAGCTGCCAAGAATAGACCTAAAAAAGGAAATAGCATATTTAAGAATTCATTAAATTAACGTTCCGCTGCTTTGCTTCTCTTAAGAGAAAGATATACTTTGCCTCAGCTATTTTCGTTTGACAAATCACTTCGTCTGAAGGATCGAAACTTTTCTCTAACAGCAACTTTTCTTGCTGCCAATGTTCTTTATATCGATTCAACTGCACTAAAAGCTTTTCATTATACTCTTTACGAAGCCGCCCTTTACGCTGAAAAAACATCATTGATTCCTCCGCGTCTTCTTAAAATTCTCTTCGGCCCTCAATCGCTTTGGATAAAGTAACCTCATCTGCATATTCAAGATCCCCGCCGACTGGAAGTCCATGAGCAATTCTCGTTGTTTTAATTCCCGATGGTTTTAACAAACGGGAAATGTACATGGCTGTGGCTTCCCCCTCAATATTAGGGTTTGTCGCTAAGATTACTTCTATTATATTTTCATCTTGAAGACGCTTTAAGAGGCTTGGAATATTGATGTCCTCTGGTCCAATCCCATCCATAGGGGAAATGGCCCCATGAAGGACATGATACAATCCATTGAATTCCTTCATTTTTTCCATCGCAATCACATCTTTAGGATCTTGGACAACACAGATGATACTCTTATCGCGGCGCACGTCTTCACAAATGTAACAAGGGTCTTGATCTGTTATATGACCGCAGACAGAACAATACGTTAAATTTCGTTTGGCATTGACAAGTGCTTTAGCAAAATCAAGCACGGTATCTTCTTTCATACTTAAGACGAAAAAAGCCAGACGACCGGCCGTTTTAGGACCGATACCTGGCAGCTTCATAAAGCTGTCAATCAGCTTTGAAATTGGTTCTGGATAATGCATCTTTTGCTATTCCTCTCCTAAAAAGGAAGGTTCATTCCTTTTGTAAATTGCCCCATTGTACTGTTTGTTAACTCTTCTACCTTTTTAAGAGCATCATTTGTAGCAGCTAAAACAAGGTCTTGAAGCATTTCTATATCATCCGGGTCAACAGCCTCAGGTTTAATAATTACATCGACTACTTCCTTATGTCCTGTAACAATGACAGTCACCATACCACCGCCGGCAGATCCTTCAATCTTTTTTTCACCTAATTCTTCTTGTGCCTCTGCCATTTTCTTTTGCATCTTTTGCATTTGTTTCATCATATTTTGCATATTTCCCATTCCGCCACCACGCATCATTATTCATCTACCTCCAATTAATTAGTTATTAGTTATTAATCAATAATTTCCACAAATTCTTCGCCAAATATTTTTTTCGCCTCGGCAATATGTGGTTCTTCTTCCTTAGGTACTTCACTGGTTTCTCCTTCAGCACCTTCATGGCTATTCAAAAAGCTTTCGCGAATTGGCAGCCACTGGTCTTCCGGGACACCTAAGATTGTAAATCTTTTGCCTGTTAATTTATATAAAGCGGCGATCACTGCATCCAGAAAATCTGTTCGACTCATCGCCATCTGGCAAATCATTTCATGCTTGAATTTTATGATAAAGGCAGTTGCTGATGCGGCGATAGGCTCAGCATCGTTTAATAGGGCAGCTTGTGATTTTAACAGACTTGCCCGCAATTCTGCCCAATTAGACTTAATCAGATTCAAATCGCTTTTTGTTGCCTGCTTTAACACTTCATTTATTTTTCCGACCGCCGGCTGAAATGCCTTTTTCGCAGATCTTTGGGCTGGCTTTTGTGATTGCTGTACTGCCTCTTGAGGAGATGCTGTTACACCATTCGCCTTTAAATGCTCGAGTTCCATTTCCAATTGACCAATTCTTGTTAACAACTGGTCAATTTGAGCAGGCTGCGCCTGTGCCGTCTGCTTTACTTCCATTTGACACAGCTTAACAATCGCCACCTCAAGAAAGATTCTTGGATGATTAGTCCAACGCATTTCTTGTTGTGTTTTATTCAAGAGATCAATCAGTTGATAAATTTGATCTGTTGATATCGTTTCAGCAATGTTTCGAAAATCATCATCCAGCATTACTCTTTCCAGCGATTCCTCAAGGTTTGGTGCTGTTTTATATAGCAGCATGTCACGATAAAACAGGATTAAATCCTCAATAAATCGCATCGGGTCTTTTCCATGGTATAAAAGTTCATCCAACGCAGCTAAGCCGTTTGCGACATCCTTTTCCCGAAATGCCAAAGCAAGTTTATTTAAAAATCCCTGCGAAACCGATCCTGTAACCGTTAATGCATCTTCAATTGCAACATGGTCCTGGCTGTACGATATCGCCTGATCCAATAGACTAAGTGCATCGCGCATCCCGCCATCTGCTGCCCGAGCAATCAATTGAAGGGCACGTTCATCACAATCAATTCCAGATTCCTCGACAATTAACTTCATCCGATTGACGATTGCCCCAGCTGTAATGCGCCTAAAATCAAAGCGTTGACATCTTGAAATAATTGTTAAGGGGATTTTATGAGGTTCTGTTGTAGCTAATATAAAGATGACATGCTTCGGCGGTTCTTCTAGAGTTTTTAGCAAGGCATTAAAGGCGCTAATGGATAGCATATGCACTTCATCAATGATATAGACTTTGTAATTCACAGCTGTGGGCGCAAATCTTACCTTATCCAGGACATCCCGCATTTCCTCCACACGTGAGTTCGAAGCCGCATCAAATTCTAACACATCTGAAATCGTTCCATCGGTTATTCCACGGCAGGCTGCACATTCGTTACAAGGTTCTGAAACAGGTGACCGCTCACAGTTGATCGCTTTTGCTAATATTTTAGCTGCACTTGTTTTCCCTGTTCCTCTTGGGCCGGAAAAAAGATACGCATGTGATATCTTTTGCTGAAGCAGGGCGTTTTGCAATGTCTTGGTTACATGTTCTTGTCCTACTACATCGAGAAATGTTTGAGGCCGCCAAACACGATATAAAGCTTGATATGCCAAAAGACACGCCCCCTTCAAAATTTTCATTCCTTTTTATTATACCTTAACCATTTTGCTTTTTACAAAATGAATCTATGTAATGGACAAAAAAACTCATCCCAAGTCTGAGATGAGTTAATTTATGTAATATAACTGCCGTGCACCTTCCGTCGACTAACGCCCATAAGCGTTACTTAAGCAGTTAGCTCGGCCCAGGCCACCCTGCGGCACATGGGAGCGTCCACTTAATGCTGCTTCCTTCCGGACCTGACATGGTTCATGGATTCCCATTGCGCAGGACCCGGGCGTCAACACCACTTACTTAAGGCAGACCCTACAGGTCGTTAGCCTCGGGAAGGGATTCAGTCCCGCTAGAGCGGATTGCGGGTACAGGGCACCGCTGCCTCCCCACCTAGCACGGCAAAGTTGATACCAAAGTTATGTGCGTCACTATGACGCTTTCTTAGTATACAAATATTTTCGTAAAAAAGCAATCCTTATTCTTTGTCATTTTTTGTAAGTCCATCTGCCTGCATTTTTTTCGCTAACTTTTTCCGTTCTCTTATTTTTCGAAAAAAGTCGGAGAGCAGCTGTCCGCACTCTCTTTCTAATACACCGCTAGTAACTTCGCTTTGATGATTAAATCGGTCATCTTCCAATAGATTCATCAGTGTCCCTGCACAACCGCCCTTAGGGTCCGCTGCACCGTAAACCACCCTTTTCACTCTAGATAGAATAATCGCTCCTGCACACATTGGACACGGTTCCAACGTGACATATAATGTAGAATCCTCAAGACGCCATGTACCTGTCTCTTTGCATGCTTGATCAATCGCTATTAGCTCAGCGTGTGCAACAGCATTTTGTTCACTCTCCCGCAAATTATGAGCCCGAGCGACTATTTCCCCGTTCATGACGATGACCGCACCAATCGGCACCTCATCCAATTCTTCTGCCTTTTTTGCTTCTTTTATCGCTTCTTTCATATAGTACTCATCTAATGTCTGCACACTTGTCATGATCATACCCCTTTATTTTTTCCCATGGTTCCATTATTGCCAAGAAGGAGTCCCCATTTGCTTCAGAGTGAAATTTATAAGCATTATATCATTTATCCGTTTCTCCCCTCATAAAATAATTGCAACGCATATTTGCTTAGGAGGGATTAGGATGCAAATCCATGTGATAAAGAGTAATGAATCCTTAACTACGATTGCAAGAACCTATCATACAACCGTCCAGGACATAGTAGAGGCCAACGATTTACCGAATCCAAATAATCTTGTGATTGGGCAGGCACTTGTCATTCCTATTATTGGCCATTTTTACTTTGTACAACAAGGCGATTCACTCTTCACGATAGCAAGGAAATTCAACATTCCCTACCAAGAGCTGGCCAGCATCAACCGGATTAATCCTAACCAACCGCTTACTATCGGTTTCCGTCTCTATATTCCGCAAGGCAGGAAGAGAAATGCCGAATTTAACGCGTATGTTGAACCGCGCGGCACTACCGTAGCTCCAATCTTAGAATCGAGTGCCCGTGAGGCCGCACCCTATTTAACCTATTTAGCCCCATTCAGTTTTCAAGTCCGCCGTGATGGGACACTGAAAGCACCCTTGCTGAATCAATTTCCCGCCATAGCCAAAGCCAACCGCAATGTATTAATGATGGTTATTAACAATCAAGAGAATGATCAGTTCAGTGACGAACTCGGAAGAATCTTATTGAATAATATAGCCATTCAAGATAAATTTCTGGATAACATTGTTGCAACTGCTAAACAGTATGGATTCCGGGATATTCACTTTGACTTTGAGTTTTTGCGCCCGGCGGATCGCGAGGCTTATAATCGTTTCTTACGAAAGGCAAAACAAAGATTCGCTAAGGAAGGCTGGCTTATGTCTACTGCCCTTGCGCCAAAGACCAGTGCCACGCAAAAGGGAAAATGGTATGAGGGCCATGATTATAAGGCCCATGGGGAAATCGCCGACTTTGTAGTGATTATGACCTATGAGTGGGGATATAGCGGAGGCCCCGCAATGGCTGTCTCTCCCATCGATCAAGTGAGAAGAGTGTTGGAATATGCCGTCACCGAGATCCCCTCGAATAAGATTATGATGGGGCAAAATCTCTATGGCTATGATTGGACACTTCCCTTCGTGCAGGGATCGGTTGCCAAGGCTGTGAGTCCACAGCAGGCCATACAGCTCGCCGCAAGTCACAATGTCCCGATTCAATATGACATCAAGGCGCAGGCACCACATTTTAGATATTCAGAAGCGGGTAAGCAGCATGAGGTTTGGTTTGAGGATGCCCGTTCCATCCAAGCGAAGTTTGACTTAATAAAAGAGTTAAATATTAGGGGCATGAGTTATTGGAAACTCGGTCTTGCCTTCCCGCAAAACTGGCTGTTAATCGTCGATAATTTCAATGTCACCAAGCGCGGGACCTAAATATTTATTCTACAAAAACTGCCGTGATTCGGCAGTTTTTTCATATATTTGACATAAATCATATTTCTTCTAAATATTCCTTATCCCTTCCTGCGTGAGATTATGATAAAATAAATCTTGCGTGTTTTTTGACTAAATATCCAGATTTTCTGGTGAATCATAGAGTGAAGGTAGCTTTCGAAGGAGGACTTGCAATGGGGGATACACCCTTTATTACCGTTGAAGGGCCGATTGGTGTTGGAAAAACATCTCTCGCAAAAGCCATTTCAGCGCAATTTGAATTTGCATTACTTAAAGAGATTGTGGATGAAAATCCTTTCTTAGGAAAATTCTATGAAAATATTGAGGAATGGAGTTTTCAAACCGAAATGTTTTTCCTCTGCAATCGTTTTAAGCAATTAGGGGATATCAATACCCATTTCTTAACTCAAAATCAATCAGTCGTAGCAGATTATCATATTTTCAAAAATTTAATTTTTGCAAAGCGTTCATTAAATGTGGATGAGTATCAAAAATATTATAAAATTTATCAAATTCTAACTGAAGATATGCCGAAGCCTAATGTCATTATTTATTTGAATGCCAGCCTCGATACCCTTCTAAAACGAATCAAAATAAGAGGGCGTGAAGTGGAAAAGAATATCAGCCCCTTATATTTAGAACAGTTATCGCTTGATTATGAAAATACAATGACGATCTTTGAAAAAGAACATCCGGAAATACCGGTTCTTCGCTTTAGCGGAGACGAATTGGATTTTGTCAAAAATGAACAAGATTTAAAGCATATTTTTGAACAATTATCATTAGCATTAAAAAAAAGCAGCTGGACTAAAACATTATAGATCAGGGGGATGTTAGTGAGTATCGTTATTGGTGGTATGATTGGTCTTGGAAAAACAAGTGTGGCAGACACATTGAATGCACACTTTCAAAATAAAGGTATTGAAAGTAAGGTGTTTTATGAAACTGTGGATGATAACCCGATTCTCCCGCTCTATTATGAACTGACACCTGAAGAATTAGATGCCAAAAGGATTCCTTTCCTGCTTCAATTATTCTTTTTGAATAAACGTTTTAAAACCGTTAAAGAATGCGTTAGTTGGAGAGAGCCTATTTATACAATTCAAGACCGTTCCATTTATGAAGATTGGTATTTTGCCTATGTTAATAAATCGTTAGGCAGGATTTCTGATTTGGAATTTAAAATATATGAAGAATTAGTGGAAAACATGTTAGAAGAACTGAATGAACTTCCAAAAAAGGCACCCGATTTAATGGTGTACTTAAAAGGATCATTTGATACAGTGATTGACCGGATTATGGCCCGCGGCCGAAGCTTTGAAATTAACCCTGAATTGAAGGAATATTACTTCGAAGTGTGGAAGGGTTATGATGAGTGGGTGATGAACCAGTACTCTGCAAGCGAGGTATTGGTGATTGATATGGATACAACAGATGTTGTAAAAAGCGCGGAAGACGCCACTAGAGTTTGCCTTGAAGTGGAAGATAAGTTAAAAGAAATTCTAAATATAAGAACAGCACATATTGGATAATCCAATATGTGCTTTTTTGTCTGTATCGGTCATTGGGTTCTATACTATGTGATCTGTTTCTTTGATTACCTTAGCATATCGGTCACGTAGGACTCCTCTACGTTACCCGAACCCTTGAATTATCTTAATTTCGTCACGTAGGGCTGCTCTACATTACCTGAACCCTTGAATTACCTTAGTTTCAGTCACGTAGGATCTGGGCAGAATTCTGAGTCCTATTTCTATGTGGTACAGTTTCTGAACATAAAAAAAGTCCGTTACATATTATGTAACGAACCTTTATCTCCAGTTTTTATGCGCGATTATTAAGTATATGGAGGAGGAAGAGG
>NZ_JBALSN010000033.1:6289-6430 GCF_036966985.1 Neobacillus drentensis | reverse complement strand
ACTTGGGTATTCCTCCGTATCAACAGAATCTAATTTACCATATTCATTTTCCTATGTCAACATACTAAATAAAAAAACTGGACAAATTTTTATCTGCCCAGTTTTTTTCTATGTTACACATGCCCGTTGATTTCCGCTCCA
>NZ_JBALSN010000033.1:0-6139 GCF_036966985.1 Neobacillus drentensis | reverse complement strand
CTCCAATCAGCAGGGTGCTTAATATATAACAATATGTTTTAACATAGCTTAAAATTACATTGGTGCAATGACTTCCCGGTTGCCCATATATGGACGAAGTACAGTAGGAATGACGACACTGCCATCGGCTTGTTGGTAATTTTCTAAGATGGCAGCGACCGTGCGGCCAATCGCAAGACCAGAACCATTTAGGGTGTGAACATGCTCCGGCTTTGCCTTTGGTTCGCGGCGGAAACGAATGTTTGCCCGTCTTGCCTGGAAGGCCTCGAAGTTACTGCAAGAAGATATTTCTCGATACGTTCCATAGCTTGGAATCCAAACTTCAATATCATACTTTTTCGCAGCGGTAAAGCCGAGGTCACCCGTACACATACTTAACACGCGGTATGGCAACTCCAATAATTGTAATACTTTTTCTGCATCATTTGTCAGCTTTTCAAGCTCCTCATATGAATCCTCAGGCTTAACAAACTTTACAAGTTCTACCTTATTGAATTGATGCTGACGAATCAACCCCCGTGTATCTCGGCCCGCAGAGCCAGCCTCAGAGCGGAAACATGCGCTGTAAGCAGCGAAGCGGATTGGCAGAGCTTCTGCGGTTAAGATTTCATCACGGTGAAGATTGGTGACAGGGACTTCCGCTGTCGGAATTAGGAAGTAATCTTCATTTTCAATTAAGAAGGCATCTTCTTCGAACTTAGGAAGCTGACCTGTTCCAGTCATGCTCGCCCGGTTGACTAAATACGGCGGTAATATTTCTGTGTATCCATGCTCATCGACGTGAAGGTCTAACATAAAGCTTATTAATGCACGTTCTAAACGAGCACCTAACCCTTTATAAAATACAAAGCGGCTTCCTGTTACCTTCCCAGCCCGTTCAAAATCAAGAATCCCTAGCTGATCGGCAACATCCCAATGCGGCTTGGCTTCAAAGTCAAACTCACGCACCTTGCCCCATTGTCTTATTTCAATATTATCATCCTCAGTTTCGCCCACTGGAACACTTTCATGCGGGATATTCGGAATGCTCAACATCAAAAGTTCTAATGACTCTTCCACTACACGTAATTCATCATCAAACGTTTTGATCTTGTCACCCACCTCACGCATTTCCTTGATCAAATGGTCGGCATCCTGCTTATCACGTTTTAAAGCTGCAACCTGCTGAGATACTTCATTGCGGCGGCTTTTTAACTTTTCTGTTTCGACAATCAACTCTCGTCTTCTTTGGTCCAGTTCTTCAAATTGATCAAGTGCAGATAAATCTTCCCCACGCTTTTGAAGCTTTTCTTTTACTTCTGCAAAATCAGCTCGTAACACTTTAATATCTAGCATAAAAATGGCACTCCTTTTTATTAAAATTTTAATCTTAGACAACGCTGTACGGTTGGCATTACCGCTTAAAAAACAAAAAACTCCCGCCCCTAAAACAGGGACGAGAGTTACTCGCGATACCACCCTGGTTGACAGAATAAACTGTCCACCTCAAAAAACGTTAACGGTTTCGACCGAAAGTACTTACTGACCTCAGGATGAGATGTTCCGCACCTTGCTCGAGGAGGGATTCACAAGTTTCATTCACCGGTTCACACCAGCCACCGGCTCTCTTGTAGAATGAGTCTCTTGTTACTATTTCCTCTCATTGCTTTATCATAATTTATGATTTTGTATTTATTAATTTACTATATATATTATCCAAAAGCAACCAATTTATACGAATTGTTTTTGCTTAGCTTCTTTCACCGTAAATTAAAACCAGCCCTTAACAGTGGAGGAAATCCCATGAAAGACATCTCCAAAGAAATTACCAATACCTTTCATCATCAACACGAACCAGTTTGATTTTTCTACATCTTGTGCAGCAATCACATCAACCTTTACAGATTGTTGCCCCTCTGCAGTTAAGTAGCTTACCTTTTCGCCATTGTTTGGTGCAATGGTTAAATAACCAACTTTCTCACCCTTTTTAATTGGGGCCGTTAGCTTACCATCTTTCGTCAATTTCTTCTTATCAAGGACTAAGACAGGTTTGTAATTTTGTTTGCTGCCATTTGGAATCATCATGTTAATGGCTGATTTTGTATAGATCTTAACCTGGTCTGCTTTTCCCTTTGTAACAGGAACCGTTTTTTGATCTTTTACTTGGTAATGCTTAGAAATAATTTTTTCCTGTGAAAAATTTGTAAATGCGTAATCTAGCATTTTTTTTGTTTCACCAAAACGCGCTTTATAACCGTCGTTTTTCCCGCTAGCATCCTTCGCATTTTGGACAACGGTAATAAATCGTTTTCCATCTCTGCTTGCTGTCCCTGTGAAACAGTAACCCGCAAAATCAGTTGTACCGGTTTTAAGCCCGTCCATACCTTCATAGCCATAAACTAATGTTGGCAGCATCCAGTTCCAGTTTTGCATTTCAATTCGATCTTCTGTACCTTCACGAAATACCTTTTTAGGCGTGCTGGCTGTTTTTAAGACATCTGGATAATCATTAATGAGATGAAATGCTAATGTCGCCACATCACGAGGAGACATCACATTTTCCTCCTCTGCGCCAGTTCCTTCCGGTTGGCTGCCATTATAATCTTTATTATTCAAACCAGTTGAGTTCACAAATTTACTATTTTTTAATCCAAGTTTTTTCGCCTTTTCATTCATCATCTTGACAAAGTTCGTTTCCGAACCGGCAATGACTTCAGCAAGGGCAATGGTTGTCCCATTTGCAGAATAAATAGCCATAGCTTCATATAATTCTCGAACATTATATTTTTCACCAAGGCGTAAAGGGACATTCGATAAACCCGTTGGCTGTGAGATCTTATAAACCAGGTCACTTACTGTATATTCCTGGTCCCATTTGACCTTACCGTGTTTCACGGCATCAAGTAAAAGATATTCCGTCATCATCTTTGTCATACTGGCAATTCCTAATGGACTGTCAGCATTTTTTGCATATAAAACCTTACCTGTTTGTCCATCAACCAAAATAGCTCCGTCTGCATTCACATTTAATGCTGCGTCCGCCTTCGCTATATCAACACCAGCAAATAGTCCAAAAAACAAAATAAGTGCCAGTGCACTGGCAATACATTTCTGATAAAAATGTTTGTTCACTTTAACGCCCTCCATGAATTTATACACCTTGGTTATTTTAACATAAGTCAATAGCAAATCATAGACGGAGCAATGAACCATCTTATGGCTATTTTTTAAAGTTTATAGGTATTTTTACATAAAAAACAGAGAAGTCATCGCTTCTCTGTTTTAATGTTATAGGGAGTAGTTTGGAGCCTCTTTTGTGATTTGAACATCATGTGGATGACTCTCTCTTAACCCCGCACCTGTCATTTTAATAAATTGTGCTTTGGTTCTTAATTCCTCTAGATCTTTGGTTCCGCAATAACCCATACCGGATCTGAGTCCGCCGATAAGTTGATAAACAGTCTCTGCTAATGGCCCTTTATAAGGAATCCGTCCTTCAATTCCTTCTGGAACGAACTTCTTATTATCTTCTTGGAAATAACGGTCTTTTGATCCTTTTTCCATCGCAGCCACTGAACCCATCCCACGGTACACTTTAAAGCGGCGTCCTTGGAAAATTTCCGTCTCTCCTGGGCTCTCTGTTACCCCTGCCAATAAGCTGCCCAGCATAACGGCATGTCCGCCAGCTGCAAGAGCTTTTACGATATCTCCAGAGTATTTGATACCGCCATCGGCAATAATCGTCTTGCCATGCTTCATCGCTTCTCCTGCACAATCATAAACGGCAGTAATTTGTGGAACACCGACACCCGCTACGACACGTGTTGTACAAATCGAACCAGGTCCAATTCCTACTTTGACAACATCGGCTCCTGCTTCAATTAAGGCTTTGGTTCCTTCAGCTGTTGCCACGTTCCCAGCAATAATAGTGAGATTTGGATGAGTAGTTCTAATTTCCTTTACCATATCGAGGACACCTTTGGAATGTCCATGGGCTGTATCAAGGACAATTACATCGACATTGGCTTTTACAAGTGCTTCTACTCGTTTCATCGTATCGCTCGTTACTCCAACCGCTGCTCCGGCCAATAAACGCCCTTGACTGTCTTTTGCAGAGTTTGGAAATTCAATCACCTTTTCGATATCCTTAATAGTGATTAATCCTTTTAACACACCCTGTTCATTAACAAGCGGTAGTTTTTCGATTTTGTACCGCTGCAGAATTTTCTCTGCCTCCTTTAAAGTCGTTCCAACTGGAGCAGTCACAAGATTTTCCTTAGTCATAACGTCGGAAATTTTAAATGAATAATCTTGGATAAAACGAAGGTCCCTATTGGTGATAATCCCGATAAGCTTTTGTTCCTCCAAGTTATTAACAATCGGTACACCGGAAATACGATATTTTCCCATTAAATGCTCCGCATCATACACTTGGTGCTCTGGAGTCAGGAAAAATGGATCAGTAATGACCCCGCTTTCTGATCTCTTGACCTTTTCCACTTGCTCTGCTTGCTGCTCAATCGTCATATTCTTATGAATAATCCCTAAGCCGCCTTGTCGTGCCATTGATATAGCCATTTCTGATTCTGTAACGGTGTCCATCCCAGCACTTATGATAGGAATATTTAGCTTTACACTTGGCGATAGTTCCACATGCAGTTTTACATCTCTAGGCAATACTTCTGATTTACCAGGAATTAACAAAACATCATCGAACGTTAAACCTTCTTTTACAAACTTACTTTCCCACATTTTTCAGGCCCCCAGGAAAAAAATATTATTTGTAGGTTATCAATTGGATAAAATACTGTCAAGGAATAAATATTAGTCTGATTCTTCTGAAAAAGGTGATATAGTCTTGGGCATTCAATATAAAGATTGGAAAAGCTACTCTTGTTTCTTTTCAGCAGAGTACTGCCAGCAATATTTAAAAGATTGTTATCAAAAACGGAATATCGAAAATCCAGAGCAAAAAAGCTATGAAAACTGTTATGCATTTTTATATTATCTGGAACACGGGCAAATTTATTATCAACAGGCTAGCAGCTCTCCACTTATTATAAAACCAATTTTACTTTTTTATGGTCTTGTCCATTTAATTAAGGCATGTATATTAACAACAGATCCTGCTTACCCTGAAACAACGGCTGTTTTGGCTCACGGTGTCTCCACAAGAAAAAGAAAGAAGCAGAATTACCATTTCTTCCAGGATGAAGTGAAATTTCAAAAAAATGGACTTTTCCCCTTCATCTCTGAAAAGTTGTTTCACATGAAACAATTGGAAGGGGAGAAAGTCATAATGGAGGAATTACTAAAGCTTATACCAGAGCTTGATGAATTATTCTTTTTACTTGAGGGGAAAAGGACATTTATGAAGCTGGAGGTCGCTGAGGAACAGCTTGTTGTACCGGAAAAAATATTAGATCAGTTCCATATGACAGAAAGTCGATTTAAGGAATTTTTATCTTCCAAGTTTGAAAAGGGTGTGGAGTTTTCTACGGAGGGATTGTCGTTTAAGGTGAACTCAGCCTCTTCTTTTGGAAGCTCACCATTGAAGTTTCATTTAGAGGAAAATTATTATGCGCTGCCCCTGAATAAAGACAACTATTTTAATTTCCCTGAGCTGCTGATTCATTATTTATTGCTTTACAATTTAAGTATGATTGCACGTTATGAAACGGAGTGGTGGAGTGAGTTGACGAAGATGATGCCAAATAAGGATTATCCGTTCATTTGTTCGTTTCTTGATGTCACGATGGAAAAGGGACCATTTTTGGTTTATCAGTATTTGATGGGGAAATAGTTAAACTGGATTGGGCTTTCCTCTCTTCAGAGTGCCCATTCTTTGCTTTTTCCTCCACCTACGGGCACTGTGAGCCTTTCAGAGTGTCCGGTCTGTGCCTTTTCCTTCACCTACGGGCACTGTGAGCCCTTCAGAGTGTCCGGTCTGTGCCTTTTCCTCCTCCTACGGGCACTGTGAGCCTTTCAGAGTTCCCGGTCTCTACTTTTTTCTCCTCGCATGGAAACTGTGAACTTTCAGAGTTCCCATCCTGTGTTTTTTCTGCGTGCACTGGCACTGCGAACTATTTATAGCGTCCTCTATTTTCTTACTTTCTTTAAAAATAAACATATTTCTCTTCAAAACAAAAAAACAACCTTT
>NZ_JBALSN010000032.1:0-39447 GCF_036966985.1 Neobacillus drentensis | reverse complement strand
CTTCCCGACTGAGTTTTGTCCATCGGAACTCTTCCGAAAGACAATTTACTTGCATCCCGACCGAGTTTTGTCCATCGGAACTCTTCCGAAAGACATTATACTTGCTTCCTGACCGAGTTTTGTCCTTCATAGTTTTTTGAGCCCTCCAGCTTATGCGTCGATAAACTAACGCTTGCACATTTTGTACTGCGAGAACCTATACACAAGGGGATAGGTTTTTTCCTTTGCTCATTTTTTCTTTTTCGGCTAGGATTAGGTTGGTTATTTTTTCTTTATTGGTTAAAAATAACCTGAATATGACAGAGTGAGTTTTCAGCTAGGAGGAAGACAATGAAGAAAAGTGGTTATCCGCGGGACAAGCGTTTCAAAATTGCGCACAGGGAAGCTGTGATTGGAATAATCCTTGTTTTGATTAATTTTCTTTGGTGGTACGGCTTTGCCTATGGCCTCGGTTCAACCAAAGTAGAAAATTACACATACATATGGGGTTTGCCTGCTTGGTTTTTTTATAGTTGTATCGTAGGTTTTATTGTTATGGTTATTCTCGTTATTTTTACGGTAAAGGTACTATTCATGGATGTTCCCTTTGACGAGGAAAAGGGGGAAATCAAATGAATTGGGCTGTCATTACTCCACTTTTAATTTTCTTATTCATTATCTTTGCCGTTGGCATGTGGTCAAACAAATTTGTTATTAAATCTCATTCATTCTTAGAGGAGTACTTTTTAGGGGAACGACAAATGGGCGGTTTCATCCTGGCGATGACGATGGTAGCGACTTATGGCAGTGCCAGCAGTTTCATCGGAGGTCCAGGTATCGCTTATACGCAAGGATTAGGCTGGGTCCTACTGGCCATGGCCCAATTAGCCACTGGATATTTTACATTAATGGTCCTAGGCAAAAAGTTTGCGATTATTTCTCGTCAATACAAAGCAATCACCTTGATTGACTTTTTAAAAGAGCGGTACAAAAGTAAAGCAGTTGTGTTGATGTCAGCAGCTAGCATTATCATCTTTCTATTTTCATCGATGACCGCGCAATGGATTGGCGGAGCTCGTTTGGTAGAAAGTTTAACAGGCTTACCCTACACGACAGCTCTACTAATCTTTGCCTTTTCGGTTCTCGTCTTTGTTATTGTCGGCGGCTTTCGAGCGGTTGCCATTACAGATACCATCCAAGGTGTCGTGATGTTTGGGGGAACATTAATCCTTTTAATCGCAACGATTAAAGCTGGGGGAGGAATCCCAAGGATCATCTCAGATCTAGCCGCTGAAAATCCTAATTTAATCAGTCCATTTGGAGCAGAGCGCAGTTTGACACCAACCTTCGTTTCCTCTTTTTGGATTTTGGTAGGTATTGGTGTTGTCGGCTTGCCGCAAATTGCCGTCCGAGCGATGTCATATAAAAATTCAAAGGCGATGCATAGTGCGATTATTATTGGAACCTTTGTCGTCGGTTTTATCATGCTTGGAATGCATCTTATTGGCGTGTTCGCCAGACCCGTTCTGCCAGGAGTGAAAATTGGGGATACCGTTATGCCGATGTTATCGATGAAAGTACTGCCGCCATATGCTGCAGGCATTGTTCTGGCTGCTCCAATGGCTGCCATTATGTCGACTGTGGACGCTTTATTGATTCTGGTTAGCTCTGCTTTAGTAAAAGATGTCTATTTAAATTACATCAAGCCGGATGCAGGGAACGATCTTGTGAAAAAGGTTAGTTTTAGTGTAACTGCAATTATCGGAATTATTGTCATTTTGTTCTCCTTAAGCCCGCCAGATTTGATTGTTTGGTTGAATCTGTTTTCCTTTGGAGGGCTTGAGTCGGTCTTTATTTGGCCGGTGGTTTTAGGCTTATATTGGAGTAGGGGCAATAAATACGGGGCCATCACTTCGATGATTTTAGGGATGGGATCATACATTTTATTGGATCAACTTTATCCAAATCCATTGGGTTTTCACACCGTTGTCTTCCCGATCCTACTTTCACTTGTTGGATTTGTAGTAACTAGTCTTTTTACTCAGCCAAAAGAAGGGAAAATGCATGTGAGTATGGAAAAATAAGTGAAGAACTTTGGAATCGAAGTTCATCTATTCTTTTTGTTGCAATTTTGTGAATTAATTTCTAGAATAAATAAAAGTCATTAATTAAATGAGGTGTACTCATTGGAAACGGTTATTCGATATTTCTCAGCGCTTATTCTTCCAGGGCTGCTCGTCTTGCTTTTTACACGGGTCACCTACAACCGAGTGATTGGGCTCATCTTGACCGTGGCTTTAATTGCCACTTCGGTATATAAAGGTTATACCAATACGTTTATGTTGATCGTAGTGGATGCTTTCTCGTTAACTGCCGGTTTTTGGATGGCTGAAAAAATGAAGCAGAAGGCATTGAATAAGACCTAAGAATTGAAACTATTAAAAGTCTGTCAGTAAAATGGCAGGCTTTTTTAATGAAATCGAATATTCGTTCGCATATTATTGGTTTGTTTTTAGGGGAATGTGGTAGAATGTTAATATGAATTTTAGAGGATACACTTTCCAGCACCATCCCGGTCCATTATTAAGGTACATATGCTGAAAAGTAATTGATTTTACGGGAGGGAATTTTTCGTGAAGGATCAATTTGAATTAGTGTCAAAATACTCGCCCCAAGGTGACCAGCCGGAGGCGATCAGTCAATTAGTTGACGGGATCAAGAAGAATAAAAAAGAACAGACATTGCTTGGTGCGACAGGTACGGGTAAAACATTTACGATTTCAAATGTGATTAAAGAAGTAAATAAACCAACACTCATCATCGCACACAACAAAACCCTGGCTGGACAGCTATACAGCGAGTTTAAAGAATTTTTTCCAAACAATGCGGTTGAATATTTTGTCAGTTACTATGATTACTTTCAGCCAGAGGCTTACGTACCACAGACCGATACATTCATTGAAAAAGATGCAAGTATTAATGATGAAATTGATAAATTACGGCACTCGGCGACATCTTCTCTCTTCGAACGGAAAGATGTTATAGTGATTGCCTCAGTGTCTTGTATTTATGGTTTGGGTTCTCCGGAAGAATATCGAGAAATGGTGTTATCGCTTCGAACCGGAATGGAAATAGAGCGTAATCAATTATTACGTCGTCTAGTCGATATCCAATATGATCGGAATGATATCGATTTCAAGCGTGGCACCTTCCGTGTTCGCGGGGATGTTGTTGAGATTTTCCCTGCTTCTCGTGACGAGCATTGCCTTCGTGTCGAGTTTTTTGGTGATGAGATCGATCGGATTCGCGAGGTTGATGCGCTCACAGGAGAGATTATGGGTGAACGGGAGCATGTCGCCATTTTCCCAGCCTCCCACTTCGTTACACGGGAAGAAAAGCTAAGAATAGCCATTGAAAATATTGAAAAAGAACTAGAAGTACGCCTCGAAGAACTTCGCGAGGACAATAAATTACTCGAAGCCCAACGGCTCGAACAAAGGACACGCTATGACCTGGAAATGATGCGGGAAATGGGCTTTTGCTCAGGGATTGAAAACTACTCTCGCCATTTAACCTTAAGAGAAGCGGGCTCCACTCCATATACTCTGCTGGATTATTTTCCAAAAGACTTTTTGATGGTGATTGACGAGTCACATGTTACTTTGCCGCAAGTGAGAGGTATGTTTAACGGGGATAAAGCACGGAAACAGGTTCTTGTGGATCACGGCTTTCGTCTGCCATCAGCGCTTGATAACCGGCCGTTAATGTTCGATGAGTTCGAAAAGCATATCCACAATATCATCTATGTTTCGGCCACACCTGGACCGTACGAGCTGGAACATACACCGGTAATGGTCTCACAAATTATCCGCCCGACAGGACTCTTAGACCCTACGATTGAGGTTCGTCCAATTGAGGGGCAGATTGATGACTTAATTGGTGAAATTCACGAACGGGTACGGAGAAATGAACGTGTCCTTGTAACCACCTTGACGAAAAAAATGTCCGAAGATCTAACGGATTACCTGAAGGAAATCGGCATTAAAGTTCAATACCTGCATTCTGAGATTAAGACGCTCGAACGGATTGAAATTATTCGGGAACTGCGTCTCGGTAAATATGATGTTCTCATTGGGATTAACCTGCTTCGGGAAGGCCTTGACATTCCTGAGGTTTCTCTGATTGCGATCCTTGATGCCGACAAAGAAGGCTTCCTTCGTTCGGAACGTTCGTTAATCCAAACGATTGGGCGTGCCGCCCGGAATGCTCAGGGACATGTCATCATGTATGCAGACAAGATCACGAATTCCATGGAATTAGCGATAACTGAAACTAGACGCCGCCGTGCCATCCAAGAAGAGTACAACCAAAAGCACGGAATCGTCCCAATGACAATTCAAAAAGATATCCGTGACGTCATCCGTGCTACTCATGCTGCTGAGGAGCAGGAAGATTACAAACCAGCGGCATCATTTAGTAAGATGAACAAGAAAGAAAGAGAAAAATTAATTGCCACAATGGAAAAAGAAATGAAAGTCGAAGCCAAAGCGCTTAATTTTGAAAGGGCTGCGGAGCTTCGTGATTTAATTTTGGAATTGAAAGCGGAAGGATGACGTAACAATGGCAATGGAAAAACTGATTGTGAAAGGCGCCCGAGCCCACAATTTGAAAAATATCGATGTCACCATTCCGAGAGATAAGCTTGTTGTCTTAACGGGACTTTCTGGATCTGGAAAGTCCTCACTTGCCTTTGATACGATTTATGCCGAAGGGCAAAGACGTTATGTCGAATCCCTATCTGCCTACGCACGGCAATTTCTTGGCCAGATGGATAAACCGGATGTTGATGCAATTGAGGGTCTCTCCCCGGCAATCTCCATCGATCAAAAAACAACAAGCCGTAACCCCCGTTCGACGGTCGGTACGGTGACAGAAATCTATGATTATTTACGGTTATTATTTGCAAGGGTGGGACATCCAACATGTCCGATCCATGGGATTGAAATCTCCTCACAAACGATTGAACAGATGGTTGACCGGATTTTAGAATACCCGGAGCGGACCAAAATGCAAATTCTTGCCCCGGTGGTGTCAGGCCGGAAAGGATCGCATGTGAAG
Organism: Neobacillus drentensis; assembly: GCF_036966985.1. GTDB lineage: Bacteria > Bacillota > Bacilli > Bacillales > Cytobacillaceae > Neobacillus > Neobacillus drentensis_E. The sequence goes on along the minus strand of NZ_JBALSN010000032.1, from coordinate 34,350 downwards.
GTGCTCGAAGATATTAAGAAGCAAGGATTTGTCCGCGTTCGTGTCGATGGGGAAATGCTCGATCTTGGTGATGAGATTGAGTTAGAGAAAAATAAAAAACATTCGATTGAAGTCATTATTGACCGGATTGTCGTCAAGGAAGGGGTTTCAGCGCGGATTGCTGATTCTCTCGAGACAGCACTAAAACTAGGCGAAGGAAAAGTCATTGTCGATGTGATCGGTCAGGAAGAATTGTTGTTTAGTGAAAATCATGCCTGCCCGCACTGTGGCTTTTCGATTGGAGAACTAGAACCACGAATGTTTTCCTTCAACAGTCCATTTGGTGCCTGCCCTGAATGTGACGGACTTGGTTCTAAACTCGAAGTCGATGTGGAACTTGTCATCCCCAATCGCGACTTGACACTGAAGGAGCATGCGATTGCGCCGTGGGAACCAACTAGTTCACAGTACTATCCACAGTTGCTTGAGGCAGTATGTGATCATTTCGGAGTAGATATGAATATCCCTGTGAAGGATATCCCGGAACACCTTTTGGAAAAAGTCCTTTATGGCGGCGGTCGTGAAAAAATCTATTTCCGCTATGAAAATGATTTTGGCCAAGTCCGTGAGGGGAATATTGAATTTGAGGGTGTCATCCGCAATGTGGAGCGTCGGTACAAAGAGACGAGCTCCGATTATATCCGCGAGCAAATGGAAAAATATATGGGTCAAAAGCCCTGTCCAACCTGTAAGGGCTATCGTCTGAAAAAAGAAACGTTAGCCGTCCTTATTAATGGCCGCCATATTGCCCAAATCACCGACCTTTCGATTGAAGAGGCCAATCAATTTTTCGCAGGATTAATGCTTTCTGAAAAAGAAATGCAAATTGCCAAACTGATTTTCAACGAAATCAGTGAGCGGCTTGGCTTCTTAATTAATGTCGGTCTCGATTATTTAACACTGAGTCGGACTGCTGGTACGCTGTCAGGTGGGGAGGCCCAGCGGATTCGCTTAGCCACACAAATTGGTTCCCGTTTAACCGGTGTCTTATATATCTTAGATGAACCGTCGATTGGATTGCATCAACGGGATAATGACCGTTTAATTGGAACCCTGCAAAACATGCGCGATATCGGCAACACCTTGATTGTGGTTGAGCATGATGAGGACACGATGATTGCGGCCGATTACCTTATTGATATCGGTCCGGGTGCCGGGGTTCATGGCGGGGAAATCGTTTCTGCGGGAACACCTGCCGAAGTCATGGCAGATCCCAATTCATTGACGGGCCAATACTTGTCCGGGAAGAAGTTTATCCCGCTGCCCTTAGAACGCCGCAAGCCGGATGGCCGCTTTATTGAAATCAAAGGCGCATCGGAAAACAATTTAAAAAATGTCAATGTGAAGCTGCCGTTAGGAATGTTTATTGCGATTACGGGTGTATCTGGTTCTGGGAAGAGTACTCTCATTAACGAGATCTTACATAAATCATTGGCGCAAAAGCTTCATCATGCAAAAACAAAGCCTGGTGAACATAAGAGTATTAAAGGCATTGATTATTTAGAGAAAGTCATCGACATTGATCAATCGCCAATTGGAAGAACACCGCGCTCGAACCCGGCTACCTATACGGGTGTTTTTGATGATGTTCGTGATGTGTTTGCCAACACAAACGAGGCGAAGGTCCGCGGTTATAAAAAGGGACGCTTTAGTTTTAATGTGAAGGGCGGCCGCTGTGAGGCATGCCGTGGCGATGGAATCATCAAAATCGAAATGCACTTCTTACCTGATGTGTATGTACCATGCGAAATCTGCCATGGGAAGCGCTATAACCGAGAAACGTTAGAAGTGAAGTACAAAGGGAAGAACATTTCTGACATTCTCGATATGACCGTGGAAGCGGCCGTTGAATTTTTCGAAAACATTCCGAAAATCAGCCGTAAGCTTCAAACTATCTTGGATGTCGGCCTTGGCTATATTAAACTGGGTCAGCCGGCAACTACCCTGTCAGGTGGGGAAGCCCAGCGTGTCAAATTGGCTTCAGAATTACACCGCCGGTCGTCAGGAAAATCCTTCTATATTCTAGATGAACCAACAACGGGTCTTCATGTCGATGATATTTCCCGTTTGCTCGTTGTATTGCAGCGCTTAGTTGAAAATGGTGACACGGTTCTTGTGATTGAGCATAACCTCGATGTCATTAAGGCGGCCGATTACCTTGTCGACCTAGGACCTGAAGGCGGAGATAAAGGCGGAACAATCGTCGCAACTGGAACACCAGAAAAAGTCGCAGAAGTCCCTGAATCATATACTGGTAAATACTTAAAGCCAATCCTTGAGCGTGACCGCCTCCGGATGAAACAGCAAATTGAAGATAAGAGTGCCATAAAAGCATAAGTAGAAAAAAAGAGCCTTAGGCTCTTTTTTTATGGCCTTTTTCGGTTAAGGAAAGTCTGTGATTTTGTCATTGGCGGAATTATGGTGCCAATCGGCGGAATCCGTTCCGAGTTTGGCGAAATAAATTGAAAGTTTGGCGGAAATCCACTTCAAGTTGGCGAAATTCCAGCTCGAATCGGCGGAATCCCCCCGACACCCTGTTTCAAAATATTTCTGCTTGTTCCTAATTAAAAAACTACGAAACTAATTAGCTCCCTTTTTCGTAAATAATAGATAAAGGATAATAGTAATCATTTCTGAATAAGCATAAAGTGACACAAATTTTTGATGCTGGGGTGGGTAATTATGAAAGAGGAAAAAGTTCGGATATTAAAAATGGTTGAAGAAGGAAAATTGACCGTCGAGGATGCTGTCACCTTGCTGGATGAATTAGAAAAAGCACAACAAACGATGGAGCAGAAGCAGGAGGAAATTGTGAATGAACTCTCTACAGTGGTAAATTTCGAGGAGGCCAAGAAAGAAGATCCATTCCAGGCGAAATTCCAATCGACAAAGGTAAAGATTTTTGATTTTGTCGATTCTGCCTTGAAAAAAATCAAAGATTTTGATTTTGATTTGAACTTCGGTCAATCCGTTGAGATCTCCCATATTTTTCACCAGGGAGATGCTGACCTGAAAGAAGTCGATATTGACGTGGCGAATGGTTCGGTTAAAATGGCGGCTTGGGACCAACCGGATGTGAGAATTGAATGTCAAGCGAAGGTATTTCGGGTTGAAAACTCAGACCAAGCAAGGCAGAACTTTTTAAGAGATACTATTTTTTCAGTTGAGAATCAAAAATTACGTTTTATGACGCAGCAAAAATGGATGAAGGTAGACTCAACCATTTTTGTGCCAAAAGCTCAGTATGACCGTATGCGCATCAGAATCTTTAATGGCGCCGTCAATGGAGAAGATATCAATGTCGCTGACCTAAGGGTCAAAACCGCTAATGGAAAAATAAACCTCGACCGAGTTCATGGCAATAAAGGAGAAGTTGAAACGGCAAACGGGAAGATTAATATTATCAGCAGTTTGTTCGACGATCTCGAAGCGGAGACCATTAACGGTGCGATTAAACTCGATGGTGATTTTAAAAGGGTGGGAACGCAGTCCTTTAACGGGAATATCAGTTGCAATCTCAGCGGAAGTCGCACCGAGTTGATTCAAGTAAAAGCGACAACTGGTGGAATCGACCTCTATATCCCAGATAATTTGCCAGTAAATGGGGAATTGAAGACGAATCTCGGCGGTTTTAATGTGGAACTCGTCGGTGTTCAAGTGCTTGAGGAAAAGAGCGAAATGATTCAAAAATCGCTTCGCTTCAAATCGATAAATTATCCTGATAAAATGATGAAAATCTATGCAGACACAAAAACGGGTTCAATTACAATTCACAAATCACAAGAATAATTACTAGGAGATGCCGAAAAATGAGATGGCTGATTGGGTGTTTGATTAATGCGGTGTTGTTTATGGCACTAGCGGGTTATTTTCACGAAAGCTTTCAATTAACAGGATTTATGGCCGCACTTCAGGCAAGCATTTTATTGTCCATCTTAAATGTTTTGGTACGACCGATCCTGATTCTGTTTACTTTGCCAGTAACAATTGTAACGTTGGGGTTGTTCCTATTAGTCATTAATGCAATTACGCTAGAGCTGACGGATTATTTGATGGGAGAAGCCTTTGAGATTTCTGGTTTTGGGATGGCCCTCTTTTTCGCTGTACTTATGTCATTCGTAAACTTGATTATTCAAAAGACACTGCTCCAACCTGCAAGGAAATCCAAGGATTAATATTGAATACCAGGGTGCTCGCTTTAAAAAGTGGGCACCCTGTTTATATGGTAGAAATACCCAAGTGGAAGCATTCTAATTTTTTAGACATGAAAGTATGGTAATTTAATAAAAAATGCTAAAATAAGTGGAAATGGAATTTTTAGAATAAACTTAATCCGATTGAGGAGGAAGATTCTTGCCAAAAGTACGTACCAAAGATATAGTCGAGAAGTTTAAACTTGAATTAATTAGCGGCGAAGAGGGAATTAACCGCCCCATCACCATGAGTGACATATCGCGCCCTGGAATTGAAATAGCCGGATATTTTGAATTTTATCCAGCTGAACGAATTCAGCTATTAGGAAAAACCGAACTTTCCTTTTTTGGAATGCTGACCGAGGCTGAACGAGTTTCANNTTTATGCACCGATATCACTCCAGCGATTATTGTCACTCGAGATATCGAGGTACCAATAGAGCTGATTGAAGCGTCCGAACGTGAATCCGTTCCAGTTTTACGAGTGGGCATGAAGACTACCCGTTTTTCCAGCCGCCTGACGAATTACCTAGAAAGCAAGCTGGCACCTACTACTGCTGTCCATGGCGTATTGGTCGATGTGTATGGGATTGGCGTATTAATTACCGGAAAAAGCGGCGTCGGTAAAAGTGAAACGGCCTTAGAATTGGTCAAGCGCGGTCACAGGCTTGTGGCGGATGATTGCGTTGAAATTCGTCAGGAAGACCAGGATACATTAGTCGGATCTTCCCCCGATTTAATCGAGCATTTACTCGAAATCCGCGGCTTAGGGATAATCAATGTGATGACTCTATTCGGAGCTGGTGCCGTTCGCAGTAATAAACGTATTACTCTTGTGATGAATTTAGAAATTTGGGACTCGAAAAAGCAATATGACCGCCTTGGGTTAGATGAAGAAAAAATGAGAATCATTGACACAGATGTTCCAAAGCTGACAATCCCTGTTCGTCCAGGCCGAAACCTGGCTGTTATTATCGAAGTGGCAGCAATGAATTTCCGTCTAAAAAGAATGGGTGTGAATGCGGCGCAGCAATTTACTGAGCGTCTGTCCGATGTGATCGAAGACGGGGATCATGACGAGATTTAAGGGGAAGAGGAGATAGATAGATGAACGAAACTATTCAACCGCTAAATCCGATTGCCTTTTCACTGGGACCGATTTCGGTGCATTGGTATGGGATTATTATTGGCTCAGGTTTGGCTCTTGCCTTGTACCTTGCCATCAGGGAAGGAAATCGCAGAGGATTAGAGAAAGACACGTTTGCAGACTTAATGCTATGGGCCATTCCTATTGCAATCATTTCTGCACGTATCTATTATGTCATTTTTGAATGGAAGTATTATGTCAATCATCCGGCGGATATCCCGCAAATTTGGAATGGCGGGATCGCTATCCATGGTGCCCTGATTGGCTCCGTACTGACCACTTATGTATTTGCCAAAAAGCGAGGGATATCTTTTTGGAAAATTGCCGATATTGCAGCACCAAGTATTATTCTTGGACAAGCGATTGGCCGTTGGGGAAATTTCATGAACCAAGAAGCGCATGGAGGGGAAGTAACCAGAGCATTTCTTGAAAACTTGCATTTACCGGAATTTATTATTAATCAAATGTATATTAATGGGACGTATTATCACCCAACATTCCTTTATGAATCGCTCTGGGACTTTGCAGGCTTTTTCTTATTATTATTTCTTCGCCGCGTCAATTTCCGCCGCGGGGAGATGTTCCTTACGTATGTGATTTGGTATTCAGTTGGACGCTTCTTCATTGAAGGTCTGCGAACCGATAGTTTAATGCTTGGCAGCCTCCGGATGGCGCAAACGATTTCGATTGCATTAGTGGTGGGAGCCCTGGCCATTCTTATCTATCGCCGCACGAAACAATTGACAGACAAGCGATATTTAGATCAAGAAAATAGTTAACCGTGTGAAAGAAAGGAAGCAACCAATGACTAACAAAATAACGACCGTTCTTTTTGATTTAGATGGGACTTTAATTGATACAAATGAATTAATTATTTCATCCTACTTACATACATTGGATAAATATTATCCAAACAAGTACAAGCGTGAGGATGTATTGCCGTTTATGGGGCCGACGCTCCATGAAGCTTTTGGCACCATTGATCCAGACCGCGTGGAAGAAATGATTTTAGAATATCGTGACTTTAACATCAGTAACCATGATAACTTGGTGAGGGAATTTGCTGGGGTCTTGGAAACTGTGCGGACTTTAAAAGAAAAGGGCTACAAATTGGGGATCGTCACAACCAAACGTCATGATGTGACGATGAAGGGGCTTCACCTGATGAACCTGGATGCTTTTTTCGAAGTCATTGTTGCATACGATCATGTCAGTAAGACAAAGCCAGATCCTGAGCCTATTTTTAAGGCACTGGAACAGCTGGATTCTACTCCGGAAGAGACGATGATGGTCGGTGATAATTATCACGATATTTTAGCAGGAAAAAATGCTGGTACCGTAACGGCCGGTTGTGCCTGGTCTATTAAAGGCAGAGAGTATATTGCCAAATATGAACCCGACTATATTCTAGAGAACATGGCTGACCTATTACCGATCCTCGGAGAGTGAGAAAGATGAGGAATACCACCCGCTACCCGGTTGAAGGGGCGAACTCTTTATGGCACGTCTACAAAACAGTGCCTTTTTGGAAGGTTGTCAAAAATTTTATTGTCATTCAATTAGCCCGCTATACGCCATTTTTGGGGATGAAAAATTGGCTGTATCGGGTGTTTCTCGGGCTTAAGGTGGGCGAGCAAACATCCTTCGCATTAATGGTCATGCTTGATGTGATGTTTCCCGAAAAAATCAGTGTTGGCCGTAATACGGTGATTGGATACAACACGACCATCCTTGCCCATGAATATTTAATTAAAGAATACCGGCTGGGTCCTGTTGTGATTGGCAGTGAAGTGATGATTGGCGCGAACTCCACCATTCTTCCAGGGATTACGATCGGGGATGGAGCCATCGTCTCAGCTGGGACCCTTGTCCATAAAGATGTTCCTCCAGGGGCGTTTGTTGGCGGCAATCCAATGCGGGTCATTTATACAAAGGAAGAATTGGCCGAGCGATGGGCCGATGATTCAATTTATGGGAGGAAAAAATAATATAGTACAATCTTTTTAAGTCTGGTTTTCGCAACCAGGCTTTTTTGTAGTAAACTAACTATTAAAATGTCATTTCGCGGAAAAATTCAGAAACTTGGCGGAATTCGGTCTCAATTTGGCGGAATTCCTCACTAGGTTGGCGGATATAAGCCAAGGTTCGGCGGAATCCTACCACAGATTGGCGGAATCCCACTCACAAAAGTTTCAGATTTTTTCATTGACGAATAGTTTTTCTAAGGGTAAACTAAAACTACTTTAATTCATTATCACATTAGCAGACTAAAGCATTTAGAAAATTTTAAAATAACGTAATCTAAAATAAAGGATGAGCAGGATGAGTCGCTTGTTTATGTTTGAAAAGCCTTTAGGCATGAGAGATACGCTGCCAGAGTTGTATGAAAAAAAACACCGTGTCCGCACTTTAATGGAAGATACCATCAAACTTTGGGGCTGCCAATTTATTGAAACACCAACACTGGAATACTATGAAACAGTTGGATCGGCATCGGCCATTCAAGATGCTCAGTTGTTCCGATTGCTCGACAAACAAGGGCATACACTGGTTTTACGACCTGATATGACAGCACCAATCGCCAGAGTTGCAGCGTCAAAACTTTTGCAGGATGATATGCCATTAAGGTTAGCCTATTCCGCTAACGTGTTCCGCGCTCAGCAGCGTGAAGGCGGCCGTCCCGCTGAATTTGAACAAATCGGTGTGGAATTCCTAAATGACGAAACCGTTTCGTGCGATGGCGAGGTTATTGCCTTGCTTATTTCGTCTTTAAAAAAATCAGGATTATCACAGTTTCAAGTATCGATTGGTCATATTGGTTTTGCCCAGGAATTATTTTTACAAATCCTTGGGACTGACGACCGGGCTAATTCGTTACGAAGATTTTTATATGAAAAAAATTATGTCGGCTACCGTGAGCATGTGAACTCCTTATCGCTATCATCGATTGATAAGCAAAGACTACTTCAATTCCTCGACTTAAGGGGAGGAATCGAAGTAATCGGTAAGGCATTTGATTTAATTGAAAATGAACAAGGGAAGCTTGCTCTTCTGCAGTTAAAGGAACTATGGGATTGTCTGAACGACTATGGGGTAGAGGATCAAGTGAAATTTGATTTTACCATCGTCAGCCATATGAGCTACTATTCTGGGATATTGTTTGAAGTCTACGCGGGGAATGTCGGCTTCCCCATCGGTAATGGCGGCCGCTACAGCTTAATAGAGAAGTTTGGAAAAAATGCAAGTGCCACTGGGTTCGCGGTGCACCTTGACCGACTTTTAGAGGCCCTAGGCAACATCGACCTCGAAAACGCAGTAACCTGCATCTTTTTCAGTCAGGAACGCCGGAAGGAAGCCTTTCAATTAGCTGAACAGATGCATGAAGAAGGTAAGCGGACCGTGCTTCAGGATATTAATGGCGTCAAAAACCTTGATGCCTATACAAAGAAATTTGCGGATACTACCTACTTACTCGGAGGGCGCGCCGATGAATAATATTTTAACGATTGCTATGCCGAAAGGTCGGATTTTTGAAGAAGCGGTTGAACTGCTTAGAAAAGCTGGTTACGAGCTTCCGCCCGAATTTGATGATTCACGTAAATTAATCATCGAGGTTGAAAATGAGGGGCTGCGCTTTATTTTGGCGAAACCGACAGATGTTCCAACCTATGTTGAGCATGGGGTTGCCGATATCGGTATCGCAGGTAAGGATGTCATGCTTGAGGAAGAGCGTGATGTTTACGAGCTCCTCGATTTACGAATTAGTGCTTGCTATTTAGCGGTTGCAGGCCTTCCAAACACAAAAATGAATGATGTGGCGCCAAGGGTAGCAACTAAATACCCGAATGTGGCTGAAGCCTATTTTCGTGAGCAGGGAGAACAAGTGGAAATTATCAAATTAAACGGTTCCATTGAACTTGCTCCGATCATTGGTTTATCGGACCGGATTGTCGATATTGTTTCGACTGGCCGGACGATGAGGGAAAATGGTCTCGTTGAATATGAGAGAATTGTGGATGTTACGTCCCGTTTGATCGTTAATCCCGTCAGTTACCGCATCAAGGACACGAAGATTGACGAACTGGTAACAAGGCTTTGTAAAGTCGTCTCTTTGGAGGAAGATTAAAATGAAAATAGTAAAAGTAAATGACCTCGTTTCATTAAAGCGTTCGATCGAGTCAGGTACCTCCGAGCAGGTAACCGTGGTCAAAGAAATTATCGCAGCGATTCGCACACTTGGTGATGAAGCGTTGCGGGAATATACCGAGAAATTCGACCGTGTACACTTATCTTCTTTTTCCGTCACTGAAAAAGAAATAGAGAAAGCCTACGCGCAGGTAGATGAAAGTTTTCTCTCAATTGTCCGGGAAGCAGCGGAAAATATTCGCTCGTTTCATGAAAAGCAGCTGCGGCCTTCATGGATGACGACTGAGGAAAATGGTACCGTTCTAGGTCAAAAAATTACGCCGCTTGATTCGGTTGGGGTATATGTGCCTGGCGGAACAGCAGCTTATCCTTCATCCGTTCTTATGAACGTTCTTCCAGCGAAAGTAGCTGGTGTGAAACGAATCGTGATGGTGTCGCCGCCAGACGATCAAGGGCAATTACCGGCAACGGTACTTGTTGCAGCCAAGGAAGCGGGCGTCGAGGAAATTTATAAAGTGGGCGGGGCCCAAGCTATTGCTGCCCTTGCCTATGGAACCGAATCGATTTCCTCGGTTGATAAAATTACCGGTCCAGGAAATATATATGTTGCGTTGGCAAAACGAGAGGTTTTCGGGGATGTTGACATTGATATGATTGCTGGCCCAAGTGAAATTGCCATTTTGGCAGATGAAACAGCAAGAGCGGACGAGGTAGCGGCAGACCTGCTATCACAGGCAGAACATGACCCGCGGGCCTGCAGTGTCTTGGTGACACCTTCAAGTGTCCTGGCAGAGGCAGTGAGCATGGAAGTGGAAAAGCAACTCGAGCTGCTGCCACGAAAAGACATCGCCTCACGCTCAATTGCGGATTATGGTGCCATTTACATAACCGATACGATTGAAGATGCCATCGAAACTGTTAATCAATTAGCACCTGAACATCTAGAAATCATCACAGAAAATGCGATTGAACTGCTTGGGAAAATCCGACATGCAGGTGCCATTTTTATCGGCCGTTATAGTTCGGAACCGGTTGGCGACTATTTCGCTGGTCCTAATCATGTTCTTCCGACTAACGGAACCGCACGCTTCTCTAGTCCGTTGAATGTCGATGATTTCCAGAAGAAGTCCAGCGTGATCATCTACAGCCAAAAGGCGATGGTAGAGAATGGGGCTAAAATTGCTGAATTTGCCCGGAAGGAAGGGCTTGAGGCTCACGCGCGGGCTGTTGAATTCCGGTTGAAAGACGACAGAAAATTATAAAATTATCGTACTGCACAATATATAGGGGGTCCTATTTCATGGAAAGAATCGCAAGTATTGAACGGAACACGAATGAAACACAAATTCAATTAACATTAGATGTAGATGGTGAAGGTCAGTCTAATTTAGAAACGGGTGTACCTTTCATGTCCCATATGCTTGATTTATTCACAAAGCACGGACAATTCAACTTGACATTGAATGCCAACGGGGATACAGAAGTCGACGATCACCATACAACAGAAGACATCGGTATTTGTCTTGGACAGGCCTTACGCGAAGCATTGGGGGACAAACGCGGTATTAAGCGCTACGGAAATGCCTTTGTACCGATGGATGAAGCGTTAGCACAGGTTGTTGTTGACCTTAGTAATCGTCCACATCTAGAAATGCGTGCCGAGTTCCCAGGACAAAAAGTAGGGACATTTGACACCGAGCTCGTTCATGAATTTCTATGGAAACTAGCACTCGAGGCCAGGATGAATCTTCATGTCATCGTCCATTATGGAAAAAATACACACCATATGATCGAAGCCGTTTTTAAAGCACTCGGGCGTGCCCTCGACGAAGCAACAACCATCGATCCGCGCATCAAAGGCGTTCCATCGACCAAAGGAATGCTCTAGTGTTCTAGATGAAAGTAGTGTAATGGTGTCAGGCACCATGTGAAAAACATAACTAAGGTGTCAGGCACCATGAAAGGCACCGTGAAAGGATGTTTTATAGATGATTGGCATTGTTGACTATGGAATGGGGAATCTGTTTAGTGTTAGCAAGGCGTTGGAGCGGCTCGGTGCTGAGTATTTTATTTCTGCTGATAAGGGTAAGTTGCTGGCTGCGGATGCCCTGCTTCTTCCGGGTGTAGGCTCTTTTCGGGATGCGATGGAGCGTTTGCCAGTAGAGACGATTAAGGAATTTGCGGCATCAGGTAAACCGCTCCTTGGTATTTGCCTAGGAATGCAATTGCTGTTTGAACGAAGTGAGGAAAATGGACCGACGGAAGGGCTAGGATTGTTGCCAGGAAGTGTCCGCCGTTTTCCAGGAAAAACACCGGAAGGACAGACCTACAAGGTTCCGCATATGGGCTGGAACCGGCTTGAATTTGTCGAAGAATCCCCTCTATTAAAAAACTTAGAAGAGGATTACGTTTATTTCGTCCATTCCTATTATGTGGATGCGGACAACTCTGACGTGTTATTGGCAAAGGCCAATTATAACGAACAAGTATCTGCGGTTGTGGGCAGAGATAATATATTTGGGATGCAATTTCATCCAGAAAAAAGCAGCAAGCTAGGCATGGCCCTTTTAGCAAACTTTCTACAAATGGTGGAGGAAAGGAAGGCAATCCGATGAGTTTAACGATTTATCCAGCAATTGATATGCGCGGCGGCAAGTGCGTCCGACTCCTCCAAGGGGACTACGATCAAGAAACCATTTATGGCGACTCTCCATTTGATATGGCCAAAAGTTTTGCCGCAGACGGTTCCGAGTGGATTCACATGGTGGACCTTGACGGGGCAAAGGATGGCAAGCGCGTCAATGACCGGTTTGTGATTGAAGCCGCGCAGAAGTTAAATGTAAATATTCAGATTGGCGGTGGCATTCGTTCGGAGGAGGATATCCTCCACTATCTAGAGAATGGTGTAAACCGTGTCATCATTGGCAGTATTGCTGTTTCAAACCCTGAATTTGCCATCGATATGATCAAAAAATATGGTACGAAAATTGCAGTTGGCATTGATGCCAAAAACGGCTATGTCGCGACACACGGTTGGCTAGATACTTCAGAACTAAAGGCTGTCGAACTCGGCAAGCGCTTTGCAGAAGCTGGGGCGGAGACGTTTATTTTTACTGATATCGCTACGGATGGAACACTAGCCGGTCCTAATATTGCAGCTGTTTGTGAAATGGCTGAAGTGACGGGGAAAAATGTGATTGCCTCTGGCGGGGTGAGCAGTCTCGCAGATTTACAAGCAATTGCATCCCAAGGGATTCAAGGAGCAATCGTCGGCAAAGCCCTTTATGAAAACCGCTTCACGTTAAAAGAGGCCCTGAAAGTGGGTGGCTCCCGATGACTCTAACAAAAAGAATCATCCCATGCCTTGATGTAAAAGATGGCCGAGTGGTCAAAGGGATCCAATTTGTACAACTACGCGATGCCGGCGATCCTGTTGAACTTGCACGCTTTTACGATGAGCAGGGAGCGGACGAACTTGTTTTTCTAGATATCTCTGCATCTGTTGAAGGCAGAAAAACTATGGTTGAAGTCGTAAAGGCCGTCGCATCTGAGTTGGCAATTCCGTTTACGGTAGGCGGTGGCATTAATGCGTTGGAAGATATGAAAAGAATCTTGCGCGCCGGTGCGGATAAGGTGTCGCTGAACACGGCGGCGGTCCTTAACCCGGAACTGATCAAGGAAGGTGCCAGTTACTTTGGTTCGCAATGCATCGTTGTCGCAATTGATGCGAAATATGATGAAGAAGTTGGGACTTGGCGGGTATACACGCACGGCGGCAGAACGCCGACAGACAAATTGGTTGTTGAGTGGGCTAGAGAAGCTGCCCGTTTGGGTGCGGGTGAAATTTTGCTAACGAGCATGGATAGTGACGGTGAGAAGAATGGATTTGACCTGGAGCTCACAAAGGCAGTAAGCGAAGCAGTAACCATTCCTGTCATTGCTTCAGGCGGGGCCGGGAATTCGGAACATTTCGAGGAAGCCTTCTTAGCCGGAAAAGCAGATGCGGCGCTAGCTGCGTCCATCTTTCACTATAAAGAGACATCCGTTCATGAAGTAAAAAGCTATTTACGGGAAAAAGGAGTGACGGTTCGATGAATGTACGATTTGATGAAAAAGGGTTAGTGCCTGCGATTATCCAGGATGCTGGAACCAAAGAAGTATTAACGCTCGCTTATATGAATGAGGAATCGCTCGCCAAAACGATTGAAACGGGCGAAACATGGTTTTACAGCCGATCTCGCAAGGAATTATGGCATAAAGGCGCAACAAGCGGTAATACGCAGACCGTTGTCAGCATGAATTATGACTGTGACCAAGATGCGTTATTAGTCCTTGTATATCCGAAAGGTCCTGCTTGCCATACTGGAGCGGTAAGTTGTTTTTCAGAACGGGGCTATACCGGAACTCCAAGTCTGGTAGACTACCAGATCTTACAATCGCTTGAAAAAGTCATAGTTGACCGCGAACGGGAGCGTCCAGAAGGAGCTTACACCACCTATCTGTTTGAAAAAGGCGTCGATAAGATTTTGAAAAAAGTCGGGGAAGAAGCGGCCGAAGTAATTATTGCGGCGAAAAACCGCGATGCTGAGGAACTACGTTGGGAAGTAGCTGATTTGCTTTATCACTTGCAGGTATTGCTGGTCGAACAAGGACTTCCTTTCAAAGAAGTACTCAAAACTTTAGAAGAAAGACACAAAGACCGGTCGTAAATCGATCGGTTTTTTTATTTGGAATTGAGAATTATACAAAATTCAGGGCTAATTTTACAAAACAAGCTGTATTTATTCAAAACTGAGAACTTATTTTACAAAACGCACCGATAATTTTACAAAAGTAAGATTAAATCAACAAAAATTGTAAAAACATTCCCATTTCACTATCCCACCCTTAACTAAACCGAAATTCCCCCCAATACTAGCCCTTCTCGAACAACTCCCTAGTGTGGTATACTACATTAGTTATGTTAAAAATGTGGAGGACTTCATGGGTAAAGACGCGAAAGCAAGAAAGCATATGGGAAAACTACTTACATTTGTTCCTACGGGGGAATATTATTTCACGAAGGGTTTAAAGGCATACCATCGCCGTGATTTTATAAAGGCAAAAAAATATCTTGGGCGAGCGATGCAGCTTGAACCGGGTGAACCGATGATTATATGCCAGTTGGCGATTGTGTCAACAGAACTTGGCGAGTTTGAACATTCCAACCGGCTCTTGCACCTCATCCTTGAAGAACTAGATCAAGAAATGGTGGAATGCCATTACTTTTTGGCCAATAATTATGCCCATATGGGATTTTTTAAAGATGCGTATCATCACGCCAAACTGTATTTACAGCTAGACCCAGATGGTGACTTTAGCGAGGACACTGAGGATTTACTAGATGTACTTACATTGGAAGCAGAAGATCTTGAGGATGATCTGTATCAGCAGGATGACCTTATCGTTAAACAAGAACAGGCTCGTGACCTGCTTGAGTCAGGATACTTTCCAAAAGCAATTGAACTGCTAAAAGATGTTGTCAAGGATTATCCAGAGTACTGGTCTGCGTATAACAACTTAGCGCTCGCCTATTTTTATTTAGGAAAGGCAAAAAAGGCGGAATCGATTATAGATGAGGTATTAGAACGGAATCCGGGTAACCTTCATGCCCTATGTAACAGGCTTGTATTTGCCTATTATCAGGGGCAGGTGAGAGATGTTGCCGGGATGATTGACATCTTAAAGAAAATTCAACCGCTTTTAAGTGAGCAGCAATTCAAACTTGGGGCATCATTTGCTTTAGTAGGAGAATATGACCTAGCCTATTTATGGCTGAAAAAACTATATAAGCACGGCTTCGATGGTGATAGTCCGTTTTACTATTGGCTTTCCTATTCTGCCTATTTCACAGGAAATGAAACGTTTGCGCAAAGTATCTGGAAAAAAGTGTTAGAACTTAATCCTGATAAGGAAGGCTCCGAACCATGGAACAAGGAAGATGCAACTGCTAACGGATTTGAAGAACTTTCCGGTTCAATTTTTCAAAAACTGGACAGCGACTATGTAGAGGAGCGCTTATTTGCCCTTTTCCTGACGACTGTTTCGAGTAAAAAGGAGGAAATCATCACCTCCAAGCGGCTGCTTCAAAATCAAAAATTTACGTCTTTGGAAAAGGAATATATCTCGTTGATTCGTTCCGGAAAACCTTCGAAGACTGCCGATGCACAAGAAGTTGCCGAACTCTTTTATGAAACCTTTCAACCAATTGGCACCATAGAGTCCGGTTTATATTTGATGTGGTTCTCTGTGTTTGTCGAAGTTTCTAAAGACAGGATCCAATTGAAAAATAAATGTGCCTGGGCGGGCGCCGTTGAGTATATTTGGCACAAACTGCGTAGTGAAAAGGTTTCCCAGCAAGAGGTAGCCGATCGTTATGGAATTTCCTCTGCAACCATTGGTAAATATGTAAAAATAGTGAATAACTATTTGAATTAAGCATATTGGTGGACGATAAAACATTTGTTATATACGATTAAGTAAGGGAACAATAATCTTACTTAATCGTATTTTTTTTAAGGAGTGACCACAAAATGTCAGAAGAAAAAATTTATGACGTTATTATTGTCGGTGCTGGCCCTGCGGGGATGACTGCGGCTGTTTATACATCGAGAGCAAACCTATCCACATTAATGATTGAGCGCGGGATGCCGGGCGGACAAATGGCCAATACGGAAGACGTTGAAAACTATCCAGGTTTTGAAAGTATTTTAGGACCGGATTTATCAACAAAGATGTTCGAGCATGCGAAAAAATTTGGTGCTGAATATGCATATGGCGATATCAAAGAAATCCAAGACCATGGCGACTATAAAATCGTTGTCGCGGGCTCAAAGCAATATAAAGCTTACGCTGTCATCATTACAACGGGTGCAGAATATAAGAAAATTGGCGTTCCAGGTGAAAAAGAACTGGGCGGCCGTGGTGTATCCTATTGTGCCGTTTGTGATGGAGCCTTCTTTAAAGGAAAAGAATTATTTGTCATTGGCGGAGGGGACTCGGCTGTTGAAGAGGGTGTGTACTTAACCCGCTTTGCTTCCAAGGTAACCATCGTCCATCGTCGTAATGAACTGCGTGCTCAAAAAATTCTTCAAGATCGTGCCTTTGCCAATGAAAAAGTGGATTTTATTTGGAATCACACCATCAAGTCCATTAATGACAAAGATGGCAAAGTAGGCAGTGTCACACTTGTTTCGACCGAAAATGGCGAAGAGCAAGTATTACCGGCTGACGGGGTTTTCATTTACATCGGAATGGTACCGCTGTCGAAACCATTTACAAGCCTTGGGATTACTAATGAAAATGGATATATTGAAACGAATGACCGGATGGAGACAAGGGTACCGGGAATTTATGCTGCAGGAGATATTCGTGAAAAAACACTGCGCCAGATTGTAACAGCGACTGGAGATGGCAGTATTGCAGCCCAAAGCGCCCAGCATTATATTGAGGAACTTAAAGAGGGAATGAAACAAAAAAGTTAAAAAGAAATATTGCGGTGGGTATTTACAAAAACGTAACTCTGTTTTAATTCTTCTGTAACAATTGTGCAATATAGTTACGGTATGATAGAAACAGTAATTGACCCCCTTTAAAAATATATTTCTTTCATGCACAGGCCCGTAGCCTGTGCTATTTTTTTGAGCTAGACCTGCTCATCCCTCTATATTTTTCCAAAGCACAAATATTAACAGAAATATCAAATTTGAATTCATTGTGACTGTATCCTAAAAATAGTATAATAATAAGAATGAATTTAAAGTTATAGTAGGAAATATAGCCATGCCTCAAGAGAGCTTGTATAGAAAAAGACCAAGCTTCTAGGGAAAGTTGTTAAATGGCAGATGCTGTGTAAAAGAGGGTGAATGCTGTGCAACGAGTCACCAATTGTGTATTGATTAGAGATGGAAAAATATTGCTGCTGCAAAAGCCACGCCGCGGCTGGTGGGTGGCTCCTGGCGGGAAAATGGAGCCGGGCGAATCTGTCCGGGATTCTTGCATCAGGGAATACCGTGAGGAAACGGGAATCTATTTAAAAAATCCTCAATTAAAAGGGATTTTTACAATGATTATGAAAGAAAATGACCAATTGCTTTCGGAGTGGATGATGTTTACATTTGTAGCCACTGATTCGGATGGGGTCGATTTAGACGAATCCGAGGAAGGTAAGTTGGAATGGCAAATGATTAACCAATTGAAAAATTTGCCAATGGCCGCTGGCGATTATCATATTCTTGATTATATGATTCATGGAAAAGGAATTATATACGGTACTTTTACTTATACCAAAGACTTTCAACTAATCAGTTACCGATTAGATCCAAGCTAATTTATAGGGGGAATAAATCATGAGTACCGGTGCAGTAAATGACATACAAATGGTCATTATTACAGGGATGTCTGGTGCAGGAAAAACTGTAGCTATTCAAAGTTTTGAAGACTTAGGCTTCTTCTGTGTTGATAATTTGCCTCCGACGCTGCTTCCAAAATTCCTCGAACTTATGAAGGAATCCGGGAATAAGATGAATAAAGTTGCTCTCGTGATGGACCTGCGGGGCAGAGAATTCTTTGATCATCTCTTTAAAGCATTAGATGAGCTGGCAGAAACATCCTGGGTAGCTCCGAGGATCTTATTTTTAGATGCAGATGATTCCACATTAGTGCGCAGATATAAGGAAACAAGGCGGTCACATCCACTCGCACAGACAGGTCTGCCGCTAGAAGGAATAACGCTTGAGCGCGAACTTCTTGAAGAACTAAAAGGCAGGGCTCAGGTGATTTACAATACTTCCCAGATGAAACCGAGGGAACTTCGTGAGAAAATATTAACGGAATTTACCGCGAATAAACAATCAATCTTCACTGTCAATGTCATGTCATTTGGCTTTAAGTATGGAATTCCTATTGATGCGGATCTAGTGTTTGATGTGCGCTTCTTGCCTAATCCCCATTATATCGAGCATATGAGACCTAAAACAGGTTTAGATGAAGACGTATCCGGCTATGTATTAAAATGGAATGAAACGCATAAGTTCTTAGAAAAAGTAACCGACCTGCTCTCCTTCATGCTTCCGCACTATAAGCGGGAAGGGAAAGCGCAGCTAGTCATTGCAATTGGCTGTACAGGGGGTCAGCATCGTTCGGTAACACTAGCCGAGTATCTTGGTAAATTTTTCGAAAAGGACTACAAGACATGTATTTCTCATCGTGACATTGAGAGGAGAAAGGAAAAAACTACATGAGCATTTACGGACAGCCACGAATTGTCGTCATTGGCGGAGGAACAGGATTGCCAGTTTTATTGCGTGGATTAAAACAGTATCCTGTCGATATTACCGCCATTGTGACCGTCGCGGATGACGGCGGCAGCTCAGGACGTTTGCGTGAGGATTTGCATATTCCTCCTCCAGGCGACATCCGCAATGTGTTAGCGTCATTATCGGATGTGGAACCGCTCGTAGAGGAAATGTTTCAGCATCGATTCAAAACGTCGAATGAACTTTCCGGACATTCGCTTGGTAATTTAATCTTGGCGGCGATGACCTCGATTACGGGTAATTTTGTTCATGCCATTCAGGAAATGAGTAAAATTCTAAATGTTCACGGCAAAGTCCTGCCTGCAGCCAATCAAAGTGTTGTCCTCCATGCTGAGATGGAAGACGGGACGATTGTCTCAGGGGAATCGAAAATTCCCTACTCAGGTAAAAGAATTAAAAAGGTATTTATGACGCCGGAGAATATTCGTCCTTTACCAGAGACCATTCAAGCGATTCGTCAAGCCGATTTAATTATCATTGGGCCAGGGAGTTTATATACGAGCATTCTGCCTAATTTGCTGGTTCCAAAAATCGGGGATGAGTTGTGCCGTTCACACGCCAAAAAGGTCTATATCTGTAATTTAATGACCCAGGCGGGGGAAACGCATGGCTTTTCAGCAAGCGACCATGTAAAAGCCTTATATGATCACATGAGCTGTGCGTTTATCAATACCATACTTGTTAACAATGAAGAAATTCCACAGGACATCCAACTCCGTTATAATGAAGAGTTGGCAGACCCTGTTGTTTACGATTTGCCGCGCCTATTTGAATTAGGGCTCGAAGTGGTTCATGCGGATATTGCCTATCAAGAAAATGGCGCATTACGTCATGACCCTAAAAAAGTGGCAAAAATATTATATAATTTGCTTTTAGTTGAAACTAAAAAGCGTTATGAAACGTAATAATAGTAGTTATTAAAAAACGCATGAAACTAGTGTGTTTTTAGTATGGAGGGGAAAGGGATGTCTTTCGCTTCGGAAACGAAAAAAGAATTAACTAACTTAGAAGTGAAAACGTGCTGCATTCAGGCAGAGCTATCAGCTCTTATTCGGATGAATGGTTCCCTTTCATTCTCAAATCGTAAGTTAGTTGTTGATATTCAAACCGAAAATGCTGCGATTGCCAGAAGAATTTATACATTAATAAAAAAGAGTTATGATGTCCAAGTCGAGCTGCTTGTTCGGAAAAAGATGCGTTTGAAAAAAAACAATGTCTATATTGTCCGTTTATCCCAGCAAGCAAAGGAAATTCTCGAGGATACAAAAATTATCGGTGAAGGTTTTACGATCATTCACGATATTTCACCAGAACTTGTAAAGAAGAAATGTTGTAAGCGTTCTTATCTCCGCGGTGCATTTTTAGCTGGCGGATCCGTCAATAATCCTGAAACATCTTCTTATCATTTAGAAATTGCTTCGCTCTATAAAGAACACAATGATTCTTTATGCGAATTGATGAATACATTTGGGCTAAATAGTAAAACACTTGAACGCAAGAAAGGTTACATTACCTACTTAAAAGAAGCAGAGAAAATAACCGAGTTTTTAAATATTGTTGGTGCCCACAACGCTCTTCTTCGCTTCGAGGATGTTCGAATTGTTCGTGATATGCGCAATTCAGTCAATCGACTTGTAAACTGTGAGACAGCCAATCTTAATAAAACGATTGGTGCGTCGATTCGGCAGGTAGAGAATATCCGCTACATCAATCAAACGGTCGGTTTGCAAATTTTACCTGAGAAATTAAGAGAAATTGCAGAGCTCCGCTTAAACTATACGGATGTGACACTTAAGGAATTGGGTGAAATGGTTTCTGGTGGTGCGATCAGTAAATCTGGAATAAATCATCGTTTGAGAAAAATTGATGCAATTGCTGAAAGGCTTCGTTCAGGGGATATGATGGTAAAAGAATAGAAATTTTTTGAATAGGTAATCATGTGAAAGCCATAACATGTGCTCGTAGTAAATTTTGTGAACAAGCTCCAAGAAATATAGACGATAAACAATAAACATGAGGAGGAATTGTATAATGTTAGTGAAACAAGTAGAAGTAAAATTAAAAACAGGTCTTCAAGCACGCCCCGCAGCTCTTTTTGTCCAAGAAGCAAATCGGTTCTCTGCGGATATTTTTCTTGAGAAAGATGGAAAGAAAGTCAATGCGAAAA
Source organism: Neobacillus drentensis (assembly GCF_036966985.1). Taxonomy (GTDB): domain Bacteria; phylum Bacillota; class Bacilli; order Bacillales; family Cytobacillaceae; genus Neobacillus; species Neobacillus drentensis_E. The sequence goes on along the minus strand of NZ_JBALSN010000032.1, from coordinate 13,302 downwards.
GCATTATGGGCTTAATGAGCCTTGCGGTTGGCTCTGGTGTCATTATTGATATTGTGGCAGATGGAGACGATGAAGTATCCGCGATTGAAGCATTGGCTGATTTTATTCAAAAAGAACAGTAATATATTTGCGGCCGGGTCCATTTGGAACCGGCCTATTTATTTTTTGAAAGAATAAAAAAGCAACCGGTCGATACCGATTGCTTCCATGTTACTTATTTATTTTTCTTTTCATCATCAATTAGGTTACGTGTAATGATATGGTCGATTAAACCATATTCTTTTGCACGTTCAGCAGTCATGAAGTTGTCGCGGTCAGTATCTTTGGCTATTACTTCAAGTGGCTGGCCAGTCCGTTCAGATAAAATTCCATTTAATTTTTCACGAAGGAAGAGGATCCGTTTTGCTGCAATCTCGATTTCAGTTGCTTGTCCTTGAGCACCGCCTAGTGGTTGGTGAATCATAACCTCCGCATTTGGAAGGGCATAACGCTTACCTTTTTCACCAGCTGCAAGTAAGAATGCACCCATGGATGCTGCCATACCGATACAAATCGTTTGAACCTTTGGTTTAATGAATTGCATCGTATCATAAATCGCCATACCAGCTGTGATGCTGCCGCCAGGGCTGTTGATATATAAAGAAATATCTTTTTCAGGGTTATCCGCTTCAAGGAATAATAATTGTGCTACAATGCTGTTAGCTACATGGTCATCAATGGCGCTTCCCAGCATAATAATCCGGTCTTTTAACAAACGAGAGTAAATGTCATAAGCACGCTCGCCCCGGTTTGTTTGTTCAATAACTGTAGGGATTAAATTCATTTTTCTTCCTCCTTTGATTGTAAAAGGTAATAGTAATATGTATTGTTATCATACACTGATGGTCAATAAAGGTCAAACAATTTGACTATAAAAATGTTCGACAACTTTCCCTAATCCATCTTATCCATTTTTAAGAATTTTAAACTGAATCTTTACTTGCAATGTGCGGGAAACTGGCATATAATATGTAAGTCGCTACAATTTAGCGCTCGTGGTGCAACGGATAGCACGCAAGCCTCCGAAGCTTGAAATGCAGGTTCGATTCCTGCCGAGCGCATAACCAAAGCCCCCTGTTTACTGTAAACAGGGGGTTTTTTATTGGGAAAATTCAGTTTAATAAGTCACTAAACCTCCTAGTTTATCATTTTTCATTCCCGAATTTCCTTCTATCGTGTAAAATAGAAAACAGGGGGGATAAGAATGAACTTAAAGGCTGGTTTATGGCAACAGCAGACATTAAAATTGGCAATGACGCAGGAGTTATCTCAGGCCATTGCATTGTTGCAGTACTCTGCCCAAGAGTTAACTGCTTTTTTAGACGATAAGGCACTTGAAAATCCCCTATTGCAGGTTGAACATAGCAATATTAAGCCAATGAATCCACTCATTGACCGCAATCGCCGGAAAAACCAAAAGGTGGAAAAGGACTGGATTGAGCAAATTGCCGATAAACCCTTTTCGCTTGAAGAGTATCTATTATCACAATTGAAAATAACGAACTTATCAGCGGAACAATTAACTGTTATTCGCCATCTAATTCAGAATCTCGATGAAAACGGTTACTTTACGGGCAACCTTAACGAAATCGCCAAAAAGCTAAGAGTAATGGAAGATGTCGTCGAGGAATGTTTGGCCATCATTCAAACACTGGAGCCGGCGGGGATTGGTGCAAGAAACCTGCAAGAGTGCCTATTGATGCAAATCTATTATCTAGACCCAAATAATGAATTAGCTCAAAAGATTATCTCTGAATATTTTATTCCGTTCGCAGAAAAAAAGTGGAAGCCCATCGCAAAAGAATTAAAGGTAACACTTAAAGAGATCCAAGATATTTTCGACCAAATTCAATCCTTGAACCCAAAGCCGGGAACCATTCTCGGAAAAGAAACCACCACATATATTATTCCAGATGCCATCGTGGAGCAATCGGGCGAGGGTCTAACTGTCAGGATGTCGGATGAATCGCTGCCAAGGATTAGCCTAAATGAGCAGTATTATCATAAATTCAAAGACCAGGACCAACAGGTAAGCCGCTTCCTGCAGGATAAACTACAAGATTATAATTGGATTCAAAAAAGTATTGAGCAACGGAAAGAGACACTAACTAAGGTAATTGCGAAGATAATTGAAAAGCAGGAAACATTTTTTCAAAAAGGATCAAACAATTTGGTACCGATGACGATGAAGGAAATTGCCGGAGAATTGAATATCCATGAATCTACCGTTAGCCGAGCAGTTCGAGAAAAATATGTGCAAACACCATACGGGACCTTCCCGCTAAAATCGTTTTTTACAAGTACGATTCAAACCGTGTCGGACGATGAAAATACCTCATCCACACAAGTGAAGAAGAAGATCTCCACGTTAATAGAAAATGAGAATAAACAAAAACCTCTTTCGGACCAAGATATTGTGGAACAATTAAAAACAGAGGAAGGTATGGTGGTTTCACGAAGAACCGTCGCTAAGTACCGGGATCAAATGGGGATTCCTTCTTCTGCAAAAAGAAAAAGGTTTGATTGAAAGGAAACCAATTGATGGAGCAAACAATAATCACGTTTTACACTAGAAAAAGCTGCCCGCTTTGTGAGAAAGCTAAGTCCACACTGCACGAACTAAGCAAAGAATGGGATTTCGCTTTAGAAGAAATTGATATTGAATCCAGTGATGAATTAACTGAACAATACGGTTTAATGATTCCTGTCGTTCATATTGATGGAGTAGAGGCAGGTTTTGGTGTCATTAACAAATTTGACATAAGTAACCGTTTGCATGAAAAAAAAAGCCAATCTTAACAGTTGAAATAGGTTTTCACTCCTGTTACAATAAAAAACGTAGCAGGGGTTATTTTTTTTGGATGTAGTGGGACATAATATGTCTATGGTGGACATTTTGAGACCAACTACATATAATAAAGGAGCATGAGATTCATGCAGTCATTAATCGATATCCAGAAAAGACTATTACCTGATCTCCTTCAAGTCCTTCAAAAGAGATATTCTATCCTAAGGGATATAGGTTTTATGCAGCCGGTAGGAAGAAGGAGTTTAGCGGTTAGCCTGGGATATACGGAAAGAGTCCTTCGAGGCGAAGTAGAATTCTTAAGGGAGCAAAATTTAATTTACACAAATATTGTGGGAATGAGTTTAACGCCTGAAGGGAAAAATTTGCTAGAAGACTTAGAAGGCTTTATGCGTGAATTAAAAGGTATTGATGTGATGGAGTTGGAATTAAAGCACCGACTCGGTATTAAAAAAGTGATCATTGTGCCGGGCGATAGTGATGAATCGCCAATGGTAAAAGGTGAACTTGGCAAGGCATGTGCAGTGTGCATGAAAAAGTTGCTCAGCGGAAAAAATATCATTGCTGTTACTGGCGGTTCAACGATGGCTGCTGTCGCAGAAAGACTTTCACCCGAGCATACCCAGAAAGAACTACTATTTGTCCCAGCAAGAGGCGGAGTAGGTGAGGATGTTCAAAATCAAGCAAACACAATTTGCTCGATTATGTCAAAAAACACCCATACGAAACATCGAGTGTTTTATGTACCTGACCAAGTTAGTACCGAAATTTATGAATCACTCATCAAAGAACCTGACATTCATGACGTTTTAAAACTAATTAAATCAGCAAGCATGGTTCTTCATGGGATTGGGGATGCTATCACAATGGCTGAGCGGCGCAAAACGAACCCAGATGTTTTGCAAAAGCTAGAAAATCAACAAGCTGTGGGTGAAGCATTTGGCTATTATTTTAACGAACAAGGTGAAATCGTTCATAAGGTATTAACGATTGGCTTGCAGTTAGAAGATTTAGTCCATATTCCGAATGTCATCGCTGTTGCCGGCGGGGGCTCGAAGGCGAAGGCCATCAAAGCATACTTAAAACAAGCACCGGAATCAACTATTTTAATCACAGATGAGGGTGCAGCAAGAAAGTTATTAAAAGGGTAAATCCTTTTTAAAATAAAAAACATCCTTACCCAATTAAAGGAGGAAATTTATTATGTCAGTAAAAGTTGGTATTAACGGATTTGGACGTATAGGTCGTAACGTATTTCGTGCGGCATTAAACAATAGCAATGTTGAGATCGTTGCGATTAATGATTTAACTGATGCAAACATGCTTGCACATCTTTTAAAATATGACACTGTTCACGGAACTCTTGCAGAAGACGTAACTGTTGATGGTGAATACTTAGTAGTAGGCGGACATAAAGTAAAAGTTATCGCTGAGCGTGATCCTGCACAACTAGGTTGGGGCGGTCTTGGTGTTGACGTAGTGGTTGAATCTACTGGCCGTTTCACAAAGCGTGAAGATGCTGCGAAACATCTTGAAGCAGGAGCTAAAAAAGTAATCATCTCTGCACCAGCAGATAACGAAGATATCACAATCGTTATGGGTGTTAACGAAGACAAATATGATGCCAATAACCACCATGTTATTTCTAATGCTTCTTGTACTACTAACTGTCTTGCTCCGTTTGCAAAAGTATTGAATGATACATTTGGAATCAGACGCGGTATGATGACAACTGTTCACTCGTACACGAATGACCAACAAATCCTTGACTTGCCACACAAGGACTACCGTCGTGCGCGTGCAGCTGCTGAAAACATGATCCCTACTTCAACTGGTGCTGCAAAGGCCGTTGCTCTTGTTTTACCTGAACTTAAAGGTAAATTAAACGGTATGGCTATGCGCGTACCAACTCCAAACGTATCTGTTGTTGACTTAGTAGCAGAATTAGAAAGAGATGTAACAGCTGATGAAGTAAATGCTGCATTAAAAACTGCTGCTGAAGGCCCATTAAAAGGCATTTTAGCATACAGCGACCTTCCATTAGTTTCTACTGATTACAACGGTGCTACTGTATCTTCAACAATTGATGCATTATCAACAATGGTTCTTGAAGGCAACATGGTTAAGGTATTATCTTGGTACGATAACGAAGTTGGTTACTCTAACCGCGTTGTTGACCTTTGTGACTACCTTGCACAAAAAGGACTTTAATATATCGGACGGACGATGATTGGTTTTCAATCATAAGAAGTTAATCATACAAAGGTTTTCCAAAGGGGAGCGGGGAGTATATGCCCCCCTCCCCTTTTTACTGATTTTATGCTGAATTTTCAATACTCTAGGAGGTCCTTATGAATAAGAAAACGCTCAAAGATGTCGATGTAAAAGGGAAACGCGTATTTTGCCGAGTTGATTTTAATGTTCCGATGCAGGATGGAAAAATTACCGATGAAACGCGGATTCGTGCAGCACTTCCAACGATTCAATACTTAGTTGATCAAGGGGCTAAAGTTATTCTAGCGAGCCACTTCGGCCGTCCAAAAGGGAAAGTAGTCGAAGAAATGCGCTTAACTCCAGTCGGTGTCAGATTATCTGAACTGCTTGGTAAAGACGTGAAGAAGGCAGATGAAGCGTATGGTGATTCTGTGAAAGCATTGATTGAAACGATGACCGAAGGCGATGTTCTGCTTCTTGAAAATGTTCGTTTCTATCCTGGCGAAGAAATGAACGATCCAGAGTTGGCAAAATCTTTTGCTGAATTAGCAGATGTTTATGTAAATGATGCCTTTGGTGCAGCGCACCGTGCTCATGCATCAACTGAAGGTATTGCGCATCTTTTACCAGCGGTTTCTGGACTATTAATGGAAAAAGAATTAGATGTACTTGGTAAGGCACTTTCTAATCCAGAACGCCCGTTTACTGCGATTATCGGTGGAGCGAAGGTAAAGGACAAGATTGGTGTTATTGAAAATCTGCTAGAATTAGTTGATAACTTAATTATTGGCGGCGGACTTGCTTATACTTTCGTGAAAGCACAAGGCCACGAAGTTGGAAAATCATTGCTTGAAGCTGACAAAATTGATTTAGCAAAATCATTTATTGAAAAAGCAAAGGCAAAGGGTGTTAATTTCTATATGCCTGTAGACGCTGTGGTTGCTGATGATTTCTCTGCTGATGCTAATACCAAAGTAGTTGCAATTGAAGAAATTCCGTCCGATTGGGAAGCACTTGATATTGGACCAAAAACAGCAGAGATCTACCGTGATGTTATTCAAAAATCAAAACTAGTGATTTGGAATGGACCAATGGGTGTATTTGAAATTGATAAATTTGCCGGCGGAACAAAAGCAGTTGCAGAAGCACTTGCTGAAGCAGAAGGTACATATTCAGTCATTGGCGGCGGAGACTCTGCAGCAGCCGTTGAAAAATTCAATTTAGCAGATAAAATGAGCCACATCTCTACAGGAGGCGGCGCTTCCCTCGAATTTATGGAAGGCAAAGCACTCCCAGGTGTAGTTGCATTGAACGATAAATAATTTACTTTTGAATAATAGAAAGTATAGGTTATTGAACTTAGAAAGCTATCTAGCTCCAGCGTCCAGCGGCTAGTGGACTTCGCTCTTCTCCCTACGATAAGTCAACATCGGATCGCTTCGCTCTCCGTGTTTCCTTTATCTCGGTCGAAGCGCTCCAGTCCATACGCCGCTAAACGGACGCTTGCGCTTTAATTTTGAAAGGATGTGCCAGTATGCGTAAACCAATTATTGCAGGAAACTGGAAAATGAACAAAACACTTTCTGAAGCAAAAAGCTTTGCAGAAGAAGTAAAAGGACTAGTACCTGCCCCAGAAAAAATGGACTCTGTAATCTGTGCACCAGCATTATTTTTACAAAGCCTTGTCGAAGTAACTGAAGGAACGAATGTCAAAATCGGTGCTCAAAACATGCACTTTGAAGAAAGCGGAGCATTTACAGGCGAAATCAGCCCGAAAGCTCTGGCTGACCTTGCCGTTCAATATGTAATCATCGGACACTCAGAACGCCGTGAAATGTTCAATGAAACAGATGAAACAGTGAACAAAAAAGCTCTAGCAGCCTTCAAATACAACTTAACTCCAATCGTATGCTGCGGTGAAACATTAGAGCAGCGTGAAAATGGAGAAACCAATCAATTAGTTGGCGATCAAGTGGCAAAAGCCCTTCAAGGTCTATCAGCTGAACAAGTAAAACAAACCGTCATCGCTTATGAGCCAATTTGGGCGATTGGTACAGGTAAATCTTCTACTTCAGCCGATGCGAACGAAGTGTGTGCGCATATCCGTCAAGTTGTTGCACAACAATTCTCGCAAGACGTTGCCGATGCGGTAAGAATTCAGTATGGCGGCAGTGTGAAACCAGAAAATATTAAAGAATACATGGCACAACCAGATATTGATGGTGCATTAGTAGGCGGAGCAAGCCTTGAAGCACAATCCTTTTTACAACTATTGGAGGCAGGCAGCTATGAGTAAATCTCCCGTTGCTCTAATCATCCTTGATGGTTTTGGATGCAGGGGCGAAACAAAAGGGAATGCGGTTGCCCAGTCAAAAAAACCTAATTTTGATCGTTTTTGGAGCGAGTATCCACATTCTCATTTAACAGCGTCTGGGGAGGCTGTGGGTCTTCCTGAAGGACAAATGGGTAACTCTGAAGTAGGACACTTAAACATTGGTGCAGGACGTATCGTGTACCAAAGTTTAACTCGCGTAAACATTGCGATTCGTGAAGGTGAATTTGAAAAAAATGAAACCTTTACAGGAGCGATGGAGCACGTCAAGAAAAATGGCACAGCCCTTCATTTATTCGGATTATTGTCAGATGGCGGTGTCCACAGCCATATTCAACATATGTTTGCCTTGCTGAAACTGGCAAAAGAAGAAGGCGTGGAAAAGGTCTATGTACATGCCTTCCTTGACGGCCGTGATGTTGGTCCGAAAACAGCGAAGAAATACATCCAAGAGACATTGGACAAAATGAAGGAATACGGTGTAGGTGAATTTGCAACGATTTCAGGGAGATACTACTCAATGGACCGTGATAAGCGGTGGGAGCGTGTCGAAAAATCATACCGTTCGATGGTTTATGGCGAGGGCCCTACATACACGAATCCTTTAGAAGTTGTGGAAGATTCTTATTCTCATGGAATCTTCGATGAATTCGTAATCCCGTCCGTCATAACAAAAGAAGATGGGCAGCCTGTTGCCACAATTCAGGACAATGATGCAGTTATTTTCTACAACTTCCGTCCTGACCGTGCCATTCAGATTTCGAATACATTTACGAACGATGATTTCCGTTCCTTTGACCGCGGGCCAAAGCATCCGAAGGATCTGTTCTTCGTCTGCTTAACTCATTTCAGCGAATCGGTTGATGGATATGTTGCTTTTAAACCAACGAACTTAGATAACACCATTGGTGAAGTCTTATCCCAAAACAATTTGAAGCAATTAAGAATTGCTGAAACAGAAAAATATCCACATGTCACATTCTTTATGAGTGGTGGCCGTGAAGAGAAGTTCCCAGGCGAAGAGCGAATCTTAATCAACTCTCCAAAAGTGGCAACGTATGATCTTCAGCCTGAAATGAGTGCTTACGAAGTAACGGATGCACTTTTAAAAGAAATTCAAGCAGATAAATTTGATGCCATTTTACTGAATTTCGCGAACCCTGATATGGTCGGGCATTCAGGTATGCTTGAGCCTACCATTAAAGCGATTGAGACAGTCGATGAATGCTTAGGAAAAATCGTTGATTTAATTTTAGAAAAAGGCGGTTCTGTCATTATTACCGCTGACCATGGAAATGCCGATGAAGTAATTACACTAGAAGGCGAACCAATGACGGCACATACAACGAACCCAGTGCCGGTAATTGTGACAAAACAAGGAATTCAGCTCCGTGACGGAGGAATTCTTGGGGATTTAGCGCCAACTATGTTAGACTTATTAGGTGTTGAAAAACCAGCTGAAATGACTGGTACATCATTATTAAAGTAAACTAATAAATCATTTAATTTAAGGAGAGATTTTATCATGCCATTTATTGCAGACGTATACGCTCGCGAAGTATTAGATTCCCGCGGTAACCCTACTGTTGAAGTTGAAGTATTTACAGAATCAGGTGCCTTTGGACGCGCTATGGTTCCAAGTGGTGCTTCTACTGGTGAATATGAAGCAGTTGAACTACGTGACGGTGACAAAGAACGTTACCTTGGAAAAGGTGTTCAAAAAGCTGTCGACAACGTAAACGAAATTATCGCACCACATCTTGTTGGTGAAGAATTCAGCGTTTTAGATCAAGTGTCTGTTGACCAAGCTTTAATCGAACTAGATGGAACAGATAACAAAGGAAAACTAGGTGCAAACGCAATCCTAGGCGTATCAATGGCGGTGGCTCATGCGGCAGCAAACTACTTAGATATTCCTTTATACCAATACCTTGGAGGTTTTAACTCTAAGCAACTTCCAGTTCCAATGATGAACATCGTTAACGGCGGGGAACATGCGGATAACAACGTGGATATTCAAGAATTCATGATTATGCCTGTTGGCGCTCCAAACTTCAAAGAAGCGCTTCGTATGGGTGCAGAAATTTTCCATACATTAAAGTCTGTTCTTAAAGGCAAAGGCCTTAACACTGCAGTTGGTGATGAAGGTGGTTTTGCTCCAAACTTAGGATCAAACGAAGAAGCTCTTCAAACGATTGTTGAAGCAATCGAAAAAGCTGGTTACAAGCCAGGTGAAGAAGTTATGCTTGCAATGGATGCTGCATCTTCTGAGTTCTACAACAAAGAAGACGGTAAATACCATCTTGCTGGTGAAGGCGTTGTGAAGACATCTGCAGAAATGGTTGACTGGTACGAAGAACTTTCTTCTAAATACCCAATCATCTCAATTGAAGACGGTTTAGATGAAAATGACTGGGAAGGTCACAAGCTTTTAACAGAACGCCTTGGCAAAAAAGTTCAATTAGTTGGTGATGATTTATTCGTTACTAATACTCGCAAACTTGCTGAAGGTATTGAAAAAGGAATCGGAAATTCCATCCTTATCAAAGTAAACCAAATCGGTACGCTTACTGAAACATTTGATGCAATTGAAATGGCAAAACGCGCTGGTTACACAGCTGTGATCTCTCACCGCTCTGGTGAAACAGAAGACAATACCATTGCTGACATTGCTGTTGCAACAAACGCTGGTCAAATCAAAACTGGTGCACCATCTCGTACAGACCGTGTCGCAAAATACAACCAATTGCTTCGTATCGAAGATCAATTAGGTGAAACAGCTCAATACCTAGGTAAGAAAACATTCTACAACTTAAGCAAATAATTTTAATGATAAAAGAAGGCGCACATTTTCGGATGTGTGTCTTTTTTAATTTATACAAACTCCGGTTGTCATAATAACTTCTATTGTCTAAAGCGACAAAATATGATAAATTTAATATACTGTGAATTGTGCGACTAACAGGAGGTGGCCTTTATGCATACATTTTTAGTAATTTTATTAGTAATCGTAAGCATTGGACTTATTGGTGTTGTTTTACTTCAATCTGGTAAAAGTGCTGGATTATCTGGTGCCATTTCTGGTGGTGCAGAATCTTTATTTGGTAAACAAAAAGCACGCGGACTTGACTTGATTCTTCATCGTATTACGGTTGTTTTAGCAATCTTGTTTATCTTGCTTGCTATTGCAGTGACTTACTTTAAAATTTAATCATTAACACAAACCTGGTCCGAGTGACCGGGTTTTTTGTTTGTTGAAAAAATTATTATCAGAAGCGTAAGCCATATTTCTGGAATGTTCACCATTGCTTTGCTAAAACTAAACTAAAGTGAATTGAAATTAAGGGAGTTTTTTTATCATGAAAGTAACTATACCGAAGCCATTTACATTCGAAGGAGGAAAAAGGGCTGTACTTCTTTTACATGGCTTTACCGGAAACTCAGCCGATGTCCGGATGCTGGGGCGTTTTTTAGAAAAAAAAGGCTATACCTGCCATGCCCCGCACTACAAAGGCCACGGAGTACCGCCTGAAGAGCTGGTTCATACGGGTCCTGAAGATTGGTGGCAGGATGTCATCAATGGTTATGAATTTTTGAAAAAGAAAGGCCACGCTGAAATTGCCGTGGCAGGATTATCACTTGGTGGCGTATTTTCGTTGAAATTGGGATACACTGTACCTATAAAAGCGATTATACCGATGTGTGCGCCGATGCATATAAAAAGCGAAGAGGTCATGTACGAAGGAATTCTTGAATATGCTCGTGAATTTAAAAATCGTGAAGGAAAATCAAACGAGCAAATCGAAATGGAAATGAACGAGTTTAAGAAAACACCAATGAAAACATTAAAGGCCTTGCAGGCATTGATCGCAGATGTGCGTGATAATGTGGATATGATATATGCACCCACATTTGTCGTTCAGGCACGTCATGACAAAATGATTAACACCGAAAGTGCAAACATTATTTATAATGAAATCGAGTCAGTTGTAAAGGAATTGAAATGGTACGAAGAATCCGGTCACGTCATCACACTCGACAAGGAGCGGGAGCAATTACATGAGGATGTTTATAGCTTTTTAGAAAAGCTGGACTGGCACGATTAACTCGGAAACTACAAAGGAGGATTAGTTTGGAAGATAATATACAAAAGCATATAGACAAGGTATTACAATACATGAAGGATGAGGCGTACAAGCCATTAACCGTTCAAGAACTAGAAACAGCATTTGGTATCCAGGACTCAAGTGACTTTAAGGAATTTGTAAAAGCACTGGTGCAAATGGAAGAAAAGGGCCTAGTGGTGAGAACGCGCAGTAACCGCTACGGACTCCCGGAGAAAATGAACTTAATTCGCGGAAAGCTGATCGGTCATGCAAAGGGGTTTGCCTTTGTCGCGCCAGATGAACCGGGAATGGATGATATTTTCATTCCGCCAAATGAAACAAACACCGCGATGCATGGGGATATAGTCTTAGCACGTGTTTCGTCTGAAAGCACTGGACAGCGACGAGAGGGAAGCATTATCCGCATTATTGAACGCGGAGTGCAGCAAATTGTCGGAACCTATGTGGAAAGCAAAAGCTTTGGCTTTGTAATTCCAGATGATAAAAAGTTTGCTAGTGATATTTTTATACCAAAAGCGGCCTCAAAAGGAGCAGTCGAAGGCCATAAAGTGGTTGTTAAGCTAATCACCTATCCAGAAGGACGGAAAAGCGCAGAGGGTGAAGTAATTACCGTTCTCGGCCATAAAAACGATCCGGGTGTGGACATTCTTTCAGTCATACATAAGCACGGGTTACCAATGTCCTTTCCGGATGAAGTGTTAAGACAAGCAAACGAGGTGCCTGACACCATTGATGAAAGTGAATTGGCCAATCGCCGCGACCTAAGGAACGAAACGATTGTTACCATTGACGGCGCCGACGCCAAAGACCTAGATGATGCGGTAACTGTTACAAAGCTTGAAAATGGCAACTATAAGCTCGGTGTCCATATTGCGGACGTCAGCTATTATGTAAAAGAAGGAACGCCGATTGACCTTGAAGCGGAGGAACGGGCTACCAGTGTCTATTTAGTTGACCGCGTGATCCCGATGATTCCGCATCGTTTATCAAATGGAATCTGCTCTTTAAATCCAAAAGTGGACCGGCTCGTTTTATCCTGTGAAATGGAGATTACCTCAGAGGGCGCCGTTGTTTCGCATGAGATTTTTCAATCAGTCATTAAGACAACAGAGCGGATGACCTATCATGATGTGAATCTCATTTTAGCTGAAAATGATGAAGAAACGCGTGCCCGGTACGAACCGCTTGTGCCAATGTTTGAAATGATGGAAGAATTGGCTGCCATCCTACGAAACAAACGGATGAAGCGTGGTGCGATCGACTTTGATTTTAAGGAATCAAAGGTACTCGTTGATGAAGAAAGCAAGCCAATCGATGTCGTTCTTCGCGAGCGGTCTGTAGCCGAAAGATTAATTGAAGAGTTTATGCTTGCAGCAAACGAAACAGTAGCTGAGCATTTTCACTGGATGGAAGTTCCTTTTATCTACCGAATTCACGAGGAGCCAAAAGAAGATAAGCTGCGGAGATTTTTTGAGTTCATTACGAACTTCGGATATATTGTAAAAGGTACCGCAAATGATGTGCATCCACGAGCCCTTCAGGAAATTATTGAAGAAGTTCAAGGGAAACCTGAGGAAATGGTGATTTCAACCGTCATGCTGCGGTCAATGCAACAGGCAAAGTATGATCCGGAAAGTCTTGGTCATTTCGGGCTATCAACCGAGTTCTACACTCATTTCACTTCTCCAATCCGTCGTTATCCCGATACGATCGTGCATCGGTTAATTCGTACCTATTTAATCGAAGGAAAGCTGGATTCGACCACACAGGAAAAATGGAATGCT
>NZ_JBALSN010000031.1:11098-11795 GCF_036966985.1 Neobacillus drentensis | reverse complement strand
CTCCAGTCCATACGCCGCTAAACGTGCGCTTGCGCTTTTTATTCTGTTAATAAGTTATCTAAATTGTAAAACATTTTAAAAATCCGCACTTTATTCATCACAATTCCACCTAAATATGTTATACTAATTACAATAAAACAAGTATTAAGTATGACATTAATACAGAAGGGGTTGCAAAATGAAGACAAAAGTTGCGATTAATGGATTTGGGAGAATTGGAAGGATGGTTTTTAGAAAAGCGATCCTTGAAAATAAGCTTGATGTTGTAGCCATAAATGCTAGTTATCCTGCAGAAACATTAGCACATTTACTTAAATATGATACAAATCATGGACCATTTCAAGGAGAGGTTGTCCCATTAGATGATGAGCTGCTTGTAAATGGAAAAAGGATTAAACTATTGAGCAGTCGCAATCCAGAGGAACTTCCATGGAGAGAGCTCGGGATTGAGATCGTGATCGAAGCTACTGGGAAGTTTAATGCCCGTGAAGCGGCAGCATTACATTTAGAAGCAGGGGCAAAGAAAGTGATCTTAACTGCACCAGGAAAAAATGAGGATGTTACAATTGTTATGGGTGTTAATGAAGAAATGCTGGATATTAATGAGCATGACATTATTTCCAATGCATCATGTACAACCAACTGTCTTGCACCAGTTGCAAAGGTATTAGATGATAAATTTGGAATTGAAAGCGGA
>NZ_JBALSN010000031.1:9803-11055 GCF_036966985.1 Neobacillus drentensis | reverse complement strand
CATAAAGATTTGCGGAGGGCTCGTGCATGCGGTCAATCAATCATTCCAACGACAACAGGGGCAGCGAAAGCAATTTCTCTAGTTTTACCGCAGTTAAAGGGGAAATTACATGGTATGTCACTTCGTGTACCAACACCAAACGTTTCACTGGTTGATTTAGTCGTGGATCTTAAACAAGATGTAACGGTGGATGAAGTCAATCATGCCTTTATCGAAGCAGCAAATGGCCCATTAAAAGGCATTTTAGATTTAACGATGGAACCGTTAGTTTCTGTTGATTTTAATACGAATGAACATTCTGCCATTATTGATGGTCTATCCACTATGGTGATGGGGACAAGAAAAGTAAAGGTTTTGGCATGGTATGATAATGAGTGGGGCTATTCTTCACGTGTGGTAGATCTAACACTGTTAGTTGCTCAGAAAATAGCAGAATCCTCCGAGTTAAAGGTTGGGTAAAATAAAGCAAAAAATAAAGCTGTCGATTGACAGCCTTTTTTTTGTGCTATATTGTGACATTTTGGTGTAAATAGGCATAAAATAGCTTTGTTGAATTTATTTATAAAGTGATGAAAAAGCCCGTCCTAATAAAGTTTTTTATATTGATAGGTTGCAAAAAAAATATAAACAAAGTATACTAGTCATCGTGAACTTCTTGAAATTAGGTAGCGATTAATTACTTAAAGGGTTAGGACCTCTCTGGACTAACTTTCCCCCGTGGTAGTTATAAGATACCGTCTGTACATGATTTCAAGAAAGAACAAAAAGGTTAGAGGGGGAAAAATGAATATGGAAACAATGGGACGTCACGTGATCTCTGAGCTATGGGGATGCGACTTTGAAAAACTAAACGATATGAATTTTATTGAAACGACTTTTGTTGAAGCAGCTCTTAAATCAGGAGCGGAAATCCGTGAAGTAGCATTTCATAAATTTGCTCCACAAGGTGTGAGCGGTGTCGTCATTATTTCCGAATCACATCTAACTATTCACAGCTTCCCTGAGCATGGGTACGCTAGCATTGATGTTTTCACTTGCGGCGATTTAAATCCCAATGTTGCAGCAGATTATATTGCTGAGGCATTAAATGCCCAAACACGTGAAAATATAGAAATTCCACGTGGCATGGGTCCTGTCCATGTAAAACAGGCAAAAGTTCTATAATCTTTATAAAAATAATTAGTGAAGAGGTGTATCTAAACATACACCTCTTTTTATATTTTGTCTGTGTTATAGCTTATTGTTGATTTTG
>NZ_JBALSN010000031.1:0-9790 GCF_036966985.1 Neobacillus drentensis | reverse complement strand
GGGGCAGGGGAGACCCCGCAGGAGTGCAGCGACGAAGAGGCTCCCCGGACCGCCCGCGAACCGCACGTGCCTGGAGCGGAAATCAACAGGCAACTTTAACAGAGGCTATATTTTAAGCGAAAATGTTGTACAATAAGACTAAAGACAATTGGGGAGGAAAAGTATGGCTATGTTAGGAAACTTATTTGTTCGATTTAAGCAGCAAATTGAGACTTCAGACCGAATTGCGGATGATTCTTTAAAAACGCATTATTATAAGGCGAAATTTAATCAAGTTTTCGATTCAGTTGAAAAGTTATTTCATGATGATGCTGATTGCCAAGTAACAACCGTTTCTAAAGATCATGGAGAAATTGCTGTTGAAATCAGTAGACCAATTAAATGCTTTCTGATTGTTACCATTGTGTCTGTAAAACCAATGGAAACAGCTGTAGACTTTAATATATCATCTGAAAAATTTTCGATACTCGGTTCCTATCCTGCTTTAAAAAAGCGAATTAATTCTTATTACGAGCGAATTAATCAATTACATACCTTTGTTGGAATAAAAAACTCCTAATACTTACTTGTATAAAGATATTGTTTTTTATAAGATGAAAGTAAGCGTTTAGTTCGGGTTATACAGTGTAGATTTGGAGTTGATTACAATGAAATGCCCTTCTTGTCAAAATTATGGTACACGTGTCCTTGATTCCAGGCCTGTTGATGAAGGCCGGGCCACACGGAGGAGACGCGAATGTGAAGAATGTGGGTATCGTTTTACTACGTTTGAGAAGATTGAAGAGATCCCGCTAATTGTAGTCAAAAAAGAAGGTACCAGAGAAGAGTTCAGTCGTGATAAAATCTTACGAGGCTTGATAAAAGCTTGTGAAAAGCGGCCTGTGGCCTTAAAGGAACTAGAAGAAATAACCCACGGTGTTGAAAAGGACCTGCGCAGTCAGGGGATTTCTGAAATAAAGAGTGAAGCCGTTGGTGAAATGGTAATGGACAGGCTAGCACACGTGGACGAAGTTGCTTATGTCAGATTCGCATCTGTCTATCGACAATTTAAAGATATTAATGTATTCATTGATGAATTAAAAGAATTAATAAAAAAAGAAAAATCTTAAGAGCTAAAGAGGTTTTTGGCTCTTTTTGACTTTATAACAGGGGAAGGTTGTAGTAATATGGCGCAGCATTGGCAGGAAATTCTTCCTATTGACCGTTATATCGTAACTGCTGATGGGCTACTGCATGATTATGACCGTAAAGTGCTGACGTTTTTATATCAGCCCTTGATTGGTTCAACTTGCTTTAGTTTATATATGACTCTCTGGGCAGAGGTAGAGGAAAACCGGCTTTGGTCTGAGTCCTCCACACATCATCTGTTGATGAATCTCTTAGAGATGAACTTAAAGGACATTTTCGAAGCAAGGTTAAAGTTAGAAGGCATAGGTTTGTTAAAGACCCGTGTTAAAACAGATGAAGGAGGACGGTCTTTTTTATATGAGCTTCGTCCTCCACTAAGTCCCGAACAATTCTTTTTAGATGGGATGCTAAATATCTATCTGTACCGTAAAATTGGAAAAAATCACTTTTCTCGGTTAAAACGCTTTTTTAGTGACCAACAAAAGCCGACCGATGATGAGTATGTCGATGTTACTAAAGCCTTTCAGGATGTCTTTGCTTCAGCTGCCCCAGGCAGTATGCAATATATACAAGGGATTTCTGAAGAATTACATGAGGAAGAAAATCAGCAGTTTATCGGACGAGCGGAATCAAATCCGATTCAAATTGGTGTAGACACGTTTGATTTTGATACGTTAACTGCTGGACTGAATGAATCACTCGTTCCGAAAAAAGCGTTAACACCAAAAGTGAAAACTGTGATTAGTAATCTTGCATTTCTGTATCAAATCGCCCCATTAGAAATGAAAAATTTCATTTTAGGTGCTATTAACGAACATGATGAAATTGATATTGAAGACTTAAGAAAAGGTGCTCGTGATTGGTATCAGTTTGTTAATTATGACCAGTTGCCCAGCCTTATTAACCGAACCCAGCCTATTGTTCACCAAACGCAAATAACTGAACCGAAAACCCCGGAGGAAAAATTAATCCGCTCTTACGAAACGACCCCGCCGCTTATCGTTTTTAAAGAATTCTCAGGCGGAGTAGAGCCTTCGAATGCCAATTTGAAAACATTAGAAGAAATTATGATTAAATATAAACTGCCACCGGGTGTTGTCAATGTTTTAATTGAAGTGGCAATGAGAAAAACGGACATGAAATTTACCAAGGGCTTCGTGGAGTCCATTGCTAGTCATTGGGCAAGGAAGCAGGTTAAAACGGTGAAGGAAGCAATGGAACTCGCGAAAAATGAAGAACACAAGGCAGCTGAAAGTAAAAAAACGGGGAAATCAGTTAGTAAAAAGCCGATTCGGACAGAGTTAATTCCTGATTGGTTTGATGAGGGCGCACAGGAGGCAAAGAAAGAGCCTTCGCAGGGCACTAACAATGAGGTCGAAGCAAAAAAACGGGCTATTGAAGAAAAATTAAAAGCGTTCCGCAAATAGGGGGTGCCGTAGTTGGAGAAAATCAATAAAACTTTAAATAGATTGGCTTCAAATGAAAGTTTTCAAAAACGCTATGAACAACAGCGAATGCAAGTCCTGCAAAATCCAGATGTTAAAGCATTTCTATCACAGAATCAAGAAGCTATTGATTCTGTAATGATTGATAAAAGTATGAGTAAACTGTATGAATACATCAATCAGAGCAAGGATTGCAATAAGTGTGAGTCCCTTGATGGCTGTATCAATTTTATGAAGGGGTATCACCCTGATTTGGTTCTAGCTCGAAATTCTATCGATGTTGTTTATAAACAATGTCCTAGGAAAATTATGGCTGATGAAAAGAAGAAAAATGAGAAGTTGATCAAGAGTTTATATGTCCCTAGAGATATCTTGGAAGCCTCCTTTGAGGAATTTGAAGCGGACACAGGGCGACTCGATGCCGGAGATCAGGCGGCAACGTTCTTAATGAATTATGAGGCAGGAAAAAAACCAAAAGGTCTTTATCTTTATGGAAAATTCGGAGTGGGAAAATCTTATTTATTAGGCGCAATTGCCAATGAATTGGCGAAGAAACAAATTTCTTCTATGATTGTCTATGTGCCTGAATTGTTGCGAGAGATGAAAGGGTCGATCGCGGATTCCACATTGAATGAAAAAATTGAGGCATTAAAAAAAGAACCAATCCTCATGCTTGATGATATTGGTGCTGAAGCTGTATCAAGTTGGACAAGGGACGAGGTGCTTGGCCCCATTTTACAATTTAGAATGCTTGAGAGTCTTCCTACATTTTTCACATCAAATTTTGACTTTAAAGGCCTGGAGCATCATTTAACCTACAGCCAGAGGGGCGAAGAAGAGAAAATGAAAGCAAGACGAATCATGGAGCGAATTCGTTCCTTGAGTGTGCCTGTGATGGTCGAGGGTCCAAACAGAAGGTAATTTAAATCAAAGAAAGTAGTTTTAGGATTGTCGTAAACAAGTCGGCAGTCCTTTTTTTATACTTTTTTTCTGTAAATAACAAAAGCATGTACCAGCTAACTTCTATTTTAGCCAAGTCCCCCATATATATTAATACAAAGATTGGCTTAAAGGGGGGATTTGGTTGGCGGAAATCATCTTCCAAAGCAAGTTGGATGCAGAAAAATTTTATAACCACTTGCTGAAGTACTTACCAAATAATCATGACAAAGAAACTATTCTTCTAATTGAAGATCGACATATAGTTAAATTTTTAGGCAATATGATATCGGTAGAAATTTCTAGAATTGTTAAACATGCTTTTTACGAATTCATTACCAATATTAAGCGGGATGATTGGTTTAGAGAAATATTAAAAAGCCATTATTTTTACGATGAATTTGAAGAACAGCAACAAATTATCGAAATTATTGATTCTATTCTCGAGGGTCAAAGAGAAGACTTGTCTATTTTCTTGAATGATGCAAATGAAGAGACACAGATTAAATCTGCCATTGAGCATATTTTTTTGGATAATATCTCTTTTTCGTTTGACTCGTTTCTCAAATTTAGATTGCGTCCGTACTTTCAGTCGTTGCAAGGGTATGTTGAGATTGCTATTGATGAATATAAGATGGAGCAAGAATATCAAATATTTGTGCAAATGCTTCGGGAGTTCCTAGTGAATCGTGAGCCGAAAATGGAAGTACTCCATTTATTGTTCGACGAGGAAATCACTTTTTATAATGATCAGTTTGTAGAAATGAAACGTGCTGAATTAACAAGATTGATTGACCGCAAATTACTGGTTAATCATCCTGTCTATGTCGACTCTGCATCGATTGCCCCATTATTATCACTTGCACCGACAACTATTTTTTTGTATACAAAGGACCCAGATGAGCCCTTAGTAAGGACCATCAAAAATATTTTTGAAGAAAGAGTAACCATTAAATCATTTGCTGCACTAAGAGATGTGAATAGATGGGCAGAGGATCATCAATCTTCTGAGAATCAGGCTTGAGAAAAGGAATTGTGTGAAAATTTGTCTTATTAGGTTGATGTCCCTTGATTTTTCAAAAATTAATCATTATAATTGCATACATAGTATTAGTCATAGCAAAAGTAATGATAAGGACAACAGTATTTTTTACGGTTTCTAGAGAGGGAGATCATGGCTGAAAGTCTCCTAACACGAAAATAATACTTACCACCTTTAAACTTCAGCAGTGAACGCTTCATGCATTATGAGGTTAGTAATTGTCTGACGGCTCTCGACCGTTAACAGACCAAAGTCATTTTCAAGTTGTTATTATTTGAAATTGAAAAATTGGGTGGAACCACGTGTTTATTAAAACTCGTCCCTTTTCCAGGGACGGGTTTTTTTTATTTTTCAAAAAGCGAATTTTTGGGCAAAAATGACCCGAAACGCTTAATTCAAAGGAGGAATTACCATGTCAGACGTTGTTAAGATTTCGTTTCCAGATGGGGCAGTAAAGGAGTTCCCACAAGGAACAACAACGGAAGATATTGCCGCATCCATTAGCCCAGGCCTAAAGAAAAAAGCGATTGCCGGCAAATGGAACGGTCAGTTGTTTGATCTTCGCCGTCCAATTAATGAAGACGGTTCAATAGAAATCGTCGTCCCAGATTCCAATGATGCGTTAGAAATTTTACGCCACAGTACTGCGCATTTGATGGCACAGGCGGTAAAAAGGCTCTATCCTGGTGTGAATTTAGGTGTAGGACCTGTAATCGAGGGTGGATTTTATTATGATATGGACCTTGAAGAATCATTAACTCCAGAAGATCTGCCAAAGATTGAGAAGGAAATGGCCAGAATCGTCAATGAAAATATTGAAATTGTTCGGAAGGAAGTAAGCCGTGCAGAGGCGGTACAGCTTTTTAAAGAAGCTGGTGACCCATATAAGCTAGAACTAATTGAAGCGATTCCTGATGAGGAAACAGTGACAATCTACGAACAAGGTGACTTTTTTGACCTATGCCGCGGAGTCCATGTCCCATCAACAGGAAAAATCAAAGAATTTAAGCTATTGAGTATTGCAGGTGCTTATTGGCGCGGGGACAGTAAAAATAAAATGCTGCAGCGCGTTTATGGAACAGCCTTCTTCAAGAAAGAAGACTTAGCTGAACACCTTCGCTTACTGGAAGAAGCAAAAGAGCGTGACCACCGCAAAATTGGTAAGGAATTGAACCTATTTACTAGCAATCAATTGGTAGGTCAAGGATTACCGTTATGGCTTCCAAAGGGTGCAACTATCCGTCGGGTGGTTGAACGTTACATTGTTGATAAAGAACAACGTCTGGGTTATGACCATGTATACACTCCAATTATGGGCAGTGTCGATTTATACAAAACTTCAGGACACTGGGATCATTACCAGGAAGATATGTTCCCAGTAATGGATATGGATAACGAGCAATTAGTTCTTCGTCCAATGAACTGTCCGCATCACATGATGGTGTACAAAAACAGCATCCACAGCTATCGTGAGCTTCCAATCAGGATTGCCGAACTTGGAACAATGCATCGTTATGAAATGTCTGGTGCGCTTTCAGGACTACAGCGTGTTCGTGGAATGACTTTAAATGATGCACACATCTTTGTTCGTCCTGACCAAATTAAAGATGAATTTAAACGGGTTGTGAACCTCGTTTTAGCAGTATACAAAGACTTTGATATTAATGATTATTCCTTCCGTCTTTCTTACCGTGACCCGCAAGATACTGAAAAGTATTTTGACGATGACGCGATGTGGGAAAAAGCACAAAGTATGCTGAAGGAAGCAATGGATGACCTTGGTCTTGATTACTATGAGGCAGAAGGAGAAGCAGCCTTCTACGGTCCTAAGCTTGACGTTCAAGTGAAGACAGCACTAGGAAAAGACGAAACACTATCAACAGTGCAATTAGACTTCTTATTACCAGAACGTTTTGATTTAACATATGTAGGTGAGGACGGCAAACCGCATCGTCCAGTCGTTATCCACCGTGGTGTGGTATCAACAATGGAACGATTTGTTGCCTTCTTAATTGAAGAATACAAAGGTGCTTTCCCTACTTGGCTTGCTCCGGTCCAGGTTCAGGTCATTCCAGTTTCTCCAGGTGTCCATTACGATTATGCGAAACAAGTTCAAGAACAGCTTCAAAATGAAGGTTTCCGTGTCGAATTGGATGGCCGTGATGAAAAAATCGGTTATAAAATCCGTGAAGCACAAATGCAAAAAATTCCATATATGCTGGTTGTTGGGGATAAAGAGGTCGAAAATCAGGCTGTTAATGTCCGCAAATATGGCGAGCAAAACTCAGAAACAAAGCCATTCTCAGAGTTTTTAACTTCATTAATTGCTGAAGTGAAAAGAGGATAAACAGTAGAAAGAGAGGTTCGCCTCTCTTTTTGTTTTGTCTAGCTCCAGTGCCCAGCGACTAGTGTACTTCGCTCTCCTCCTACGATAAGTCAACATCGAATCGCTAGCGCTCTTCGTGTTTCCTTTATCTTGTTCGGAGAGCTCCAGTCCATAGGTCGCTAAACGGGCACTTCCACTTTTCCAAAAAAAACTATTGAATAATTATTTATTTCTTGCTAAAATAAATTTCGTTGTCAAAGAAAATAGTTCGTTTGACATTGTATCTTTGCTTATGTTATATTTACTAAGGTGAAAAATTGAATACTTGTTTTTGGGAAAAGAAGAAGCACCCGCTTCTCACCTGATTGACGCAATAGGCAGTTGGCAGGTTTTACTTGAACTTTTTGGTTTTATTACTTTTGTTCTGTAAAGTGTGGGTGCATTCATCCGCACTTTTTTGTTTGTGCAATAATAGCACTGCTAAAAAGTTTTATACCTGTTGATTCTTGTGTAGCGTCCTACGTTTAGGTTTGAAAGGGCTTGTTATGATTTTCTTGACCAAGATGTTGTATTCGTGATAAAACCTTGGAGGTGGCTAATTATTAGCAAAGACATGTTGTTAAATGAGGGCATTCGCGCTCGCGAAATTCGCCTAATTGATCAAAATGGCGAGCAGTTGGGGATTAAAACCAAAACTGAGGCCTTAGAGATTGCCGGAAGAGTGAACCTTGATTTGGTACTTGTAGCACCAAATGCAAAGCCTCCAGTCGGCAGAATTATGGACTATGGCAAATTTAAATTCGAGCAGCAAAAGAAAGAAAAAGAAGCTCGTAAGAATCAAAAGATCATCACCACTAAAGAAGTTCGTCTCAGCCCGACAATTGATGAGCATGACTTTAATACAAAGTTACGCAATGCAGTTAAGTTCTTAGAAAAAGGCGACAAGGTAAAAGCTTCAATCCGTTTCAAGGGCCGGGCGATTACCCATAAAGAAATTGGTCAACGTGTGTTAGACCGTTTTTCAGAGGCGTGCAAGGAAGTTGCGACGATTGAATCACATCCAAAAATGGATGGTCGTAGCATGTTCCTAGTGTTAGCACCTAAAACCGAAAAGTAATAAGGAGGATATCCCAATGCCAAAAATGAAAACTCACCGTGGCGCTGCAAAGCGTTTTAAAAAGACTGGTTCAGGTAAATTAAAACGTGACCACGCTTATACAAGCCACTTATTTGCTAACAAATCTACTAAAGCAAAGCGTAAGCTTCGCAAAGCATCACTTGTTTCTAAAGGTGATTTCAAACGCATTCGTCAATTATTAACTTACATGAAGTAAAAATTAAGTGATCGATTTATATATTGGAGGGAAATTAAATGCCACGTGTAAAAGGCGGTACAGTTACGCGCAAACGTCGTAAAAAAGTTCTTAAATTAGCAAAAGGTTATTTCGGTTCAAAACATACATTATATAAAGTAGCTAACCAACAAGTTATGAAATCTTTAATGTATGCTTTCCGCGATCGTCGTCAGAAAAAACGCGACTTCCGCAAACTTTGGATTACTCGTATCAATGCAGCAGCTCGTATGAACGGTCTTTCTTACAGCCGTTTAATGCATGGCTTAAAGCTTGCTGGTATCGAAGTAAACCGCAAGATGCTTGCTGAATTAGCAGTAAGCGATGCAAACGCATTTGCTGAATTAGCAATCGTTGCAAAACAAAACATTAACAAGTAATTTGAATATCAAAAGCCATTCTCTTATGAGGATGGCTTTTTCTATAAGGGGGATACGGGGGATGGTTATATGGGTAGTGGCTTATTTGATCATGAATATAGCAGGACTTGTGATTATGTGGGAGGATAAGAGGCGGGCTAAAAAGCATGAATACAGAATCCGCGAGCGGACCTTATGGCTAGTGGCGTTATTTGGGGGTGCTATAGGTGCGACAGCAGGCATGCAACTTTATAGACATAAAACGAAGCATACTTCATTTAAGATTGGTTTTCCGGTCCTTGCAGTAATGGAATTAGTTCTGTTAATCAAGTTTTTACTATAAAAGGTGCGTCTTGGCGGCTAAGCAATGCATGAGTATTCAATTAAGATACATAAAAATTTCTTGAAACGAGGTTCGAAATGGAATATCAATTGAAAGTTAAATTAATAGACGATGAGGCTGTATTACCGCATCAAGCATATGAAGGTGATGCTGGATTAGATTTATTTTCTATTGAGGAAAAAATAATCAAAGCAGGGGAAGCTGGCATAATAAGAACGGGTATACAAATTGAATTACCTAAAGGAACGGAGGCACAGATTAGGCCAAGAAGTGGTCTAGCCTTAAAACACTCTATAACTGTGCTTAATAGTCCGGGGACTATTGATGAAGGGTACCGAGGGGAAATAAAAATTATCCTAATTAATCATGGGAAAGAAGATTTTACAATTGAAAAACAAATGAGAATTGCTCAAATGGTTATTGCCCCAGTCTTAAAAGTTAACCTGATTGAAACAGAAATATTATCGGATACGGGTAGATCAGAAGGTGGATTCGGTTCTTCCGGTAAATAAAAGTATGATTGGACATTCGTTCCTTCATTAGAATTTGGACTTTGCAGCTTCAGATTTCTTTAAAAAGGTGAGAATGTCCATTTCATATTTTTTTTGAGAATAAAAATTTGTATGGTTCCCCTTTTATACAAAATCATTAGATAAATGATCGAATAACTACCATAATACTCATTGCTAAGCCGATTAATGAAAGAATAGAAAAAACAACTAGTTCTTTTATTTCTTTTTTTCGTATTAACCGTAAAGCTTCCCAGGAAAAGAGTGTAACAAAGGTAAAAATTACTAAAAAAATCTTAAACATTTTCCATTCCTTTTTATGAAGTATTTCTTCACTTACTTAAGCC
>NZ_JBALSN010000030.1:0-9513 GCF_036966985.1 Neobacillus drentensis | reverse complement strand
GTTTGAAATTCTCTTGGTTCAATTAGTTGTGACTGATACAATTCCTTTAATTCCATTTCCATCAATTCAAGGTCGGCTACTCTATCGCCAATATAAATTAATGTTCCAAATCTCTTTAAAAATTGTTGAATATCATAAATTGTTTTCATCCTATATCTCCTAATTATTTAATGGAGAAAAAAATATTATCCAAGAAAAAGTATAACCCAACCCGTCATCTATCCTCAAGAAAATATAATCTTAGTTTTAGAGAAACTTCAATCCTACGGCCCATTATTGGAAGATTGGCGTTGTCGATTAATTTCTTGTAGTAAATCAGCATAATTCTGTTGATTCGGATTTAGCTTAATAGCCTGTTGTATATTTTCTTTAGCTTCTTCCAATTCTTTTTGTTCGAGGTTAATAAGTGCTAAATTAAAGAACGCTTCATCAAAGCCTGGGTCAAGTTTTATTGCCTTTTCTAGATGTGTCTTGGCTTCAGAGAGCATTTCCTTCTTAATTTCTACAAAGGATAAGAGAAAATATGTTTTCTCCGATACATTCACTGCATTTTTTTCAGATTCCTTTAATACTTGATATGCCTTATCATAATTGTTTTGTTTTATATATTCCTGTGCCATTAACAAACTGGAGTTTTCATCATGAGATTTTCCAGATGCACTGTAACCGTATGTTAAAGAACCCCACAATAGTGCTGCGGATGCCATTAAAAATAACATTTGCAGCAGTAATTTTTTCCTTTTCGGCAGGTGGACAACACCCGCGGCAAGGAATCCCCCAACCAATCCGCCTAGATGTCCAGCATTATCTATTCCGGATGCAGAGAACCCAATCATCAAATTTATTCCGAGCACAACTAGCAAATTTACTCCCATTGTTCGGAAAAATAATCTCGGGTAAATAACTCCAAAATAAAGTAACGCACCAAAACAGCCAAAAATTGCCCCACTAGCCCCCGCTGATAAGTTCGCACTAAAGATGAAACTGGCAATGAAGCCTGTAACTCCGGCAAATAAGTAAATCACTAAAAACCGAAGGCTGCCAAAAATTCTTTCTACTTCTACACCAAGAAAGTATAAAGCTAATGTATTCATGGCTAGATGGACAAAACCAATATGAAGAAAAACCGGTGTTATAAATCTCCACCATTCCCCATCAATAATCAATTGATTGACTTTTGCTCCATATTTAATCAAAGTGGAAGTATTGGTGCTCCCACCATGAACTTGAAGCCAGAAAAAAACAGCAAGCTGTATTGCAATGAATACATAAGTAAAGAATGGTTTACCACTTAATAGAATCGCTCTTTCCGTCTTAACTTTTTTAATAGCATAATCCAATGATGCTTTCTTCATTAACTCAACATCTTCTTCTGAATAGTCTTCTTTTATAGAAAAAGAAAAATCATGCGAAAGCCTCTCTGATAAACTTCTGAACCCTTCCTCGTATTGACCCTGTGCAATTAGAATTGAGGTAACCATGGTCTTATTTCCATCTAAATGGACAAAAGGCTTCGTGAGACGAAATTCATATTCATCTACAGGTGGAAATTCACTGACATAGATGTTAACAACATTCAACTCATGACGACCAATTTGTTTTCGGACTCTTTCCCCATTGGCAGCAGTAAACTCAATATCCCGCTGCATGGCATTACTCCAATCCAAATTATGATGCAGTATGCGAATGATAGGTGCTTTTTTATTTTCAAGCTTTTCGAGCCATAATTCTTTTTGATTTTCAAATAATTGAATAATACGATAACCATGATCAGTTATCAATAAATTGGCCAAATTCCAAAAAATGAATCCTTCTTTATTACTCATTTCCCCCCAACTTCCTTTGTAAGAATAAGCTTCAGATAAACCTGCTTTCATTTTATTCGTCTTTCCCTTTTATCTTTCATTATAAACGAAATCTCTCGTTACAATAATTAAACAAGGTGATTATTTTTACAGCAAACTCTCAAAATCAAAACAAAAAAAACCATCTGTGGTTTTCACCATTCAGATGGTCTTCCAAACATTGATTGCATCATTTTTTGCTTTACTCCTGGAAAACTCATAACTGAGCCTACTGCAATTCTGCGCATCCAACTAGACCCAAGCAGGACATTAATAAGTCGGAATTTGTACTTATAAACCAAATACCCTATAGAACCAATCATTAATATGGATGTTAATATGCGAGACATCATCATCCCTCCTATATCTATTTTGTGATGATGACGATTAAATTATCCAATAAAAATGATTGAATTCTCATTAATAGTTCTTAAAGACAGGCTCCATTGTTTTCTTTAATACATTCACGGAATTCTCGAATTTTGCTTGCTCTTCTTGATTTAAATTCAGTTCAACCACTTGTCTAACTCCCTCACGATTAACTACAGCCGGAACGCCAATATAAATATCATTTTGTCCGTATTCTCCATCTAGATAAGTGGAGACAGTGAGGACTGAATTTTCATCACGAAGAATCGCTTTGGTCAATCTGACAAGGCCCATAGCAATTCCATAATAAGTTGCACCTTTTCGTTCAATGATATGGTAAGCAGCATCCCGAACATTTAGAAAGATTTGATCAAGGTCCGTTTGTTTAAAACCAGTTTTGTTTTTTGACCAATCACTGATGGAAGTTCCAGCAATATCTGCATTGCTCCACACAGGCAATTCTGTATCTCCATGTTCTCCAATTATATAGGCATGCACGTTGCGGGTGTCCACATCAAAATAATCACCCAATAAAAACCGAAATCGTGCTGTATCTAAAATGGTTCCTGAACCAATTACCCGTTCTTTTGGTAAACCTGAAAATTTCCAAACCGCATATGTTAAAATATCCACTGGATTTGTGGCCACAAGGAAAATACCGTCGAAACCACTTGCCATAATTTCGTCCACGATACCTTTAAAAATCCTTGTATTCTTTTCTACCAAGTCTAGCCGTGTCTCCCCTGGCTTTTGGTTTGCACCTGCTGTGATCACGACAAGATCAGCCTGACCGCAATCCTGATAACTCCCAAACCATATTTTTGTTCGCGATGGGGAGAATGGTAAGCCATGATTTAAATCCATTGCGTCTCCTTCTGCCTTTTCCTTATTTAAATCAATTAAAACTAGTTCTTCGGTAATACCCTGATTTAATAGTGCAAAAGCATAGCTTGAGCCAACAAATCCAGTTCCAATAAGTGCAACTCTATTTACGCGGCGATTTACCATGACCGTTCCTCCATGTAAAAGTGTGATAATAATTTTATTAAAAGATCATTTTGATAGACTGAGTTATTTATTTAAATACGTGATGGCGATTGTAAGCAGCGCAGCAATAAAGCCTGAAATAAAATTCACCATATCATTATCTACAAAGACCATCCCTTTTATTCTAGTGGTCGGCAACTGACAATGACTCTTCTTCTCGGTTTCAATACCACATTGCTCACATACATATACCTGCTGATAAAAGGCACCGATCAACGTATCAATAACATTCCCGAGATAACCAAATAAAAAGACCAGATAAGTTAAAAATAGACCTAAATCAAAAAGCCAAAATCCAATAATTGAAATGAGTAAAGAGCCTGCAAGTGAAGCCGCACTTCCTAAAAAACTAATCGCTCCAGATGTCCCCTTTTCGACTCGCTTAAAGGTACGTATGTATAAAGGCTCTTGTTTACTTAAACCGCCAATTTCCGAAGCCCATGTATCAGAATTTGCACTTGCGAGACAGACTAAAAAACCAATTAACCAAATCGTATCATGATTAAAATAATGAATGATACTGAAAAGCCCCGCAGCACCTCCATTCGCAGCAACTTGACGCCAGTCTCTTGTAGCACCTTTTGCCAACTTTTCTTCTATTATGTACTTTGAACTACTCTTATATTTTGACCAAAAAGTTGATGAGGCAAAAAAAGCACCAAGCAGGAAAAGACCATTTATTCCGAATCCTAAATAAACGGTTAGTCCAACAATGCTTGCTGCCAAGGCACCCGATCGGGTCAAGGATTTAGAGTGATAACCTGAAGCAGCTCCTAACAGGATAAAAATGAAGATAATAATGGCTTCAATCATTTTATCTTGATAACCTCATTGTTTGTAATAATTTTCGAAACAGGAATATCATGCTCCTCCACATGAAACTGTGGGACCAGCTGCTCGGCAAAGGCAAGTGAAAGGGTTTTACCATTATAATTTTGTAAATAACGATCATAATAACCCCCTCCAAAACCCAAACGGTAGCCTTCTCGTGTATAGGCCAAACCTGGAACAATGATTAAGTCAATCCTATCAGCGCTCATTGGATTAGTTAAAGACTCAATTGGCTCTAGTAAACCATAATATACTGTTTCGAGTTGTGAAAAATCAGTGATTCTTCTGAAAGTCATTTTCTTTTCTTTGGGGTCACATTTTGGAACAACCACTTGTTTACCTAATTCCCATGCTCTCTCAATAATTTGATAGGTATCAACTTCTGGCTTTTTTGATATCGTTATTCCAATCACTTGTGCTTCCTTCCAATCTTGATCATCATAAAGTCTGCCCGCAATATTATTTGAATAATCTTCATATAAAAGTTTTGTAAGACTGGAGAGTTGCTCTTTCATATCTTTACGTATAGACAATTTATTATTCATCATAGCTTGCATCACCCCTTATTTTTAGACAACAAAAAAAGCAGCAGGAAGCCCTACTGCTTATTTTGTTTCACGATGTGCTGTTGTACGTTTTTCTCTTGGGCAATATTTCTTAAGCTCAAGACGATCTGGATTATTACGTTTATTTTTTGTTGAAATATAGTTACGATCTCCACACTCAGTGCAAGCCAATGTAATATTCACGCGCATGTTTATTTCCCTCCAAACAATTAAGCATTTCATTCATACGACTTATCCATAATATCATTTTTTAAAAGGAAATGCTAGTATGTTTTTTTTAGATAATTATTGGATTGATTCTTTTTATTTTAGGCTCTGTTAAACTTGCCTGTTGATTTCCGCTCCAGGCACTTCGCTTTCCGCGGGCGGTCCGGGGAGCCTCCTCGTCGCTNNCTCCCCTGCCCCGTCCTCCCGCAGGAGACTTCGTGCCTTCCTCTCCAATCAACATGGTGCCAAAAAATACAATAAGCTTTAACATAGGCTTATTTTAAAAGGGCTTGCTCCATTGTGAGTAATTCGTTTTTATCGGAACCTGTAATCGTCCACGTGTTCATTTTTCCAATCTCATGCGGACCTAACGACATTTTGATTGAAAAAATACTAGAAGCAGGCGTTTTTGCCATTGGCAGGTAATTTAGGCTTCCTTTTTGAAGAGAACTCCATATTTGATCAGTAAAAACCTTCCATTGTGGCATGGCCGTGTATTCCTTCATTCCAACTCCATTATGTTCTCCATTAACCAAGTAAATATTATTATTTGCATGATGAAAGATTCTTTTATCTGTCGGTGATACAAAGACAAGATTGTCTTGAATAACCAATGGATAGTAATGCATGGACAAAACTTTAATTTCTTTCGTTTCCTTGCTGTGATTACTAATATGGACACTTGAATATCGTATTTTGGAGTGGGGTTGCTCCTGTTTCACTTTGATAATTATTTCTTCGTTATGTAAAACCTTTTCCTTACAATCTTGGAGCCAAAAGTATTTTCCGTTAACCCATAAACCGGGAATAAACAGAAGTGTTTCCTGTGGAAGGTGGAGACTAGGTTTCTTTTGTTGTAGCTGCTCAATTATATTCATCGAATTACACCTTTTTATTCATTATTTAGTGTTTCATTTGCTTTATTAGAAGATACACGTTTGTTTAAATGATACATACTACTATGATCCAACCATTTTGGCAGATGCTCTTCATATTGCTTCAGTTGAATTAGATCATAATTGATGTCAGTTCGATTCGGTATTTCCATCATTGGAGTGTGAATGATATTGGAGCGAAACAGTGGAAAAAATTCCTTATCCGAAATATTAATCCCTAATTCTGCTACGTAGTTACGATTTGCTACTAACCCTTTAATGAACCAATGTCCGATTTGATACTGAACCTTGATTTCAAAAAAATGGTGAGCGTTTTTACCGGTAAAATCCAAATCTGTAACATCATAAATTCGGACAACTGGGGTCAGACGATCAAAACTTAGATGAAAATAGCGCTCCATAATTGTTTGGGGTATGTTAGAAACTTCCCAGAAGAGAAGCATTTTACGGGGAGTAACTAGTTTAGCGACCATTTCCCCCTTAAGAGGAAGAAAGTCTCTAGATGGATGGTTTGTTATATTTCTGCCATCTCCTTTTAACTTAGTAGTTTCATAAACCATTTTGTCCTCCATTTCTGCAACTGATTAATTTATGCGCAAATTTTCAAATTATTCTTAATAGATGATAATTTAATCGTACCACCAGTTGCGAACGCGCACAATAAACGCAAATTGTCGTTTTTTGGAAACTTTGAGACCTATAACTTCCCGTATAACTAAAAAAAGATAAGGCAGAAAACTCCTTATCTTTTACAAATCTATTGTCCTTTAGGCATTTAAATTAACTCGGTTTCCTGTCACGAGGTAAATAACATGTTCTGCAATATTCGTTGAATGGTCTGCGATTCTTTCAATATATCTGCAAACAAATGCCAATTGAATAATTTGGTTGGTCGCATGTGGATTTTGTGGAATATGGCCTAACAATTCTTGTATTAAACTTCCAAACATTTTATCCACTTCATCATCTTTTTCTGCACAGTTTTTTGCAACCTTAATATCCTCTGAATAAAAGGCCTTTATGGAATCAGAAACCATCTCCAAGGCCATTTCCATCATTTTTGGGATATCAATTATTTCTTTAAAATGCTTTTCATTACCAATATGCAATGTTGATTTAGCAATATTTACTGCAATATCTGCTAATCGCTCAACCTCAGAAGATACTTTTAAAGCTACATTTATTTTCCTTAGATCAGTCGCAACTGGTGATTGTCTTGCAATTAATAATAATGCCTTATCATTTATTTCGTATTCTAAATCATCGATTTCATTATCACCATCGATAACTTGCTTAGCCTTTTCCATATCCTGATTAATAAGAGCAATCATCGCTTCCTTGATTGCATGCTCCGATTTTTCAGCCATTGTTAAAAGCAAATCTTTCAACTCTTTTAAATTATTATCAAAAATTGCTCTTGTACTCATAGTAGTCACCTCATCATCCGAATCTTCCTGTAATGTATCCTTCAGTCCGTTCGTCTCTTGGATTTGAAAAAATTGTCGATGTTGAATCTAATTCGATTAATTCACCCATTAAAAAGAATGCAGTCTTATCTGAAACCCTTGATGCCTGCTGCATGTTGTGGGTTACAATAACAATCGTATATTTTTCTTTTAATTCTAAAATCATCTCTTCGATCTTTAGCGTAGAAATTGGGTCTAACGCAGATGTAGGTTCATCCATTAATAACACTTCTGGTTTGGTTGCCAGTGCTCTTGCAATACATAACCTTTGCTGTTGTCCCCCTGATAGTCCTAATGCAGGAGCATGTAAACGATCCTTGACTTCCTCCCATAGCGCCACATCCATTAGTGATTTAATGACAATTTCATCAAGATGCTTCTTTTTTGTGATCCCATGGACTCTTGGCCCATAGGCAACATTATCAAAAATAGATTGCGGAAACGGATTTCCCTTCTGAAAAACCATTCCCACGTGTTTGCGTAAATCTACTAGATCCACTTTCTTATCTAAAATATTTTGGCCATTAATATTAATTTCGCCCGTCATTTTTACATTTGGGACCATATTAATCATCAAGTTTAGTGTTTTAATAAATGTAGATTTACCACATCCCGAGGGGCCGATGATAGCGGTAACCTCTTTCTTGTTTATCGGAAAATTGATGTTTTTTAATGCATGATGCTCGCCATACCATAAATTCAGATCTTTAATATCAAAAACCTGTCTGGTTAATATTGAAGTTTCCACAACTTTTCCCCCTTATCCAAACCTTCCAGAGATATATTCCTCTGTCTTTTTAACAGATGGATTGGTAAAAATCTTTTCAGTATAATCATATTCAATGATATCACCGCTCAAAAAGAAGGCTGTTTTATCGGAAATACGGGATGCCTGCTGCATATTATGGGTAACGATGATTATCGAATATTCCTTTTTTAAATCAACGATTAAATCCTCCACTTTTGCATTGGATATAGGATCTAGCGCCGATGATGGCTCATCAAGAAGCATGACCGTAGGTTTCATAGCAATCGTCCTAGCAATGCAAAGACGCTGCTGCTGCCCGCCTGAAAGGGATAGTGCAGATTTATGAAGCCTGTCCTTTACCTCTTCCCACAATGCAGCTTTTTTCAAACTCTCTTCGACAATTTCATCCAGTTTACTTTTTTTCTTAATTCCAGCAAACTTAAGGGCATGCGTAATATTTTCATAAATTGATTTTGGAAAAGGGTTGGGTTTTTGAAAAACCATGCCAATTTCCTTACGGAGAGCAACAACATCTATTTGCTCCGACAAGATATTAAGATCTTCATAAATGATTTCTCCCACTGCCCTTGCACCTGGAATGAGATCATTCATTCGATTGATACTTCTTAAAAAAGTCGACTTACCACAACCGGACGGACCGATTAGGGCAGTAACAGAATTTTTTTCTATATTCATTGAAATTCCATTTACTGCTCGTTTTTCTCCATAGAATATTTCTAAATTATTTACCTCTAATATTAGATCATTTTGTAATTGGCTGTTTGACCGAACAGCTTGGTTTACTATTTCCTTTTCCTCAAAAGCTGTAACCATCCTATCTCCCCGCCTTTTATTTAGATGCAGTAACTTTCTTATGAATCATACTTCCAATCCACCTTGCAAGTAAGTTAAATACTAATACCGATAATACTAAAACAGCAGCCGACCCATTGGAAACTTCTTCAACATCAGGTATTAACCCTTGTGTGTTTACGGACCAAATGTGAACAGCAAGCGTTTCAGCCGGACGAAAGATATTTAATGGTGATTGAGCGGAAAATGGATTCCAGTTTGCGTAATCAAGTCTTGGTGTTGAAAGTCCAGCAGTAAATAATAGCGCAGCTGCTTCCCCAAATACACGCCCTGCAGCAAGAATCGCTCCCGTTAAAATAGATGGAAAAGCACTAGGTAATAAAACAGTTTTTATCGTATGCCACTTGGTAATCCCTAACGCAAGACTTGCCTCTTTCAAATCTCTTGGGACTGCACGAATAGCATCCTCACTGACACGAACAATTACCGGTAAGTTGAAAACAGTTAATGCTAAGGCTCCTCCCAAAATGGTGTATCCCCAGCCTGTTAAATTAACGAACATTAATAGGCCAAACATCCCAATAACAATAGATGGCAGCGAAGCTAAAACTTCTATACAAGAACGGATTATGTCTGTAATTTTTCCTGGCTTAGCGTATTCCGCCATATAGATCCCCCCGCCTATACCTAACGGAAGGGCGATTAACATCGTAATAAATAATATAT
>NZ_JBALSN010000029.1:0-5474 GCF_036966985.1 Neobacillus drentensis | reverse complement strand
AAAAAAAGAGCTTACCAGCTCTTGCTTTAGTTCGTACCAGCCCCACCTACGCTAAATACGATGATGTCCACGATTACCATCCAACCCAGTATAATTATACGATAAAACGTTTAAATATTCAATATGTATAAATGAACTAATATATTCCATTTTACGTTCACTCTGAAACCAATCCACATTTTTTCAAACACCGCAGGGTCGTTTCTTATGTCCTTAAGCACACATAATGAGGGATTTTTTTGTTATTCTAGAATAATTTTATTGATAAAAAAGAACGCTAAAATGGGCTGCTAAAACTTTTTAGTAAGTAACCAGCCTATCATATTAGTTTTGAACATCAAATGACAAAGGAGGGACTATCATGACAAATCGTAATGACAATCGAAAACAGCCTCATACTGGAGGAAGTAAAGCTGCTGATACAGAATTTGGAGCAGAGTTGACACAAAGTAAAAAAGCCAGTAAAAAAGCAGCACCAGAAAGTAAATAATAGGGAAATAACCACAGGGAGGACGGTTTTTATGGCTTTAATTATGGAACTAATTAAGGCCAACTTAACCGTCCCCATGGTCAAAGGGTCCTCCCCCTTCATCAAATGCGTGCTTAAAGTCAAACACAAAAGGAGTTGGTCCATGCTGAAGATAATAGTTGTATCTCTTGAAAGCCTCCTCCCAGGATACATCCGCCACCTTCTCTGTCCACCACACCACATATGTAGGTTGTTTCTCTTGATGAGATTCAATCCACTTGTTCCTGTCTCGTAAGGCTTGCTTATGTCGCCCTGAATAGGTAAAACGGTTTAAAGATTGAAGGCTTTTCCATACCGTTAGTGTAAGAATAGGAAACCCCTCTCCTTTGATCACTTCTTCAGGGAATGGCACTCCATGAGAAGAAAACTCCTCTATAAGTTGCCCTGATCTAGAAGCCTGGCGCATGACTTCGTATCCCACTTCAAAAAACTCACGCGAAGCAGGATGCTCATACGGATGTTTTAGCCTGCCTACAGTATAAATCGCAACAAAGGACATAATAATCTCTCCTTTTAACACTTTTAACCTACATATATTCAAGAAGGACTGGACTAATGCCAATGGAAAAAAAGAGGATGACCACAAAGGTAAACTACACCTCCTTAGTCATCCTCTTTTAAAAATGTCAACTTAGTATACTTTCACTGTCTTCTTCTTACTCTTATTCCCCGCCTTATCGACCAAATAAACCGCCAAAGACGTTCCCTTCTTTTGCTTCACAATCCGCACTTTAAAATTACCTTTACTTGAAACCGTGCCCTTACCAATTTGTTTCTTCCCATTAAAAACATAAACAACCGCACGTGCTTCACCTTTTCCTGAAACAGAAGAGGAGGCAGCTGACACCTTATTTACTCCCGGTCTAGCCGGCGCTATCTTATCAATT
This sequence comes from Neobacillus drentensis, assembly GCF_036966985.1. Taxonomy (GTDB): domain Bacteria; phylum Bacillota; class Bacilli; order Bacillales; family Cytobacillaceae; genus Neobacillus; species Neobacillus drentensis_E. Next base: position 4,058 of record NZ_JBALSN010000029.1, on the reverse strand, counting down.
ACGATTGTCTTCACAACCGGGCTGACCTTTTTGTCTTTCCCAAAGGTCGAAGTAACTGAAATGCTCTTTCCAGCCTTTTGCTTGCTGATCTTGATTTTATATTTTCCTTTGCTATCAGCCTTGCCACTTTTATAATACTTTCCGCTGATATAGACNNGTCAGTCCTGAAACAGAAACGGATTTATTACTGACCGTATTAAGGGTTGGCGCATGAACCACTTTGACCGTCCGGAAGGGGCTCACATTCGATGCACGGTCTGTCGCATTTACTCTCAATTCTGCCCCGACTTTCTGCTTCGCAAGAGAGAATTTATACGCACCAGACCGGTCAGCTCTTACTTTCTTATAAAACTTGCCATTGGTGTACAATGACACATTAGCATACGCCTCCGCTTTACCGCTAACAGAGGTGGACTTGTCCGTCACAACAGAAACGGAAGGGGCCATAGGTGCTTTTTTATCGATCACAAAAGAAATCCGATTTCCCAACTTGGTAACACGAGCCTGTGAAAAACCAGAAGCAGTTTGGGCACTTGACGGGATTGCCACTTGATAAGCACCATCGCTTTTGAGGCTGGTACTTTGATTAATTGTAGTCACTTTGCTGCCATTTGCTAGGGTAAGTTTTTCATTTTGAGCGACACCCAGCTTCACATCGGTATTAAAATACATCGTACTCGCAGATGGATTCACATTTTTCCTATCATTTACCGTAATCCAGCGGTAACCTTTATAGGTAAAGCCTGAATTTGGTCCCGTTACCGCATATTTCAATAAATAAATCCCGTTGGTTTGTGGGTCAGCCGCACCGCTAACCGTCACCAACTTGTTCATATCTCCTTCTTTCGAAGAAAAAGCCTTAACACCGGCCAGTGGATCAAAGCTTGTGCCACGAATGAGTGACATTGAGTCTACACCGGTTAGTACAGATTTTACTGTAATAACTGGGAAACTCCCATCCTGTGGATCATAAATGAACCCTTGGTTATCTACATTATCTCTCAAATAGATTTGCTCAATAGAATACTGTCCGCTCATTTGCCCTGGGGGCAGTGTAATGTCAGCACGGAACATGTTTTTATATACATCCCATTCGAGCGGGGTCCAGAAGCTGCCGTTCGCCGACTTAAAAGAAATGCTTCCTTCTTTTAAACCACTTTTATCCTCAGCACCGACCCAGACCGTAAACGTATCTCCGCCATATACACTTGTCGCCGATAGCTTAATAGATTTGAATATTGGCGCGGAAAAGTCGTCAGTACCGCCCGTAATGTTAACCGTTTTGCCATCCAAGAAGGTATGTTCAGACGCTCGATACCATTCCTCATTTCCGTATACATCAGCGAGTCGAAGAAAATTTAATGTCCATTTCCCGTTCTGGATAACCTTTGGGACATCAAGAATCGCTTCATATTTCTTGGTGCTGCTATTATATTCAATTTTCCCTTGCAGCCAATTCTCCGTTCGCTCATGTTTAAAATAAACGTACGACTCTCCCAGGCCGCTTAATTCTGAGATCGAAAAGGTCATTTTCACCTGTCCGCCGGCCTGTGCATCTTTTGTTAACAGCGCCATATTTGTCAGGCGAGGCGGGGTGGTATCCTCCACTCCATCGACCACATTATAAGATAATCCCTCGATCAAAGGGTCATGGGAAAAGTATTCACTTACATTCCCGGCCGCATCATATAACGAGATATAATCGACAGACCAAGTTCCTTTAAGCGTTGATGAATCGAGTCTCCATCTGAACTCAAAGGTATTATCTCTCTTATAAAACAAATTAGAGGCAATTTCACTGCCGGATGAATGTTTTATACTTATCCCATGTCCATCTTCAGCAATCCCTGACTCCAAATCCTCTTCTACCTCAAACGTAAACACAATTGTATCGCCAATCTTCGCATCCTTCAGATTGACCGAAGCAGCCTTCAGTTTCAACGGAGTCACATCATCCTCAGCAAACCCAACCGGCGTTGAAGAAAAAATTGTAACCGCAAACAAAATTGCTGCCATCAGCACAGAAATCCATTTCTTAGCCATTCATTTCTCTCCTAATCTTTTATAATATAGCTAGTATTATAGCACCACAGCGACGCCAGGGGGACGGTTCTCATGGCGGTTTTTACTTGGCTAATTGTGCCACTAGATTTGTCCCCTGGGTTCCTCGTCTCATGACAAAACCGCCCAAAAAAGGCGGCTTAGTTGAACAGTCTAGAACGTTGTTTAGAATTTGTCCATATATTAGTAAAAACGTTTAAAGCTCTCAAAATGGGCTTGGTAATACGGGCTCTGTAAATTAGAAATCATTACACCATCATCGTTAGCATGGATGAATTGGTTGTTCCCGAGATAGATTCCTAGATGAGAAATACCTTTTTTATATGTATTTTCAAAAAAGACAATGTCGCCGGCTTTCGGTGTATCGACATAGTAAGTACGGTCATAGAAACCTTCCGCTGAATAACGGCCAATTTCCATCCCAGCTTGATTAGCCACATAATAAACGAACCCGCTGCAGTCAAAGCCAGAAGGCTTACTGCCGCCCCACACATAAGGAACTCCAATAAGTTTCTTGGCACTGTCGATCATTTTTGCGGCAAGGTCAGTATTAACAGTAGGTTCAGTCTTAGTCCCAGGGACTTTTAACTTTTGGCCGACATAGATATTGTCGGAAGTAAGTTTATTGAGCGCCTTCAAATCCTTGACGGTCAACTTATATTTGCCTGCAATCTTTCCAAGTGTATCCCCGCTTTGAACGATGTAATCCGTCGTTTCCTTGACACTTGTTGTCGGAGTCGTTGTTTTCGGCGGTGTGGTGGCCACAGGTTTCGCCGGAGTCACTGTTGCTTTCTTGGCTGGAACCTTGAGCTTTTGGCCGACATAAATCATATCGGATTTTAATTTGTTCAATGATTTCAGGTTCGACACAGAGGTTGAATGTTTACTGGCAATCTTGCCAAGATAGTCCCCGCTTTTAACTGTATAGACACCCGTTGTGGTTGTCGATGTTGTCGTGGCCGGTGACTTTGCTGGTGTCGTTGGCTTAGCTGGTGTCGTCGTCTGTTTTGGGGCGGAAACTTTTAGGTTTTGCCCGACATAAATGAGGGTATTATTAAGATTGTTCCACTTCTTGAGTTCAGCAAGAGTCACATGAAAACGGTTGGCAATCTTAATCAAGGCATCACCTTTTACAACGGTGTAAGTGGTGGGCTGTGATGCTTGGGTCATTTTGCTCGCTACCGTGATCTTGAGCATTTGATTGACAGAGATAAAGTCCGACTTCAACCCATTTGCTGTTTTGATTTCTTTGACACTCGTATGGTACTTTTGCGCGATTTTCGATAAGGAATCGCCTTTTTGAACCTTATATGTATCGGCCAGGGCAGTGCCTGCAAATACGGTCGAAAGCAGGGCAGCTGTCGATAAGGCACGAACAATAGTTTTCTTCACTAGCAAATCACCTCTATTTTTTTCACAGTTTTATTAATTTTACCATAGTTTGCTAGTGTTTCGGAGAAAAAGTTGTAAATATTTCCTTAATTGTTAGCGAAAATTGGTGTATTTGCTGAATTATCGAAATAATTAAGGTGGCAACCTAACTAAGTCATTCGATTATTTTTTCACCAATTAGAACAAATCCTTACAAAATTCACTAAATTATAACAAATTTCACTGGAAATAGATTTACATCATCCTGCTAATCTAGTAAAATTGTCAATTAGAGTAAACTAAAGGAGGAAAAGAAAGGTGGATCGGATAGTAGAGGCTAAAAGCTCTCAAACGGCTAATTTCTCAGAAATCGTAAGAAAAGCTTACGAAACAGGCGTTAACGAAAGGGAAATCACCCTAGAAAAACTAATCGCAGACCTGAAAGCAGATTTGAAAAACTTAATGGTCGGTTAAAAATATATATAATATAGAAGATTAATATAAGGCCAGCGAGGTTATCTCGCTGGCCATTTGTGTGTTTTAGGAAAATGAGGACGTGGGTGGAAAAGAGACATCAACGGTAACCCTAGGAAGCGTATGATGCCCGCGAGGCAGAAAAAATAGGA
>NZ_JBALSN010000028.1:543-5976 GCF_036966985.1 Neobacillus drentensis | reverse complement strand
TGTAGAGAATTTAACTAATGACATCTTTCTTTCTAATGAAATTCATGCCTATTTAACCTATAAAAAAACGGATGCAAAGTTATACAGATTAGAGACGGCATCTCTAGAAAACTTGAATAATGTTACGGTGGTAAACAATCCCTATATAAATGCCATCTACGTTGGGAATGAAAATCACGGCTTTTTGAAAGTAAACCGCGGGGAACAGAATTTGAAAAATGACATCTATCAAACGATAAAAAAGTACAATATCTATCCGCGTTTACTCCATAGCGAATGGCAGGGTGAATGGTTAACTGGCAGTAATTTAAAGCTTGTTACAGATGGCAGCCAATCTTTACTTTATGGAAGAAATATTCGAGATCTTGGAACGAAGGCACAAATGGGGTTGGTTCTGATAGAACTTGATCCAGCTTATTTTGAGAATATGTTCAAAAATAGTAACCCTCCAGGCGATATTTTAGTTTTGGATGAAGATAAAATATTGTTCTCTAGCAGCAATAACAGTTTTTCTTCCTCACAAGTATCCAAAATCATTCAAGGCCGAGAGAAAAGCGGAACTATTAAAAAGGTAATGAATGGAACACAGTATTTCTTTAATTATCATACAAACAAGAAAACAAATTGGGATATTGTCAGTATTATCCCCTATGAAAATATTGTTCGCGAGGTCAATCAACTTCGATTGGTAACCATTTCTTTATTAGTGATGGCGTTAATGTTCTCCTTAATTATTGCCTTATTTATAACCAAGAGAATTACAAACCAGTTAAGTATGCTACGATTGGTTACGGAAAAAATGGAAAAACGGGAGACTGTAGTGGGTATTCATTTTAATAATGAGGATGAGCTTGGAGAGATCGGGAATCAAATTGTTCACCTTTATAATTGGAATAATAATTTAACAAAAAGGTTGTATAAATCACAGATTAAAGAAAAGGAAGCAGAGCTTTTAGCCTTGCAAAGCCACATTAATCCGCATTTTTTATATAATACTTTGAACACGATTTATTGGATGGCGGAGAAATTACAGGCGAAACAAATAGCAAAAATTGCGATTAATTTATCAAAAATTTTTAAGCTTACCTTAAATGATGGAAATCATATTACCTCTGTAAAGAATGAAATAGAACAAGTTAAAAGTTATCTGGATATCCAAAATATTCGTTTTGACCATAAAATCCACTACTCATTTACGATTGAACCTGAAATCATGGAAGAAAGTATCATTAAATTGCTATTACAGCCCATTATAGAAAACTCTGTTTACCATGGGTTAGAGCATCAGGAGAGCGGAACCATCATGATTGAAGGCAAAATGGTCAAGGATGGTCTACTTTTCAGTATTCGTGATACTGGAAAAGGTTTTGACATGAATGAAGTAGATATTAACAAAAAGGGTTATGCTTTGAAAAATATTAATGAGCGATTAAAGCTTTATTATGGAAAAGAATATGGATTAAAGATTGAAAGTGAAATTGGAAAGGGAACTACTGTTTATCTTAAGGCTGGCCTAAAGAATGACGGAATTATCCATGACAATCTTTAAGGAGTTTTCTAATATGTATAAACTTTTAATTGTTGATGATGAAAAAATCGTAATTGAAGGCTTAAAATCAGCAGCTAACTGGCAGGATCATCAGATTGAAATTGTTGGATCTGCCTCAGACGGAGAAGAAGCCCTTAAAGAAATTATGAGCAAGAAGCCTGACATTGTTTTAGCAGATATAAGAATGCCAAAATTAAATGGATTGGATTTAATTAAAGAAACAAAGAATCTTAATCTAGATACTGTTTTTATCATTATAAGCGGGTATTCAAAATTTGATTACGCCAAAAGGGCGATTCAACTCGAGGCAATAGACTATCTAGTCAAACCTATTGAAGTGGAAGAAATCGTTAGTTCTATTAAAAATGCTATTTTAAAAATAGAAAAAATAAAAACTGAAAAAGGACAACAAAAACAGACCCAGAAAAAACAGTTTTTAAAAAAAGGCTGAGCCTCTTGAAAAATCACATATAAGCTAGTCTGGTAAATCGATAGTTAATGACACCCATCTTCTTAAAAATAAAATCAATGTGCTGCTGGCGCTACAACCAGAAAAAGGATTAATCTCCCATGAGTGCTAGCCATAAAGGGGGCGACAGTCGGTGGTACACCGTGGTCGTTGGAGTCAGACTAACGGATGGGCTCAAAGGCACCATAGTTCAAAAAATATCCTACTGGATTGAAAGCAATTCTCAATAAAGAGAATTGCTTCATTTTGGTATTATTCTATCCAATATCCATTTCATTTTCTCTTCTTAAGATCCTTATCTCAATTCATCCCAATATAAAAAGACATACTCTGGTTCATGCTCTTTTTTCAGCTCATCAATACTTGCTGTTATATCTAAAGTTTTCTGTTTATTCGTAGGTAAAGTATTACTAGCGTTCTGTTTTAAACCCTTTTCATCCATGATATACACTCTCCTTTTTAGCATAGTTTGTGTCATGCCCCTGTTCTTATTCTTGTTTTTGCAAGTAATGTAATCAGGTGAAATATTCAATTTGTGCAGGTTAGCTTAAGAAGTGTGATGAATTGTATTTAAGCTAACAGGAGCTTGAGTTTAGGATCTGAACAGTCATTGAGGCAACTTTTTCTTGTTGAACTACGAAGCAGCTTTGTTAAAAAAGGAACTTAATTGTTAAAGAAGGTAATATATTTATAAAGGTTTTATTTTTGATTATTATCATGCGGAGGCGAATTATGGAAATTTCAAAGGAATGGATACATGAAGATAGTGATTATATTAGAAAAAAAGTAATCGAATATAACCTTTCGAAGCTACCTGATGAAGTAAAACAAACAACAATAAATGTTAGCCATATACTTAGAAATGATGATAAAAAAATAGTTGGGGGGATTACTGGAAGGATATTCTGGCACCATTTATATATTGACTATCTATGGGTGGATCCTTCATTAAGAGGTAGAGGTTATGGTAAAGAGTTAATAAATCATATTGAAAAAACGGCAAGAAAAAATAATTGCCGTCTAATACTATTAGATTCTTTTAGCTTCCAGGCACCAAACTTTTATCAAAAGTTAGGATTTAATGTAGTTGGGATAGTAGATGATCACCCAAAAGGATTTAAACAGTATTATTTAGAAAAGAAGTTGATTTAAGCAGTTATAACCATTAATTTCAGAAAGGGTAATTAAGGTTATTAGACGAATATTATTTACAAAAATTTTGAATGGGAGTAAAAGTATGGAGAATGTAATTAATAGAATAAACCACTGGATACACTCATTACCAAAAGAATACAATTTAATGTCAGCAATGGAAATATCTAATCGACCATCACCAAATAAATGGTCTAAAAAAGAGATATTAGGACATCTTTGTGACTCTGCAATAAATAATATTGAGAGGTTTGTAAAAATTCAATATGAAGAACAACCTTATGTTATCCAGTCGTATAATCAAGAAGAATGGGTGGTAGTTCAGAATTATCAAGAAAGACCACTTGATGAAATACTAACTCTCTTTCAAACACTAAATTATCAAGTCATAAATATATTTATCAAAATTCCTGCCGAGAAATTATCTTATCTTTGTGATATTGGGAATAACCATCAAAAAACTTTAGACTGGCTTATACAGGACTACCTTGAACATATGGAACATCATATTAACAACCAAATTTTAATTAAAAATAACAACTAATATCAATAGCGTGGCTGGATTAAGGCAGTATCAGTATTGACAGTTCTGAATCATTTTTATTCTATGTAGTGCAGCTCTTCTGCATGGGTGGCTACACGGGGTGCTTTAGTTCAATAAGCCGATAAAAAAATGCTCAGAGTTTATATACACTGAGCATTTTTTTATGCCGATTATTGTGTTACTTATATTTCCGTTAGAACTGTGGCAGGTTATCAAGGTTGTTGGTCGGATCCCCATCCGGATTGCTCCGAAGATGTTCCTCGCCGTCGCCACCCTTGAAAACATTTACGTTAACAATCATCCCACTCTTTGCCATTTGTTGTGCTTCTTTGTAATCAACAACCCGACCGTTTGACAACTTTAATTCAATAATATCGTCATCGCCATTCTTGCGTACGGCGATGACAGATTCTTGACGTTTTTCCATAATTTCGCCTCCTATATAAAAATAGGATGACTTAAAAAAATAAAAAAATACACTTACTATGAACCTTGCAACTGAAGATTAGCTGTGTATTAAAATCTCAAGTCGGATGATTATATCAGAGCCATTAAAAAAACAGAAGAACAGTTATTTTTATATAAAATAAGAACGATACACGCCTTTACAAAAAATAAGCTGAAAAATTACCAAAACATCAAAAAACGCGTTCAAATTTCAAATTTGGAGGCGTTTTTTGGCTTTTAAGCACCAAAAATGCCCTCAAATTTGAAATTTGGTGATTCGCATTACCCTGCCAAACTCGATATCGTAGAAGTGCAAAGGATACGGGCTTTCACCTAAATCCCACGTAAAGGACATGGAGTTGGAAGGAGTTTCATAAAGAATTCACATACTAGTGAAAATCCTATGACCTTTATCTTCATTTCTTTCTATATGAAATATGAAGAAAACTTTATTAGAAGAAAGGCAGTGGTTGAAGATGGCAAAGTTTAGAAAAGTACGTATTGATTTTTGGATGGATCCAATGGTTTCGGAGGAGATGACACCAGAGGACAGATACTTTTATTTATATCTTTTAACGAATCAGCGTAGTACTCAAATTGGAATCTATCAGATTACGAAAAAGCAGATGGCCTTTGATATGGGCTATTCCATTGAAAGTGTTCATTCTTTAATGGAACGATTCATCACACATCACCAGCTGATTCGCTACAATCCTGAAACGAGAGAACTTGCCATTAAAAACTGGGGAGAAAATAACTTTGATAAAGCTGGAAAACCAATGATAGATTGTATTACTTCTGAATTAAAAGCTGTCAAAGATTCCTCATTAATTCAATATGTTTCAGAGTTGATTCCAAAACAGGAATTCCGCAGCCTTTATGAATCTTTTTGTAAAAAAGAAGAGTTTACTTTCAGCAAGAAAGATAGTGACCAAGATCAGAATGATCACTATCTAAATACAGAATGTAAAGAGGTTGACGTTACGTCGACCAAACCAGATACGATACGTGGACAAGAAGAAGATAGAGAAAAAGATAAAGAAAAAGAAAAACAACAAGAAGTTCTTTACTCCCAAATTGAGAGTAATCCAGATAGTGACCATCCCTTACATAATAATCAAAAACTTGTAGATGTTAAAGAAATCATAGAGTTTTGGGACAACAATGGATTTGGTTTTAGTAACCTGAATGGTAAGCAGCAACTGTTAGCCTGGTTAGCTGATTCTAAATTTTTGCAGCCCAAAGCGGTGATTTTAAAAGCGATGAATATTG
>NZ_JBALSN010000028.1:0-515 GCF_036966985.1 Neobacillus drentensis | reverse complement strand
GGGATTCTGAAAAACTGGGAAAATGAATCTTTACTGTCCGTAGAAGAAATTGATTCCTATATTGAGAGCCGAAAGCCTGTACAAAATCATTGGCAATCCAAGGATTCCTTTCCTCGAGGAAGAGATATTCCTAGCGGATACGACTTCGATCTTACGGCAGGTGAAGACTGGTGAGTATGGCGGAAAAAGCATTTTTAGGAAGCCTGATGAAGGCGGAGTACTTACTTAAGGATACGGTAATCAAGCCTGAACAGCTGGAAAGTATACGGCATAAAGAATTAATGAAGAGGATGCTGGATTTAAACCAGGCAGGCAGGAATATTGATTTAATCACTTTTACCACCATGCCTGACCTTGAATCCTTTGGTGGGATGTCCTATCTTTCCGAGTTATTAGCATATGCCGACCTGGAGAAGTTCGACAATACGGAGAAGCTGATCCTTGATTTGTGGAAGGAGCGAGAAAAAAGGAACATCTTAACCCTGGCAGCCATGAAAGATTGGGAGATTGCAAAA
>NZ_JBALSN010000027.1:0-24982 GCF_036966985.1 Neobacillus drentensis | reverse complement strand
TGAATCTCAGAATCTTTTAAATCAGCAAATCCAAAATTTAATCCATTAGGTGAGGCGACGACATTGGTTTCCGCCGCAGCCTTTACATCCAGTCTTCCTGCACCTTGTGTAAGCACATCATATGATGCCAGCGGCTTCGCGGATTCTTTTAAAATACTGGCAATCTCGCTAGCTTTCCAGGAAGGGTGGAGTTGTTTTATGAGGGCAGCTGCACCTGCCACATGAGGGGCCGCCATGCTTGTCCCGCTCATTCTTGTGTAACCGGAATCATCTTCTTGTTTCTTGATGTACGTCGAATTGATTTCAACACCTGGAGCGACTAAATCAGGCTTTGCTCGTAGGTCGGAATTACCACGGGAACTAAAATTAGCAATTTGATCTGTTGCGTCTTTTCCTGTAATCGTGATTTTAACAGGTCCCTTGGACAAGTAGGTCTTTAATTCCCCAGCTTTTATTTGGTCAATTTTCATAGCGACCAACGATTCCAACCGGCCGTCCATGGATGAACCTGTCAGGAATTCATGTTGTGCTTGTAACTCTCCAGGTAAGTTGGATGTATATTGAGATGGTATAGTTTCTCCTATTTTAAAAGAAGGACCATTTTCCAAAGGCTCGAAAAAGAGCGCAGCGTCGGCACCCTTTTCTTGAGCTGTAATCCCCGCTGTATAGTATTGCTGTGAATCTGCCAATAAAGGCAATTGAATGAGAACAATCTTTCCTTTTACATCTAATCCTTCGTAGTTTTCCACTCGTCCTTCTCCAACGTCTACCAGCTCGCGGGTAATTGCTGCTTCAGGAGGGTTAGCTGAAATCCCAAGGCGGGTAACGGACAAATTCTCTTCAACTGGGGCCACCATTTTTGCGTCAGGTACTTTGATACCGCTTGTACTAGCGCCGACAGCAAGTACTCCCTCAGCCATAGCAGGAGCACCAATTGTTCCATATCCAGGGCCTGAATTCCCGGCTGCCGCTACAACAACTACACCGGCATCAACCGCATTTTGGGCGGCTTGGGAGATGGGATCACTGCCATTTCCTGGACCGCTTAGGCTCATATTTATGACACCTGCCGGGTATGGATTGTCTGGAGAAATAGATGCTTCTATTCCGGCAAGGATATCGGATGTATATCCTGATCCGTTATTATCTAGGACTTTATAGGCTGTTATCGATGCATCAGGTGCCACCCCGGTCACTTTACCATGAGCCGCAATGATTCCGGCAACATGGGTTCCATGGCCGTAGTCGTCCATTGGGTCGTTATCATGATTGACAAAATCATACCCCCCGAGTACTTTGTGCCCTGATCCGAATCCTCCTCCCAGGTCAGGGTGAGCATAGTCCACACCAGTGTCAATCACAGCGACCGTCTCTCCTTTCCCTGTAACTCCTTGATTTTCTTGGTCGTGCATGGACCAAACGTCAGGAGCACCAATCGAAGGAACGCTGTTGGCTAAGTCTGCGTGATATTCCTGATCCGGATACACCGCTTTTACGCCTGGAAGGGAGCGCAGTTCATCCACTTTGTTTTTGGGCACTTGTAATGCCATCCCGTTCAAGGTAAACGTATATTCGTTAGATTTGTTGAATGGAATCCTCTTTTCATTTAATGCTTGTAACATTTTTCCTTGTGCCTGTTTCAAGCTCTCGGTTTGTTCTTTCAACTTACTTACCGTTGATTTGGAAGCGGCTCCTATCTTTTCTGACTTCGGCAGGGCGTGAATCACAGGTGCGCCGTCCATTTCGACAATAACACGTGTCATTGCTTCATTGGCATTAATTCCCTGTGCTAAACCGGTTGGAGCTACAAAAGGAAATTTAGCACTGGAGAATACTAGGGTTGAAGTGAAAAGCCAAGTTGCCGTCCTCCCATTAAACCACTGATTTCTTTTTTTCATCTTATGTATCACCTCTAAAATGTATTGCATTTAAGGATAGTAAAATTAAACTATTATTAACAATGGTAAAAATTAAGACTATTCTAAATGCTATGGCTATTATATGGCGATATTTTTTTTTGGTAAATGACATCCTTGTTATGATAATGATTCATTTTAGTTATCAATAAAGAATAGAACGAGGGATTGAATCAATTTTGGATTTATTTGATCCTATAGAAGGTTGGAAGAAGGGAAATAGAATAACGGCAGAAAATATACAAAAAAAACCTATCCTTTTTCTATTAAAGGGTTCCGTTTGGAGGTGCAAAACGATAAATTGACACATGAAATGGCATAAGAACTTACTATGCCATTTTTCTTTTTATATAAAGGCTTTTTTAACTTTTTATAGAGAATTGACAACCTAAAGGATGTAATTATTTTATAGGACAATTGTTGTTGTACTCTAAAAAATAGTTGTCAATTAACGTGTCAAATGATCAGTCAATTTCACTAACATTTTGATATTAAATCATAAAAATTACCTAAGTTTACTCAACTAAGTAAACAAAGAAAATATTAAATGAACTAAATTTGTTATGAAGTGAAAGTGTTGGTTACAAAACAAGATGAAATTAAAGTAGTAGTAGGTGCAGGAGCGTTTAACAATAATCCTGGATGGATTCAAACACAAGAAGATGAACTTAACTTATTAGATAAGACTACTTGGGAAAGTAGATTTGATAATAATTCTATCTCAGCTATTTTAGCTGAGCATGTATGGGAGCATCTTACCTATGAAGAAGGTGTAGATGTAGCTAAAGTTTGTTATAAATTTTTAAAACCATCAGGTCATATTCGTTGTGGTGTTCCTGATGCGTTTTTTCAAGACGAAACCTATCAAAATATAGTGAAAGTAGGAGGACCTGGACCTAAAGACCATCCAGCTGCAAGCCATAAAATATTATACTATTAAAATAAAAATAAGGAATATTTATCCTTATTTTTATAATCAAGAACTTTATCTTACATACTTAAAAATTTATTGACTTATTATCGAATAAGTAGTTAAATTAAAACAGACCGATAGTTCTTTTCTGGAGGTGAATTGAATAAGATTGAGGAAGTAGCGATGTTTTAAAATCAGATGTTTTATAGTACAGAATTGGATTTAAATATTTTTTTTGGTTAAAAACAGACCGGACGGTTTTTTATTGGAGGATGAAATAATGGCGAGTAAAAAAAGTTCAATGTTTTCTCAACTAATAGCAGGTTACTTGTTGGTCATTGCGACATCAGGATTTGCAAGATTAGCCTATGGTGTATTAATGCCTTCTATGCAAGAAGATTTAGCTATCAACTACGCTCAGGCAGGATTTTTAGCTACGATCATTTCACTTGGATTTTTGGTTATTTCAACACTTATTGGCGTTTTGGCCCAAAAGATTGGCATAAAGAAAATTGTATTAGCCGGAGGATTTTTAGTTACAGTTTGTCTGTTCCTTGATAACGGATATGGAGATAATCCTTATGAATGCCGTTAATGACAAGCGTTTCAATCCCTAAATACTTACCGATACCATGATTAACGTGGACTACATAATCACCGATTTTCAGCTCAGAGTAACTCTTGATTCTTTCAGCATTTGATAGTTTTTGGCGATTAGTAGATTTTTTGACTCGTTTATTAAATAGTTCTTCCTCAGTAATCACCGCTATTTTCTGGATTGACAGTTCAAAACCCGTTTGCAGATTTCCGTGCATAATCTGAACTTTACCAGGCAGCAACTGTTGTCCGCTCTTGATAACGCTCGCATTGATTTCATAGTCCTCGAGGACACGCTCTAGCTTTTTAACCCGCTCTTCATCGGGTCCTAAAAATAAAATAGAATAATTGCTTTTTTTCCATCGGTCAACTTCTGCTTTTAATAAATGCATTTGGCCGTGGAAGTTTTGCATTTGCTTGCAGGAAATATTAATAATATTTTGCGGACTTGTATTTGCCACATGCCGTAAAAATAAGGACATATAAACAATCGGCCATTCCTTTTTATGCAAAAGGACAGTAAGGTCATGGGAAATATGTAAATCATGGACAATCTGACCGGTGCCGAGTAAACTTGTATACCATTCTGCCTCTTCTTTTACTAATGAATCATTCATTTCTTGAACCCGGCTTATTTCGTCAATAAATACAAGTCCATTTCTTGGCAGGTAGTCTAGTAGACTACTAGCGCTATCGTAGGCTAGTGACAGGTATTTAAAGACTTGGTCAGGCTTCTGTCCATTTTTTAATTGCTCTAATTCAAAACTAATATTCTGTGACAGCTGCATTTTTGCCTTATCATCCTTCAGCTTTCGAAGGCTTTTCCCTAACCCTGCTTCAAGCTTCTCAACAATTTGGCTATAATTCTCTGCTTCCAATAATACCTCTGTTGCCGGTCCAATTTGAATCTCTGAAACCTTTTCCTTCGAACGCTGGTCTTCTAATGAGAAGGAACGAATCGAGTCGATTTCTGTATCAAATAATTCAATTCGAAGCGGATTGGCTTCCGTCAGCGGATAAATATCAATGATTCCGCCTCTTACACTAAATTCTCCCGGCGTTGTCACCATTTCAGCTCGAACATACCCCATTTTGACAAATGTATTTAAGGTTTGGTCGATATTTATATCTTCTCCTAATTTTAACGAGAGTTGGTATTTCTCCCATATTGACTTAGGCGGGACAATTTTCTTTAATCCTGCTATCGGGACAATTAATATTCCTTTTTTATGCTTGCTCCAGTAGTTTAAGGCCTCTATTCTTTGTGCCTTTAATTCAGGACTGGCAATGCTCATTTCGGCAGCAATTAACTCATTAGCAGGAAAAAGGAAAACTTCCTTCTCGCTTAATAGATTGACAATATCATCATAAAGTTTTTGGGCTTGTAATAGATTATGGGTGACGAGCATGATCGGCCTTTTCATTTGTTCGTAAATAGATGCGGCTAATACGGTTCTAGACGAACCCGATAACCCGGCAATCAGCTGTTCCTTTAGGCCCTCCTCCACCCCTGCAATCACGGAATGGACATCTTCCTGCTTGAGGAATAACGATGTTAAAGCATTCAAGGTTTCTCCTCCCTCCTTCTTCCATCAAAAATCATATTATTATTCTTATTTTAGTAAATTATAAATAGAAAAACGCTTTGGATAATCAGTCCAAAGCTGGTTAGTGAATAAGGAAATCGTATTGGTGGTAATCCGGAGTCCGTTCTAAAGCTTCTTGACAGTCTTCACAAATGGCTGTGATGTGAATATCGCCAGATGAGTCATACGCTACCATTTCCAGTCTTTCTTGATCATTTAATTTATGAAGACCGAGGGCCTCGCTGTGTATGGATGCTTTGTCAATTGAACCAAGGTTTGTACCACAATGCCGACAATGGTAATGGATGGCCACGCCTGTCCCTCCCTAATCTAGGATTCCTTAATAGTATGAACCTTCTGGGAGGAACTTATTCAATAAGAAACCGTTATCATCATGACCCAACATATCTTTTTATTGCTTTATTGTATGAGACAAATGGGTAATTCATGAATCATCATGACTGATTATACTCATTCATTACCTGCAAGAAAGGCTTCTCTAGCCACGCTGCACAGGCTTCTGCACTTTTTTTCACGGCTTCTTCCATTGGTGCCTTTTCATCCGTACGAAAACGGCCAAGGACATAATCAGGCACGCTCATTCCTGCTTGAGGGCGATCGATTCCAATTCTAATTCGATTAAACTCCTGGGTGCCAAGATGAGCAACTGTTGACTTAATTCCATTATGTCCACCTGGACTCCCTTTTTGCCTAAGTCTAATCTTTCCAACGGGCAAGTCAAGATCATCATAAATAACAAGCAAATCTTCCTGGGCTATTTCATAATAATCCATGACAGCCCTAATTGATTCTCCGGATAGATTCATATAGGTCAGCGGTTTTAGCAAAATTGCCTTTTCGCCGTTATAAAAACCCATTCCATACAGCCCTTTAAATTTAGACTGGTTAAGTGGAATAGAAAAAGTACTTGATAGTGCATCAATGACTTCAAATCCAATATTGTGCCTCGTATGTTCATATTGTTTCCCAGGGTTACCTAAACCAACTATTAATTTCATTCTGGGTCCCACCTCTTCCGGTTTAGCCAACCTTTTAAATAATTTTCGAAACATGTTTTTCCCCCATGAGAGTGTAATGAGGTAAAAGACGTAACCTTGTAAAGATTACGCCTTGTTGCTACTCTTTAATTTACAGTGAATGGAGAACATTGTCTAGCCTAAGGTGCAGGTCTTTTTATTCTGGAGTGGTCTCTCTGCCTTCTTCATTATCAGGATGTCCGCCATCTTGCTGCTCTCCTGCATTGATCTCATCTTCTTGTTTTGGAGGAAGGATTGAAGCAATCACTTCATCATTTTCATGGTTGATTTGGAAAGTAGATCCTTGGTTAAGAATGTCTGAAATGGTTAGCGTTTCGCCTACCTGCAGATTCGTTACATCGACCTCAATTTGTTGCGGGATATTATCCGGTGTCGATGTAATCGATAATTGATGAAGCGGCTGCTGTAAGACACCGCCATCCTTTACACCTGCTGCATCCCCAGCTAAAACAAGTCTTACCTCTACATTAATCTTCGAGGATTTATCGACCGCTAAGAAATCAACATGGATGATTTCTCTTTTAATTGAATCCTCTTGGTAATCGGTTAAGACTACGTCCTGTTTGCTGCCGTCCACATCTAAAGAGATAACTCCATTCCGGCCCACTTGGCGGATTGTTTTCGTTAAGTCAGCCGAACTAACATACACTGGCTTACTATCAACTTTGGTACCATAAATGATGGCCGGGATATTTCCATTCGTTCTAATTTGCTTTAATTCTGAGTGACGGAGTTCCTTCCGTTCCTTTGCCTGTAAAACAGTACTCATGTTTAACACCCTCCTATATTATCGAAAACTGTCTATATAAAAATGCCCCAAAACAGGTGGGTCTAAACATTTTTTTAGCGGATTATCTAAAACAGGAAGATGTCTTTAACACAAAATAGGATCCAGCCTTATTGGCCAGATCCTTAAACTTTTGATCAATCAAACAATGTACTTACGGATTGCTCTTCGTGAACCCGAATAATTGCTTCACCAAGAAGCGGAGCAACGGATAGGTTAATGATTTTATCAATCTTTTTCTCCTCTGGAAGTGCAATCGAATTGGTAATAACTAATTCTTTAATTTTTGAATTTTGAATTCGTTCGATCGCAGGTCCTGATAAGACTGGATGAGTACAGCAAGCATACACTTCTGATGCACCGTTTTCAATTAGGGCGTTTGCAGCTAGAGTGATTGTTCCGGCTGTATCAATGATATCATCAATCAAAATCGCTGTTTTTCCTTCGATATTACCGACGATATTCATGACTTCCGCCACGTTTGGTCTTGGACGGCGTTTATCAATAATCGCAATTGGTGCTTTTAACCGCTCAGCCATTTTGCGGGCTCTTGTCACTCCACCATGGTCTGGAGAGACAATGACAATATCGCTTTCGAATTCTCTTGTTTTAAAATAATCCGCTAAGATCGGTACACCCATTAAATGATCTGTAGGAATATCAAAGAATCCTTGAATTTGTGGTGCGTGCAAATCAAGACAGATAACACGGGTCGCTCCTGCCGTTTCAAGCAGAGTTGCCACTAATTTAGCCGTAATTGGCTCACGGGCACGTGCCTTACGATCCTGACGTGCATAGCCATAATAAGGCATAACAATATTAATAGTCTTGGCTGATGCTCTTTTTAACGCATCAATCATGATTAATAATTCCATGATATTTTCATTTACTGGCTGGCTAGTCGACTGGATAACATACACATCGCCGCCACGAATACTTTCTTCGATATTAATTTGAATTTCACCGTCACTAAATCTTGTGACCGAACATTTTCCTAATTCAACACCGATGAATTTCGCAATTTCTCTTGCAAGAGGGAGATTTGAATTTAAACTAAACACCTTAAGATTTGGGTCTAAATATTGATTCGACATGATAGCCTCCTAAAATCATTCACTTATTTCTTTAGATTCAGCTTTTGGACGTAATTTTCCTTATTCACTTGCTGTGCCCGGGCAATCGATAAGGCATCGCCTGGTACATCTTTCGTAATCGTCGAACCTGCCGCCACATATGCACCCTTCCCAATAGTAACAGGGGCAACTAGATTTGAATTGCAGCCAATAAAGACTCCATCTTCAATCTTAGTTAAAAATTTATTTTTTCCGTCGTAATTAACTGTAATGGAACCGCAGCCGATGTTCACATCAGAACCTACCTCTGCATCACCGATATAACTTAAATGGGAGGCTTTGCTTCCTTTTCCAAAGACAGCTTTTTTAATTTCCACGAAGTTGCCTATTTTTACTTCATCTTTTATTGTCGATTCTGGGCGAATATGAGCAAATGGCCCAATATTGACATGAGCACCAATAGAACTATTATGTGCAACTGATTGACGGACTACCGTTTCCGCACCAATTTCACACGAATCTATTTCTGAATTTGGACCAATGTGGCATTCAGATCCAATTACGGTTTTACCTTTAATCATCGTTCCTGGATAGATCACCGTGTCCTGCCCGATTTCAACATCCGTTTCAATGTAGGTATTGGCAGGGTCAATAATGGTTACCCCGTTCCTCATATGAGCTGCATTTGTTCGTGCGCGCATAATTCGCTCTGCTTCTGCAAGAGCGACACGGTCATTCACACCTAGTGTTTCTTCAAATTCATTTGTTTGGAAAGCTGTGACAACTTCCCCCTGCTTCTTTAAAATTTCAATGACATCAGGTAAATAATATTCGCCTTGTACATTGTCATTCGAAACATTCTTTAACGCTTCAAATAAGGCTGTATTATCAAAGCAATAGGTTCCTGTATTAATTTCATTGATTTTTCTTTCATCTTCCGAGGCATCTTTGTGTTCAACAATTTTTTCTACCAAACCGTCAGCGTTACGAATAATTCGGCCGTATCCAGTCGGGTCTTCAATTCTTGCTGTAAGAATCGTCGCTTTTGCTCCTAATTCTTCATGGTGTTTAAATAAATCTTCCATTGTTTCTGCTCTAATTAAAGGAGTATCACCACATACAACAATCGTTACTCCTGCTTTGCCTTCAAGGATATGCTGTGCTTGGCTTACAGCATGGGCAGTTCCTAACTGCTGGTCCTGAAGAGCATATTGACTTCTGTCACCTAATTGTGCTTGGACCATTTCTGCCCCATGACCAGTAATTGTGACAATTTCTTTTATATTAAGTTTCGTTATTTGGTCAACCACATGTTGGACCATTGGTTTTCCGCATACCGGGTGTAATACTTTATATAGCTTAGATTTCATCCGCGTCCCTTGTCCCGCGGCTAAAATCACAGCATAACGATTAGACATGAACAGTCCTCCAATTAACCTATTTATCCACTAAAAATATTAACGTAATTGAACGCTCTTTTCAAGGTATGTGAAGGAAGTGTCTATTTTTGTAATAATGAATTAATTTAAACTGAGAGAAAGGTAAGAGGCTGATAAGGGGAGGAAGTGCCTTTTGCACAATAAAAAGAGCCTTCATAGAAGAAAGGCCCTAGTTGTAAAAATCCTTAGGAAGCTCCGGCTTCTTCAAATTCTACTTCCAATTCACCTAGACGGTGGTACTCAGCCAAAACAGCTTCTTGGATTTTACCGCGTGTTCCTGAATTGATTGGATGCGCAATGTCACGAAATTCTCCATCAGGAGTACGTTTGCTTGGCATAGCTACGAATAAACCGTTATTTCCGTCAATAACACGAATGTCATGAACGACAAACTCATTGTCCAAAGTGATTGATGCAATCGCTCTCATTCTTCCATCTGTGCTAACGCGGCGTAATCTTACGTCAGTTACTTCCATGTGCTCACACCCTTTTCTTTAGATAAAAAGCTAAGTAAATAAATTCAACAATCTTTTCAAAAATCCTTCTTTATATTCAAAATATTTTTGAAAAATTAGGGCGAAATAGTGAACACTATGGAACAATAGACGAAAGGAAAAGATCTAATCTCTTATTTAACGAGTGCGACCACTTCAATTTCCACTAATACATCTTTCGGCAATCGAGCAACCTCGACACATGAACGCGCAGGTTTGTGAATGGAGAAGTATTCGCCATAGACCTCATTTAATGCAGCAAAATCATCCATATTTTTAATAAATACTGTGGTCTTTACCACTGTCTCAAATGATGCACCTGCAGCTGTTAATACCGCCTGCAAATTTTGAAATACTTGGTGAGCTTGTTCTTTAATATCGCCTGTTACTAAAGACCCTTCAGCTGTCAATGGGATTTGTCCAGAGCTATAGAACAAATTATTAACAATAATTCCTTGTGAATATGGGCCAATTGCAGCCGGTGCTTGATTAGTTTGAATTATTTTCATAGAAATTCCCTCCATCTACTTTTTTAAATAATTGCCTGCTTGGACATTAATCTGCTTTTCTTTTACATCTACATTAGCCAATTGTACGAGCGAAGTATATTCATCGACAAGCCGCTCTTGTATTTTTTCTGCTTCTACTAACACAGCAATTCCCGCCAGATGGCCATTAAATTCCTCAAGCAGGCTGATCATCCCCATAACTGTTCCGCCAGCCTTCATAAAATCATCCACAATCAGGACACGGGAACCTTCTTTCATACTTCGTTTCGAAAGGACCATTGTTTGTATTCTTTTCGTTGAACCAGATACATAATTAATACTAACAGTCGGACCTTCGGTAACCTTACTATCTCTTCGGACAATCACAACAGGAACATTCAACTGACTTGCCACGGCATAGGCAAGTGGAATTCCTTTTGTGGCCACAGTCATGACCACATCTATTTTTGCGTCGGTATAAGCAGAGGCGATAATGCGCCCTGCTTTTTGGACCACCTGCGGATTGCCTAAAATATCTGTTAAGTATAAATACCCTCCAGGTAACAACCTGTCAGGATTGGCAATCAGATCACACAATTCATTGATAAAAGGCACCGCTTTTTCATGGCTTACTTTTACAAAGAATTTTACCCCGCCAGATGCACCGGGCACGGTTTGGATCGTTCCAATTCCTCTGTTTTCAAACGTCTCTTTGATGATCGCCAAATCTTCACTAATCGAGGATTTCGCAGAGTCATAACGTTCGGCAAAAAAGGTAAGCGGAACTAATTGTCGAGGATGGTCCAGTAAGTAATTTGTCATATCAATCAATCGTTCGCTGCGGCGAAATTTCATAACAAGCCCCCAAAAACACGAATATTCTAACTTAAGGATACCATTTTCGTACGTCTTCAATCAAGTGAGTGTCGTTCTCCTAACATTCGGACAGCAAATACTTGATCACAGAATCCTCTTAATCCGTTATAAATTCGGTGCATTCTTGAATCATGCTGAACAATTCCAAACACGGTCGGCCCGCTCCCGCTCATTAGGACTGCATCCGCACCAAAACGCTTCATTTGTTCCTTAATGAGAGCAACTTCAGGATGAAGGTTTAGCGTTACCTCTTCTAAAACATTCCCAACGTTGCTGCATACCTTTTGGTAATCATGCTCATGGATTGCTTCAATCATACCAGCGATATTAGGATGGACCGTTTCATTAATAGCGAGCCTTCTGTATACTTCAGCTGTCGACACCCCTATAAAAGGCTTCGCCAGGATGACCCAGCATGTCGGCGGGGCGGGTATTTGTGTAATAATTTCTCCTCTCCCCTTTGCCAAGGCTGTCCCGCCATATACGCAAAAGGAAACATCCGATCCAATTTCACTGCCAAGTTCGGCCAATTCATCCATGGTTAATCCAAGATTCCAAAGTTTATTTAGACCTCTTAAAGTGGCTGCAGCATCACTGCTTCCTCCCGCAAGTCCAGCTGCGACCGGAATGGTTTTTTCAATCGAAATCATCACACCTTGTTTAACATGGAATCGATCTTTTAAGAGCTGGGCAGCCTGAAAAGCTAAATTACGCTGGTCATCAGGGACATAGCGATTGTGAGAAAGGATATGTATTTTATCTTCATTTAATAACTCTAACTCTACCCGGTCCGCCAAATCAATCGTGGTCATAATCATTTCCACCTCATGGAAGCCATCCGGGCGTTTGTGTAAAACATCTAATGCTAAATTTATTTTGGCCGGTGCTTTTACTAAAAGCTTCACTACGTCCACCTACTTCTGTATAATCCACTGTTTCCGAAAATCCACATTTTGTCCTATTTTACCACAAAATGATAAAAGTAAGACGTGAGATATGCGAAATCCTATCAAATTTCATAATTTATTATATGTTTTATAAAAATAAAGTCAGATATTGGAGAAAAAAAGACCAGAGGAACATGTTCCTCTGGTCTCGCTGCAGTAAGTGATTGATTAAAATTATAAGCGGAAGTGCCTTTTTTAGAAGTCAACCTCTAGGACTCCGATTGGCTAACTGTTCTTGTGCAAGTTCAACAGCACGCTTGACCATATTCCCTGCATCTTTTGCCTTTATGCCGCCCCATCCTTCTTTTTGAACAACATCATAAAATCCAAGTTCCTTTGCCAACTCTTCTTTAAAGTGACTGGACATTATTCCTTTTCTTCTGCCCATCTAAACAACCCCTTTCATACTGCAGCATTATTAGTATGGGATAGAAATCGTTATTTATGATGGATCACATTGCACGATCTCTCTAGACTCATCATCTAATAGATTTCGCTTTATAAATAGCAAAAAGCAGTAAACATTCGTTTACTGCTGCAGATTGCTTATATACTAATTTAAGGCTAAATGTCCTGATGCATCTTCGTAGAAAGTGATTTGAACTGTCTCTGTTAATACATCCGCATAGCTGTAAGAAACACGTTCGAATGAGTTTTCATCCTGATCTAATTCAATAACAAAAACAGATGGATAAGTTTCCGCTAAAACACCGGAACGTTCAATGGTTTTTCTACGTCCACCATTGGCTTTAAGCAGTAATCTTTTCCCTAAATTTGTGTCAAGAGCCTTCTTAATATCGGCTAAGGTTTTTGGCATTCGGTCCACCTCACTGTGTAAAGTATAACACACTGACATAGTTATGTCAAACAAAAACATAAATTATATCAGTCAAACAAAAAGATTGTCAATATGTTTTGTTCTACTTTTTCTACTAAAATTCAACATTTTTAGCTTGCCTTAAATTACGGGTAATATGTATCGGCCATAAAATAAAAAAATAAGCCTTTTCGTTTTGGAAAGGCTTATTCATCTTCCTCTTCTTGGATTGGCCGATAAGGCATCCCTGTCCTTAACACTCCCTTTGTTTCGATCCCGCCAAGTCCCTTTTCACCTGTTAAGGTGTTTCGTAATACATCCCATACGTTAATTCGTTCCATAAAAGGTGTAAAGCTTATTTTAGCAACGATATATACAGGGTCTAGGGCATGAATGTTAATTCTTGAGGGAGAACTCGCGAAGTTTGCACCGGCGTGAATCAATGATTCAAAATGCGATTGGCACGCACCAGCAAAGATGACAAGTTGGTCCAAGTGGGGGATTCTTTTCCGTGCTTCCTTCACCGTTTGAACGAAATGTTTTGAATGACGGTACGCATTAATATCTGTCATCTTCCCTTTTGCTTTTGAATAAGCATCATGTCCAGTGATCACAAGGATATCGGGACGATACGTGTCAATCAGGTCACCAATTCGCTCAGGCATTTCCTTTTCATTACAATGTATCCCCATAACAGGGATCCCCACTTTTTCATATACCGTCATACATTTCTTTAAATAGGATGGATCACCATCTAGATGGAGAACCTTCCCTGGCATTTGAAAATAATTACTTGGTTTTGCATAGCCGCCAGTCGCCGCGTATTCCTGCCGGTGCTTAATTAATTCTACATCTTGAGTAAACAGCCGAAATGACTGCTCCTCCAATGTCCGGTATTCATTCTTCAGCTTGGCTCTTTGATTATGGTCAATAACAACCAAATCCTCGTATGGGGCATCTGCTACGAGGCGGAAATCCTCTCCATATAGGACTGCAAACTTCTGGTCGTTTATTTTTCGGACATCAATTATACGAAATAGAATATCACAGTTATACGAGCTCCTGCCGACAATATCATTTATTTTTATATCCACTGTCGTCACTCCAATAAGACCAGTAAATAGGCCTAAATAAGGTTTCTCTCATAGGCTATGCAATACCCTAGCTATTTGTGAAAAGGACTATTAAATTAGTCTGTTGATTGGCGCTCCAGTCACTTCGCTTTCCGCGGGCGTGCCGGAGATCCTCCTCGTCGCTTTGCTCCTGCGGGGTCTCNNAGTCTTCGTGCCTTCCGCGCCAATCAACAGTGTGCTGAAATTCTCATAGTAAAAAAATAGACCCTTTAACTAGGGTCTAATGGAAAAACGGATATAATGCTTCGCTTAAACGGCCAAATTCTTCTAAGGAAAGGGTCTCGCCTCTTCGGGTAGGATCAATCCCACTGGCACTTAGGGCTTGAAGGATTTGCTCCTTTTTTTGTTTTCCATCAGGCAGCTGGCTTGTTAGATTGTTAAGCAGGGTTTTCCGACGCTGAGCAAAACTTGCCCTTGTCACTTGGAAAAAGAACACTTCATCAGTCACTTTAACCGCTGGTTGTTCCCTCTTAGTCAAACGAATAACTGCTGAATCAACATTTGGCTGCGGGACAAATACTGTTTTTGGGACAATCATGACGGTCTCAGCCTCTGTGTAATACTGAACAGCAATGGAAAGAGAACCATAATCCTTTGTCCCAGGCTTTGCTGAAATACGGTCTGCCACCTCTTTTTGAAGCATACAAACAATTCCGCGGATTGGCAAATGCTCTTCAAGAAGCTTCATAATGATTGGCGTAGTCACATAATAAGGTAAATTAGCAACAACCATTATATCGTTAGTTTCAGTAAATTCTTCAGTGATGACTTGGGCAACGTCTGCTTCTAGCACATCGTTATGAATGATATTTACATTTTGATATGGCGATAACGTGTCCTTTAAGATAGGCAATAACCGTTGATCGATTTCAAAGGCAACGACTTTTTTACTCGTCCGGGCCAGTTGCTCAGTAAGCGCACCAATACCTGGTCCGATTTCAATCGCACCAGAATCTTCTGTGAGATCCGCAAAACTGACAATCTTTTTTAAAATATTTGTATCAATTAAAAAGTTTTGACCGAGGCTCTTCTTAAATGAAAAACCGTATTTATTTAAAATTTCTTTTGTCCTTACCGGGGTAGCAATATCTTTGTTATTCATGTAGTTCCTCCTGACGTACAACCCTTAGTGCTTCTGAAAATTCTTTTTTACTGATTTGGAACATCATTAAGCGTTTATGGAGCTGTTTCCCATTTGTATATCCTATTTTTAAAAATTCACCCAGGATGATTCTTCTCTCTTTCGCTCCTTCGCCGCCAACAAGTCCAGCGGTAAGTAAGTCCTCTTGTGTTATTTCTTCTGTATACGTCTCACTCATAACCTGGGCATCCTTTAGTGCCTCTTGGATTGCTTCTGGACTGGCATGCTCCACACCAAGGCTTTCCCCGACTTTTCCCATCGCCGCTTCCTTTGTTAAAAAAGCATGTTTACAACCAGGGACAGCTTCAGCAATTGTCTTCCTAATTTTCTCACCTGGAAAATCAGGATCGGTAAAGATGATTACGCCTCTTGTCTCTTGCGCACGCCGTACCTTTTCTATGGTAGTCCCATTTACAGCCGACCCATTTGTTTCAATTGTATCAGCATTTACTGCTCGTTTAATCGCTGTTGTATCATCCTTGCCCTCTACAACAATAATTTCTTTAATCTTCATTTTGTTAATGTAGGCCTCCGTAACTCCGTAATAAAAAAATAAAAAATTGAAAAAAACTTGAAACATTTTTGTAATGTCCATCGTCTATATTATCAAACAGATTCATACAATTAAGTAAGAAAAGATTACCCATCTGCTTAACTGGGTATACTGTTTTTATAAGTATGTATTCGTTGTTAGTATAAAGAAATTTACGAAAAAAGCAAAATGCAGAGGATAGGACCCTCTGCATAAAGGAAATTAATCTAGTACTTTAATCTTTACCTTTTTCCGCCCCCAGCGGTATGCATCACTTTTTGATGGCATGAATAAATCAATGATATATCCCTTAATGGCACCGCCTGTGTCACCCGCCACAGCGTAACCATAACCGTCAACATATACCTTTGATCCAAGTGGAATGACTCTCGGGTCAACCGCGATTACCTTCATGTTCGGATTCGCACGGAGATTAAGTCCGGTTGCTGTTCTTCCTGAACACCCATTGCAATACGCTGTATAGGCAGTTGCAGTCACATAAAACTCTTTTCCCGGCTCATTAGCAGTACCACGGGAAACTTGTAATGATAATTCCTTCGTTCCGACAGCCACAACCTTATCTTGTTTCTCTGCAATCTTCTGCTCACTTATTAATTTTCTAGATACTTCTTTGCCATTTTCAAGCCAGACTTCATACTGTTTAGAAATGCGGCCTTTTTTACCCTTGGTAATGGTTTTTTCCTTGCCTTTTTCTAAACTTTCATCCTTCTTGGTTACCACAGCAAATTGAACAGGTTCTTCCACTACATCGGTGACTTTTTCTACTCGAATGACGTTAACAACACCATTCTTAGCGATGGTTTCTGTTAATGACGGTTCAACTCGGTCTAGTTGGTTTAGCTTAATGCCCTGTTGTGATAAAAAGTCAGCGACCGTAGCCGAAGTGGCCCAAACTTGTTGCTTTTTACCGCCGTCAACATATGTAAGATGAAACGCTTTCTTTATTCCAACCTTCATCTTATCTTTAATTGCTGCTTGCGGCCTAGGTGAGATTTCATCATGTTTGCTCAAAACAATTTTCTGCTCTTTTAGGAGTCCAGCTATGGAATCAGCTGTCGTCCAGATCGTTTTCTTCTCGTTGTCCTTGACAATGTGAACCTGTTTAGCTTGCTTCCATACGACCATAAGGTGGTCCTTCACCTTTGAATTCGCCTTTGGTTGCAAATAGTCTTGTGAGCGGATGGATACATCCATTTCCTCAAATAATTCATTGACTGTATCCGCATGTGTCTTTACGACCTTTTGCTGATTGTTAAGAGTGATGGCAACAGTTTTCTTTGACCCTTCATAAAAAAGAATTCCAAGAGATGTCAACAAAACTACGAAACTAGCAAAAGCAATGGTCAATGTCTTCCGGCTCAAAGACTGGGGAAACAGGTTTTTCATGGTTTTGAATACGATGAAAAACGCCTCCTTTTCTTAGAGAGATTAATGAACCATGCTGTCGGCTGTCTATCCTTGCATACTCTGCGAGGGTATTTCTAATTATGCACAAAGTTAGAATATTTGCAAAGAGAAACTTCTCGACACGGTTATCCTATGTAGAAAAGGAGACGTGTAGAACTTTTTGTTATCATTAAATTTTAAGACAAGCTTCCACTGACTTCGACAAATTTCCCTATCATTTTATGGCGAATAATTTTTTAGCATTTCGTGTCGTAGCTTCCGCCACTTCCTCAAATGTCAACCCTTTTATTTCGGCAATTTGTTCAGCCACAAGTTTTACATAACTAGGCTCATTTCTTTTTCCACGGTACGGATGGGGAGCTAAATAAGGGCAGTCCGTTTCAATTAACAGCTTTTCTAACGGTACTTCAGCTGCTACTTCTTTCGGCTTTTTAGCATTTTTAAAGGTCACTGGACCGCCTAAAGATATGTAGAAGTTCATTTTGACACATTCCATCGCCACTTCAGGACTGCCGCTAAAGCAGTGCATAATTCCGCCTACTTCTTCTGCGCCTTCTTCCTTTAAAATTCCCACGATATCCGCAGTAGCTTCGCGATTATGAATAACGATTGGCAGTTTCACCTTTTTAGCCAGCCTAATTTGTTTCCGGAAAACCTCCTTTTGAATATCCTTCGGGGATTTGTCCCAGTGATAATCCAAACCCATTTCACCAATCGCAACAACCTTTGGATGGGCAGTTAATTCCTCTATCCACACTAAATCTTCTTCCGTCATGTCAATCGCATCAACTGGATGCCAGCCAACACAGGCATAAATAAAGTCATAGGTTTCGGCTAATTGCATAGCTCGCTCTATGGTTGGACGATCAAATCCGACAACCACCATATGGGTGACGCCTTCACGTTCTGCTCTTCCAATCACTTCTTCTAAGTCTTCGTTATACTGGGTATCATTTAAATGTGCATGTGTGTCGAATAGCATAGTAAGCAAGAACCTCTTTTCCTTATTTTTCTCTAAATTGTGCACTTACAGCAGTTTAATGTCAAAAGATAAAATAAAAAAGGAAATGTCCCGAAATTTGTTTCACGTGGAACATTTAAAAGCGGAAGCGCCTTGTTCAGGGGCTTATAACCCCGAGCCACTAGGCCCTGGAGCTGGATATAACTAAAAGTAAAAGCGCCCTTAACAGGCGCCTTAACTATATTTATTATTTTACTTTAGCACCGTTTGCTAATGTTTGATCGACTGTTGCCAAAGAAAGTTGGCCATCTTTTGAGCCGGCTAAAATCATGCCCTGTGACAATTCGCCGCGCAGTTTGACTGGTTTTAGATTCGTAATACAAATCACCTTGCGGCCGACTAATTCTTCAGGCTTATAATATTGAGCAATTCCTGAAACAACCTGACGTTTTTCATATCCTAAATCAAGTTGAAGTTTAAGAAGTTTATCTGCTTTTTTAATCGGCTCGGCTTGAATAACCTCAGCGACACGCAAATCAATTTTCATGAAATCATCAATCGCAATTTCATCGATTTCTTCTGGTTGTTCTTCTGGCTTTTCTTCTTTCTTTTCTTCCGCTGCTGGGGCAGAACCTTGCATTTTCGTCTTAATAAAGTCTACTTCCTCTGCAATTTCAAGCCTTGGGAAAATTGGTGCAGCCTTCTCAACCTTTGTTGCATTTGGAATCAAGCCAAAGTCAGCTAGGCTTTCCCATGCTTTGAGTGATTCCTCTTGTATACCCAGTTGCGCAAAAATCGCATTCGGAGTACGTGTTAGGAACGGTTGTAGTAAAATGGCAATTCTTCGTAATGATTCGGCTAGATGAACCATTACACTAGCTAGTTCCTCGCGATTAGCCTCGTCCTTCGCTAATGTCCATGGTTTAGTTTCATCAATATATTTATTGGTCCGGCTGACTAACTGCCAAATTGCTGTTAGCGCTACAGAGAATTCCATTTTCTCCATTGCTTCCTCATATTTATGAACGGTTTCTTGATTCACTTGCAGGAGTGACGCATCAAATTCACTGATAGAACCAGTATAATCAGGAATAACCCCGTTAAAATACTTTTCAATCATCGCAACGGTACGATTTAAAAGATTGCCAAGATCGTTTGCTAAGTCAAAATTAATTCGTTCAACAAATCCTTCTGGTGTAAAGACGCCATCCGCTCCAAATGGAACTTCTCTTAATAGATAATAACGAAGAGCATCGAGACCATAACGGTCAATTAGGGTGACAGGGTCAACCACATTCCCCTTCGATTTGGACATTTTTCCATCTTTCATTAACAACCAGCCGTGGGCAAAAACCTTCTTTGGAAGTGGAAGATCCAATGCCATGAGCATAATTGGCCAATAGATGGTATGGAACCGAACAATTTCCTTCCCGACAAGATGTACATCAGCCGGCCAATAGTTTTTGTATTTAGCATCATTGTCTGTCCCAAATCCGAGCGCTGTAATATAGTTGGATAATGCATCAATCCAAACATAAATGACATGTTTTGGATTTCCCGGCACCTTAATTCCCCAATCAAACGTGGTCCTCGATACAGCTAAGTCTTCTAGACCTGGCTTGATAAAGTTATTAATCATCTCATTCTTACGAGATTCAGGCTGGATAAAATCAGGATTTTCCTCATAATACTGCAATAGACGATCTACATATTTACTCATTCTAAAAAAGTAAGATTCTTCTTTAACCTTTTCAACGGGTCTGCCACAATCTGGACAATTCCCATCCACTAGCTGCCGATCCGTAAAAAAGGATTCACACGGTGTACAATACCAGCCTTCATACTGATCGAGGTAAATATCTCCTTGTTCAAGGAGTCTTGCAAAGATTTTTTCGACAACCAGTTTATGCCTATCCTGGGTTGTTCGAATAAAATCATCATAGGAAATATCAAGTTTATTCCATAACTCTTGAATACCATCAACAATTCCATCCACATACTGTTGCGGAGTAATCCCCGCCTCTTCTGCCTTCCGTTGAATCTTTTGTCCATGCTCATCCGTCCCAGTTAAGTACATAACATCATAGCCGCGCAACCGCTTATATCGTGCCATTGCATCACCTGCAACAGTTGTATAGGCATGCCCAATATGTAAATTTCCACTAGGATAGTAAATCGGTGTCGTCAGGTAAAAAGTCTTTAATTTATTCTCCATTTTGTATCCCTCCAATGGTTGGCGAGTGCACAACCCTATTAAACCATTATTGCCTGTTTTTTCCCGTCTCTATCATCAAAATATACCTAAAATTCAACTTTTGTGCAAGGAGACACGCGATCGTTAACTTCCAGATTTTTAAAATTATTACCCTATTACACCCATAAACGCTTTACGTCCTTCGAAGTATTTGTAGTTCAATAGTAACAAAATATGCAGGATTTTGTCGAATATTACCGAGTCGAACAAACATTCCTACTAAAAACCAATAATATTATTATGGTAGTATTTAGTAAATTTTTAGATAAAATGTTGACAAATCAACACTTTTTTAAGTTAAACAGTTATACAATTATTTTTCATAATTTAATAATTGACGGATATGGGAATTTCTTGTATTATAAGGTTATGAAAAATTTGTCGAATAATGACGAAGAAATAGATAGAGAAAAATATGTTCATAATATGAGAGGAGCTAGTAAAAATGAAATCTACAGGTATCGTTCGTAAAGTTGATGAGTTAGGCCGTGTGGTAATTCCAATCGAATTAAGACGTACTCTTGGTATCGCTGAAAAAGATGCTCTTGAAATTTATGTGGATGATGAGCGTATCATCTTAAAGAAATACAAGCCAAATATGACTTGCCAAGTAACAGGAGAAGTATCTGATGATAATCTATCTCTTGCTGGCGGTAAATTGATTCTTAGCCGTGAAGGTGCAGAACAATTAATTCAAGAAATTCAAAACAACTTTGAATTAGTAAAATAAGAACAAGCTCCAGCACATTGCTGGAGCTTTTATATTATTCATATGATCACTTCATTATTCGACATGATAGGCCTGATACACATCTCTTTTATTCATATCACGGTCTTTCGCCGTTAGCTTAATCGCTTCTTTCGAAGGAATATTTTTTTCGGAAATATAATGATTTACATGTTCTTCAAGCGTTAAGCTTTGCCACCAGCTTGGTGCTTCCTCCTGCTGCTGATCGGTCCCTTCCACAATCAAACAAAACTCCCCGCGAATTTCATCCTGATTAGTCCAAGCGATTACTTCATCGATTGTTCCTCGAATAAATTCCTCATACTTTTTCGTTAATTCCCTGCATATGGCCACATTCCGGTTTCCCAGCACATCAACCATAATTGATAAGGTTTCTTTTAACCGGTGCGGAGATTCATAGAAGATTAACGTTGCCGACTGCCACTTTAAAGCTTCTAATTCCAAACGCTTCTCCTTTTTATTTCGATTTAAAAATCCAAAAAAGTAAAATGGCTGACACGGCAACCCTGAAGCAATTAATGAGGTCAATGCGGCGTTTGCACCTGGCAAAGGAACCACTGTTACCTTTTCCCGTGTAGCGGCTAACACTAACTCATAACCAGGGTCAGAAATTGCAGGCATCCCCGCATCACTTACAAGGGCTATTTTTAACCCTTCCTTTACCTTTTGAATCAATTTATCACCGCTTGTTTCTTTATTGTGTTCATGATAACTGACCACGGGTGTTCCAATTTCAAAGTAATTGCAAAGTTTCTTTGTATTCCGTGTATCTTCAGCAGCAATTAGGTCTGCCTCTTTTAATAATCGAATGGCCCGGAAACTCATATCTTCTAAATTCCCTATAGGGGTAGGGATTAGATATAAAATCCCTTTTGTTGCCTCATTTTCAAAGCTCTTTTGCTGCCACATGGCTATCACCTGTTTCTCTTATTAAAAATTCATCTTTTTTCTTTCTAGTTAATTGTTTGAAATTGTATTCTGCCCTTAGTGCATCGCCTTTATTTTCATAACATCGATAGTATGTAAGTTCGACCGGTCCTCGGCCCCGTGTATACTTTGCCCCTTTTCCTTCATTATGCATCTTGATCCGCTTTTCCAGATTATTCGTGTATCCACCATACAAACTCCCGTCCTTACAGGTAAGCACATAAAAGAAATGTTCATTTTTCTCCATATAGAATCTCTTTTATTTCTGAAGTATATTCATTAGTTTCATTATAGACAAATAACGGTGGGAGAATTTTTAAATCTGGACTGCCATCCTTAATCGCCTCAATCAAAAGAGTATTTGCCTCTTTTCCCTTCTTCGGATAAACAAATTGAATCCGTTTTGGTTCAAGCCGGTATTCTCTCATCAATGTAATGATATCCAACAGTCGTCCAGGCCGGTGGACAAAGGCCACCTTTCCGCCTTGTTTCACTAATTGACTCGAGGCCTTAACCGCGTCCTCTAATGTGCAAAGAATTTCATGGCGAGCAATAGCTAGATGTTCATTGGGGTTCATTTCTTCCTTAGAAGGTGTAGTAAAATAGGGTGGATTACATGTAACAACATCAAACTTGCCATGCCCCAGTTGCTTATGAATCTCCTTGATGTCACCATGAATCATTTTCAGCCGACTTTCTAGCTGATTATATTCAATACTTCGGACGGCCATATCGTACAATCGTTCCTGTATTTCAACACCAGTTATTTGCCCTTTCGTACGTGCACTTAAAAATAAAGGAATCACACCATTCCCGCTGCATAGGTCAATTATGTTTCCTTTTTGAATCGGAACATAGACAAATCTTGCAAGTAAAACAGCATCAAGGGAAAAGGCAAAAACGGACGGACTTTGGATAATCCGTAAGTTTTCTGCTAACAAATAATCTAACCGCTCATCTTCCTTTAAGTTAACCAAGGTTTCCATCCTCCAACAAAATGTATGAAAATAGAGGCTGATTATTTTCAGCCTCTTTAAATTATTTCTTATTTAGAAAGGAAAGGCAGAATAAACAATCGCCTTCTTTGCGTAAACTTCCAAAATGAAGGTTACAAATATGAAAACCTTCTTGATATAGACGGGCAAGGTTATCATATCCTTCCCCTACATCAAATGGCTTAACACCAGACGTCTCGGGTACAGATGACCCTTTTTTATTCTCTGTTTCTTTCTTTTCCTCTTCGGTCCTTACATCTAAACGGCGTCTCAAATGTTCATTTTCGAGCTTTAAATAATGATTCTCTTCTAGTATCTCGGCTAAATGCTGCTTTAATTCTCCTAGCTTTTGGTAAAGATGGCCAATTTGTGTTTCCATATTACTTACTGATTCAAATATTTCTTTTTTATCCACGTCTTCCACCTCGTTAATCTGTGGATTGTATAGAAAAGGCACCTTCTTTATTGATTTCCTCCAAGGTATACTCCAGAACGCGTTCCTGTTCCTTCAGTTCAACCTGTAGTACCCGCTCTAATATATTTAATCCTACTACTTTTCCTTTACCTTGCGGTGTTTCAATGATTTCCCCTAAATCCGGCAGCAATGCTTTAGCAGATTCATATTCATCATTTTCGTACTTTAAACAGCACATTAATCTGCCGCATAATCCAGATATTTTTGTAGGATTTAATGATAGGTTTTGGTCCTTTGCCATTTTGATCGAAACGGGATCGAAATCCCCTAAGAAGGTGGAACAGCATAACATTCTTCCACATGGACCAATACCGCCAAGCATTTTCGCTTCATCACGAACACCAATCTGGCGTAATTCAATTCTCGTCCGGAAAATAGCTGCTAAATCCTTTACAAGCTCACGGAAGTCAACTCTCCCATCAGCAGTAAAATAGAAGATCACTTTGTTTCGATCAAATGTATATTCAACATCGACTAGTTTCATATCCAGTTGATGCTCATTCACTTTTTCATTACAAACCTCATAGGCCTCTTTTGCTGCTTGCTTATTCTCTTCAACGATCATCTTATCCTTCGGGTCGGCAATTCTAACCACTTTTTTGAGTGGAAGGACAACATCATGCTCCTCAACCTGTTTGCGAGCAATTACTGCTTTGCCATATTCCACTCCACGAACTGTTTCGACAATGACAAAGTCGTCTTTTTCGATGGAGAGTTCCCCTGGATCAAAATAATAGATTTTCCCCGCTTTTTTAAAGCGTACTCCTACAACATCATACAAATGAAGATCCCTCCTGCAATTTTAACACAAGCTGTTCCATCATCAGCTGAGGATTCATATTCCTCTCCAGCTTCCTCTTTGCATCAAGGATAGCTGACATTTGATCCGATATGCGCCGTCCAGATGTATGCAGGGCAAATTGTCGCAGCCGTTCGCTTTCCTCTCGAAAAACAATCTGCTCCTGCCTATCTAATTGTATATATAGTAAATCCTTAAAAATAAGAAGTAAAAGGTCTAAACCACGGTGTATCTGTTCTTTCTCTTTAAAGTGTGAAAACCAATCAGCCTGAAGCGTTACCATTGCTTCTAGCGGATTTTTTTTCAACACCTCATATAATTTTACCACTATTTTTTGGGCTTGTGCAAACCATTCATCGACATTTAAATTTTGGGCTTCATCTAAACTGTTGGTTAATTGTGATAGCAATGGTGCCTTCTGCGGTTCTACGCCGTTTTCCACCAATTGTTTAATCATCACTTGTGGTGATAATGGATGGAATGTTAGTATTTGGCACCTAGAAAGGATCGTTGGCAATATCTTTTGCGGTTGTTCTGTTAAGAGAAAGGCAACCGTCCCGGGATTTGGTTCCTCTAAGAATTTGAGTAAACTATTAGA
>NZ_JBALSN010000026.1:15947-16280 GCF_036966985.1 Neobacillus drentensis | reverse complement strand
ATTTTTAAAAGCGTGGATTTGCCAGTGCCATTTTCCCCGACAATTGCAGTGCGGTCCTTATATTGTACGAGCATGTTTACTTGGTCAAACAAGTTCTTGCTTCCAAAACCCTTCGCAACGTCCTCCAAAACGATTACATCTTTACCGCTTCGATCATGGGCCTCGAAATCAATCGCCATTTTTTTGACGTCTATCTTTGGGCGGTCTAGTTTTTCAATTCGATCCAGTGCCCTTTGCATATTGGTAGCCCGTTTATGAAGGGCAGCACTTGGTGGATTGGAGCGGTTTGCCCAGTCGCGGAGTCGCTTAATCGCTTCTTTCATTTTTTTAATT
>NZ_JBALSN010000026.1:15134-15864 GCF_036966985.1 Neobacillus drentensis | reverse complement strand
AAAAGTAACGGTCGTGAGAGATGAGAATAATCGTTCCTGTATATTCCTTTAGGAAGGACCCCAGCCATTCAATCGCTTTCATATCTAAATGGTTAGTCGGTTCATCAAGGAGTAGAAGCTCGGGATTTTTCAATAAACTCAAACCCAATCCAACTTTTGTTTTTTCCCCGCCGCTTAATGATGAGAAGGGTTTATCAAGAAGGTCGGTAATATTCAACCCGTTTGCAATCCTATCCAATTGGGCATCCATTTCATAACCGCCATTTAAGCTAAATTCATCCTGGAGCTTTCCATATTGATCCATTAATCTTTGGAGGTGTCCTGGTGCAATTTCATCTCCCATTTCAACCTCTAATTGCCGAAGCTTAGTTTCAGTGGCTGTTAATTGCTCGAAAGCTGTTTTTAATACTTCTTTACTTGTTAGTTCCTTGAAATCAGGTATCTGGGCCAAGTAACCAATCTTCAGACCCTTTTTCCAATGAATAACCCCTTCATCAACCGTTTCCTGGTTGGCTAAAAGCTTTAATAACGTTGTTTTACCACCGCCGTTACGGCCGACAAGGCCCATCCGACTGCCATCCTGTACTTCAAAGGATAGATTTTTAAAAATTATATTTCCACCAAATGATTTGGCAATATGGTTTACACTGCAAATAATCATGTTCATTCTCCTTATTAATCAAGATTAAGATGAACACCCTCTTTTTTATACAAAGGCTGTGTTAAACTT
>NZ_JBALSN010000026.1:665-15065 GCF_036966985.1 Neobacillus drentensis | reverse complement strand
CTCCCGCAGGAGTCTTCGTGCCTGAAACGAAGATCAACAGAGTGCCAAAAACAACAGTAACCTTTAACACAGCACATACAAAAAGCCGCGGGCATCTTTTATGACCCGCGGCTGCTTAAAATTAGGCATGAAAAAAGAGTGCAGATCAGCGCACTCTCTCCTGCCTATTTATAGTGGGTAAAGAGATGTGTTATCGTTCCGTATTCATTTTGTAATTTTGAAAAAAGGGCAGACTACCCCCTTTGAAAATTACACCATGAAAAATTGCACGATAAATATTGAGTGCTTCCAGCCAAAGTAACCGTGCAAAAATAGAACGTTCCATCTCTTCTCCACCTCCGTTTCCAATTAGTTATTTCCATTGTAAATATTTCTGATAACGATTGCAAGCCCATCCTTTTAATGAAGATACTTTTTACTAGACCCCTGCCTTCTGCGATAGACAAACTTTCTATAATCATCCTCCTTTAGATTTCCATCGTAGATTAAAAAAAGCAATGATTGATACTCTGGATACCGCTCCATGACGAAAAGGGCGAACTCCTTCCGTTCGCCCTTTTGCATCAATTTAAACTCATCCTGGTTAATAATATCTTCAATCTTCTTTTCATAATAGGCTTTCGTATCTTCCCATTTTTCCTTGCGATTCTCCAATACATCTCGGGCATACTCAGGCAATTTCTCGATCACAAGATCAATATAGCCTTCT
This sequence comes from Neobacillus drentensis, assembly GCF_036966985.1. Classification (GTDB taxonomy): domain Bacteria; phylum Bacillota; class Bacilli; order Bacillales; family Cytobacillaceae; genus Neobacillus; species Neobacillus drentensis_E. The sequence goes on along the minus strand of NZ_JBALSN010000026.1, from coordinate 14,356 downwards.
GACCACATAATCATTTTATCCTTTTCAGGAAGTTCAAAAACCATATGCATCAGTTCAAGATCATCTACTGTATCATTCGCTGCATATTTCCCGACCCGATTCATCCTGTTATTCACCTCTAGATCCTTTGGTTAGACTTCTTCTAAGGTATTCTCAATATCATAACTTTTCTTCATTTTCTCTAGCCATGTCGTGTACTCAGAATCAATTTTCTGATCTAGTAATGTTTCTTTTATTTTAGCCTTACTGTCTTTATAATTTGCTTCTTTTGCCTTCTTTTTAGCCTCTACTTTAATAATATGGTACCCATACTCCGTTTTTACTGGCTTACTAACTTCCCCGACGGCAAGACCAAATGCTGCATCATCAAATTCTGTGACCATGGTTCCTTTTGCAAAATAGCCAAGGTCGCCACCAACATTCTTCGTACTCTCATCAGTCGAATATTCTTTCGCTAGCTTTGCAAAATCACCGCCATCATTTAGTTTCTGTTTGACCTCATTTGCAGTTTTCTCATCAGCCACAAGAATATGACTTGCTTTAATCTGCTCAGCTTGGGCAAATGAATCTTTGTTTTCATCAAAATAAGTTTTCATTTCCTCCTCGGTAATGGTAATTTCCGGCTCTAGCAATTTTTTAATCGTCAAATAATTTTTTAGATCCTGTTTTAGGTATGCTAACGAAGTATTGTTGGTTTCAAGTGCTTGATTAAAGGCTTCTTCGCCGCCATAGGATGCTTTTAAAGTTTCGATTTCTTGATTCAGTTCACTATCTTTAACGCTAACTTTTTGTTTCTTGGCTTCTGCAGCCACAATTTTTTCACTAATGATTTTGTCCACGGTAGCAGAACCGTATTGTTCGACCATTTCACTATATAGTTCGTCTTTACTAATAGCCTCACCATTAAACTTTGCGACCGTATCCTCGTTCTTAAGGGTAAAACTTAGTAAAACTACCGACGTTACAATAAGTACTGATAGGATTATTACCATTATTTTATTTTGCTTTAATAAGGACATTTTTCTTGTTACTCCCTCCAATTAATCCGCGAGTTTCACATTTACAGTGATTTGTTTTCCATCGCGGTAAACTCCAAATTTTATTTCATCACCCTTGCTTACTTTGGTATATAAATATTTACGTAAATCTGAAGAACTGGTAATTTCTGTTCCATTCATGGAAACAATAATATCCTTTACTTGAAGTCCACTGCTTGCAGCAACAGAATTTGCCTCAATATTTGTGAGTATGACACCTTTTGTTGTGCTCGGCAGGTTTTGCCAATACATTTGTGCCACTTGATCAAGATCGGCAAGTCCTACCCCAAGATATGGACGGTCGATTTTACCATTCTTAATTAATTCATTTACAATGGGAATTAGGTCATTACTAGGAATCGCAAAGCCTAGCCCTTCAACACCACTCTCTGAAATTTTTAAACTATTGATCCCAATCACTTGCCCTTGTGGGTTTATTAAGGCACCCCCGCTATTCCCTGGATTGATGGCTGCATCTGTTTGAATAACGTTGGTATCCCAATTTCCAGCGGAGGTTGTAATGGCAATACTTCGGTTGGTTGCACTGACAATCCCTTGGGTAACTGTCCTTGAAAGATCAAGTCCAAGCGGGTTCCCGATGGCATAGACCTGGTCGCCTGGACGAAGTGTAGATGAATTACCAAAATCTGCCGTTGCCGTCACGTATTTAGCATCAATTTTTAAAACCGCTAGATCCGTTAAAGCATCAGTGCCCACCACCTCAGCCGTTGCTTTTTCACCGTCATATAAAGATACTTCTAGTTTCCTTGCTCCTTCAACCACGTGGTTATTGGTGACAATATAGGCAGTATTATTATTTTTTTGAAAAATAACTCCCGATCCCGAACCGCTTTCAACACTTTGCGAAGAGCTAGGATTTCCATAAAAATTATTCTGTTGTTGCTGATAATTAACAATCCCGACAATCGCCTTCGATACCTTTTCAACTGTATCTGCAATCGAATTAGAAGTTGCAGCTGTTGGCTGAGCCACGACAGGTTTGACCGCTTGTTGAGAACTAATTGCCTCTTGAGTCTCCACTTTCGGGAAATGATTTTTTATGTAGTCTGTATGAGGCAAAATCGCTAATGTCAATACAGACCCAATTACTCCTGCTGCAAGTGTGGATGCAAATCCTTTTACGTTTTGTTTTTTCTTATTTAGTTGATCCACCTGATTGTTGGTACGCGTTTGTTCCATTCCAGGTGTGACTGTTGCTTCCGTTGTAGGTTCAAATTCAGATCGTTCTTCTTGATCCTCACGATTCACAAAACTGTTTGTCTCCATCGTGAAGGTCGCATCTACTGCATAGGAATTTTCTTCGGTATGGTCGACATTAATTGACTCCTTTGATTGTTCTTCGACTTTTGTAATTTCTGTTATATCAGATGTATTTGGTTGATTTTTATCGAATTCATTATCATTTTTATAATCCATCTCATTCAATCTCCTTTAAGCATGTTTTATCTTGTCTTTACTTTACCTCGCAAATCTTAAGAAATTATTAACAAACTATAACGGCTTTTAGAAATATCTACGAATTTTTATCGTTTTTACGCAAAAAAACCGCAGGCACCAGCCCGCAGCTTCTCGCAATTTTTATAGTTTAATGACGAATTTTGTTCCTTTTCCCGCTTCACTGAAAACGTTAATTTCTCCATTATGAAGGAGAACCAATTGCTTAACAATCGAAAGGCCTAACCCAAATTCGCCATAGGGGTTACTGGTCCTAGAGATATCAGCCTTATAAAAACGGCGCCAAATATTTTCAATCTCACTCGGTTCGATACCAATTCCGGTGTCCTCCACTTCAATAATGGTCGACTGCCCCTCCGCTCTTCCTCGAAGCCAAATAGTCCCGTCTCTGGTAAATTGAATGCTATTTTTAGTAATATTAATTAAAATTTGAATCAGTCGGTCATAGTCAGCATTTACCATAACATCTGGTTCTGCCTGAATAACAATCTGATTATTTTTATCCTCAGCTTGCGGCAATAACTGTTCCTGAATAATTTCAAGTAACTCGAGGAGCTGAAACTCTTCTCTGTATAACTGGATTTGATTAGATCGAATTTTGTCATAATCCAAGTTTTCATTAACAAGCCGAATAAGTCTTTTTGCTTCTTGACTAACAAGATTGATTCCCCGTTCTTTATCTTCTTCTGGAATCATATCATTTTTCAACCCTTCGATAATGCCGCTAATGGTTGTTAATGGCGTCCGCATTTCATGGGAAACATCCGATAAAAATTGTCTCCGTCTATTTTCTAGACTTTCAATTTCCTCCATCGAGATATTAATTTTATCAACCATGTGATTAAAATCGTTTGCCAATTCACCAATCTCATCAAAATTAGAAGATGAAACGTGGACATGATAATTTCCAGCCGAGACAAGTGAGGTTGCTTCACGAAGACGTTTAATCCGGTTCACATGAATCCTCGATAGAAACCAACTAAGCAGAAATGAAACAACAAGCGCAATAATAATGGCATACATAATAAACTGATTTACGCGATGAACCATGGCACTTGAGCCGCTAATCGGTGAGGTTAATAGGATCCCACCTATAAAGGTTCCGTTATTCAGATACGGTAAAACAACAAAGGTAACCCCTTCTTGTCCGAACCTTTTAAAATCACTATTTACCACAAGAGTTCGACCTTTAGATATCCGATCCCAATCTTTGTTAGACAAACCGCCAATAGCTGGCCCCTGTTTTCCAACAGCATATAGTTTTCCATACTGATCAAAGATACTAAAGCTCATTTTTCTTGTTGTTAACACCGAACTATAGCGATTAATTATTTGGTCCGCCGCTTGGGGAGTTTCATCAATCTCGGAGAGAATAGCCTTTCCGTAGGAAATCAACTCGTTTGCTTTATTTTCATAGACCAAATTTTCAACATAATGCGCAAACAAAAGACTTAATACTAAGAAGGCAACAATAATTATACTAATATGACTGAAAAACTGTTGGTAAATGTATCTAAACTTCATCCGTTTTGATTGACTCATCAAACTTATACCCTACTCCCCATACAGTATGGAAGAATGGCCGTGCGGTTGTTTCAACTTTTTTCCGTAGACGTTTAATATGAACATCGACAGTCCGTTCGTCCCCATAAAACTGATAGCCCCACACCCGTTCAAGCAATTGCTCCCTTGAGAATACTTGGCGGGGATGTTCAACCATATAGTAAAGTAAATCAAACTCTTTCGGTGTTAAGTTTGTGACTGGGGTACCGTCGACAATCACTTCACGCGTATTTTTACTAATTTTAAAATGTTCAGTCTGAAGGAAATCGTCATTTTCCTTAGGTACTTGAGTTTGGAACCGCCGTGTGACTGCCTTAATTCTTGCCATCAATGTTAACGGACTGAATGGCTTGGTCACATAATCATCCGCACCCATTTCAAGACCAAGCACCTGGTCGGACTCACTGTCTTTGGCTGTTAACATGATGATTGGAACTGTGTAATTTTCTTGGCGAATTTTACGGCAGATGGTTACCCCGTCCATACCTGGGAGCATCCAATCAATAATTAACGCATCCCAAGTTCCTTCTTTAATACGGTTGTAGCCTTCGAGACCGTCATTCACAAACTCACCATCTATTCCCTCTTTGGCAAAAAACATTTCAATCATGGAGCAAACACTTTTATTATCCTCGATCACTAATATTCTCAAAATAATTCAACTCCTACTGATACCTAAAGTGTTCTTTTTATTAAGTTTATCTCAAATTTTAAGCATATCAACAATAAATACAATTCTTCTTTACTAATTAATAGTTTGTTCATAGTTCATTAATAATTCTCCAAAAAAAAGAGGCTTGAATCAACTTCAAGTCCCCTTGAAATATATAGTTAACTTTACGGCTCTAGAATTAACTTCCCATGTGTTTTCCGGGATTGAAGAAGGGTATGAACCTTTGCAGCCTCCTCTAAAGGGAATACCCCGCCAATGGTGAGCTTTAATTGCCCCGCACCGAGGTATGTAAGTAACTCAATTAAGCTTGGCTGCAACAATTCTGGCTTTCTCATAATCTGCGGCAAGAAAAAGCCGATCACTGATTGATTTCTAGCCATCAGAGACGACGGATAAAATTTGCTTTGTTCACCGCTTGCAGCTCCAAACACAACAAGACGTCCAAAAGTGGCAAGGCATTTGACAGTTTTATTAAAAACATCCCCGCCCACCATTTCAAGGGCAACATTTACCCCTTTTCCGCCTGTTGCTTCCAGAACCTGTTGTTCCCAATCCGACTCTGTATAGTTGATTAGGACATCTGCCCCCATTTCCCCTGCCAACGCTAACTTCTCATCTGAACTTGCTGTAGCAATGACCTTCCCTGCACCAAACAACTTGGCGAGTTGGACAGCAATTGTTCCTACTCCGCCTGCAGCTGCATGCACCAGCACGCTTTCACCTTTTTCCAACCTGCCCATTGTTTTTAAAATATGGTAAGCACTTAAGCCTTGAAGCGGCAGAGCGACAGCGGTATGGAAATCTAATTGTTCTGGCAGTGGAATCAGTGCCCGCTCATCGGCTAATGCATATTCGGCATAGCCTCCTGATTCAATTAAGGTCACAATTCTTGTCCCTGGTTTCACTTTCGTTACTTGCTCACCTACGGCAGCAACAACTCCGGCAATTTCCGCTCCTGGAATGAACGGCAGCGGTGTTTTAACAACATACTGCCCCTCTCTCCTTGCCGTATCAGCATAGTTGACCCCAATTGCTTTGATTTCAATTAGGACTTCATGACCGGTTGGGACTGGCTTTTCAATATCGACTACATGTAATACTTCGGGCCCACCAAATTCTGTTAATCGGATTGCTTTCATGGTTGTCATCTCCTATTTCCCTTTAAATACTGGCTTTCTCTTTTCCTTAAAAGCCGTAATACCTTCTTTGTGATCAGCTGTTTGCACCATTAATGTCTGAATCAAGCGCTCTTGCTCTAGGATATCCTTAAGTGAAGAGGTAAATGATTGGTCAATTAATTTTTTTTGTTTTCCGTAAGCTCTTCCAGGACCATGGGCCAATTTTAACGCAAACTTTGTTGTTTCTTCCTGAAGTTTTTCTAATGGAACTAAATAATTTATTACTCCTAGTTGATAGAGTCGTTCTGCAGGGATCGGCTCTGCCGTAAAGAAAAATTGTTTTGCTAAGTGCGGGCCAATTAATCTTGGAAGTAAATAAGATCCACCACCATCCGATATTAAACCTACTTGGGAAAAGCTGAGGGCAAACCTGCTATCTTCCGCAGCAACGATTAAGTCACAGGCTAAGACTAAATTAAACCCTGCTCCGGCAGCAAATCCGTGGACTGCGGCGATAATCGGCTTTTCAATGTCTTTCATTAACAAAATGAGTTCATTCAGTTTTCCGATATGGTCGTAAACTTGGCCAGAATCTGCTTGCCCCATGGTTTTCACATCACCGCCCGCACTAAAGGACCGGCCGGCTCCTGATAACACAATTACTTGAATATCTTCATTTGTTTGGGCGTTAATAAGCGCATCCTTTAATCCAATAATCATCTCAGGGCTAAACGCATTAAGACTTTCTGGACGGTTTAATGTCAAAGACAAGACCGGACCTAATTTTTCAACTAACAAATGTCCTTGGCTCATATTCATCTTCCTTTCAACTTTACTTTAATAATCGATTTACACAGAAATTGTTTCAACCACGACTTTTTCATTTTGTAAAATAGGGACAATCGCTGTTATGCCCTTGGAAGCAGCAATCCTAATGTCCTGCTGCTGGTCATATTTAGCAAGCAGTTTGCCGACATATGAATCTAGTAAAATTTCATATGCATCTGTTTGGCCCCGGTAGAAATATAGGGCCGTTTTAGCAGCATCTGTCAATTCATATTCACTATTTTTTACTAAACAATCAATTAAGTGTCCTGCCCCATAAAAGTCTTCTAAACTGGTTTCTCCTGAATTACCAGAGCATATGATCAGAATGGTCTGTTCCAACGTTACTTTTTGAATAGCGCCGGCAATCGCTGGATTATTAAGCATAGAGGCAACGTAAACCTTATTCGCTGCAGAAGATTTTCTTAATGCAACTGTACCGTTCGTCGTCGATAAAATTAATGTTTTACCATTGATCGATTCCCGGATTAACGTGGGACTAGGATAAACAAATCCGTCAATTGGTTTGGCGTCCAATTCTCCAGCCAGAATATATTCACCCTGTTGGTACAATTTTGCCTGTTCGACGGCTTCATTGCTGTGCAAGACTGGAATCACTTCCTTTGCACCATCTTTTAAAGCCGAAACAATTGTCGTAGTGGCCAATAGAATATCTAAGACCACCGCTATTTTATTTCCATCCGCCATTTTCTCTTCGCAGATTTCCTCTTTCTTCATGAGAAGGTGAATCTTCGTCATTCACACCCAGCTCCCTTTTAAAACCTCTCATCTGCAACATTTGCTGCATGCTTAATTAAATTTTTCACGAAATAATTAAAATTGGCAAAACGAATGTCAGTTGTTTGACCTTTCTTATAGCGGTAATAGATTTGTTGACCGATAACTGCCAGTTTAAAATAAGCAAACGTTAAGTAAAAATTGAAATTAGTAACATCCCTGCCGCTCTTTTTCGCATAAAGTTCGATGAATTCTTTTCTTGTCAAAAACCCTTCATGGACCGCCGTAACTGGTGCCTGCCCTAACCCATTTATCAACAGTTCCGAATCATCGCTTTGATTCCAATACCCCATCGCTACACCAAGGTCTGCAAGCGGATCGCCGACGGTGGTCATTTCCCAATCAAACAACCCAACCATTTCTGTTAAATTTTGATTAAACATGGCATTGTTGAATTTATAATCGTAATGAATAATTGTAGACTCATGGATTTTGGGTGTATGATCCACCAGCCATTTCTTCAAAGGTTCTAAACAATCGATTTCATCCGTTTTTGCCCGTTCATAGCGCCCAATCCAGCCATGGACCTGCCTTTCCATAAACCCATCCGGCTTGCTAATCGCAGCCAGGCCCGTCTGTTTGTAGTCAATTGCATGTAATTCTACAAGGTGTTCGACCATTACTTTCGATAACCTTCGACAGATATCATCCGATACAGAAATCCCCTCAGGAAAAGATGTATCGATTACGATTCCATTTTTTCTTTCCATTAAGAAAAAGGGGCTTCCAACAATTTTTTCATTATTAGAAAACAAATAAGGCTTTGGAGCAACGGGAAAAATCGGGTACAAATCAGATAGAATTTTATATTCCCTCTCCATATTGTGCGCTTTTGGTGCTATAGGACCTAAAGGCGGACGTCGTAATACCGCTTCCCACTTCCCTTTTTTTATTTGATACGTCAGATTGGAATGACCGGCGGAAAACTGTAATATTTCAAGCGGTCCACCGGGCAAATTTTCGATGGTTTCTTGTAAAAACGAATCAAGAACAGACAGGTTTAATTCCTCCCCTTGACGGACAGGGATGGTATCTTTACTCATTTGATGGGGCACCGTATTCCTCCTCTCAAATCTAAAATCATACTAACCGGTTAGTATCCACACTTTATAAAGGGGGGTTAATAATCCAAAATCCCCTTCTATACCTTTTTTCTTCAATTGTCTTGAATTCCCTTTAAGATCATTTCGACAAAAATCTCCGCAACTTCCTCGTCAGTGCATTTTCCATCTGGATTAAACCATTGGTAACTCCAATTGGTAATACCAAGAATCCCCATGGTAATGATCGGGGCATTTAAATCGGGCCGGAGCTCCCCTTTTTCCATTCCGGAACGAATTAGTCCTTCGATGTTAAGTCGGAATTGGTCTCTTTTTTGTTCAATTAATGTAAGATGCTCGGGACTTAAATTATTCATTTCCCGAAAGAAAATTTTAGCAGCTGCACCTTGGGTTGTTATGTTCGTAATTAGCATATAAACATTCGCCGATAATTTTTCCTTGAATGATTTTGAAGTGTCATTTAATATATGTTCCTGGTTATAAAGTAAACCATCAATATAACCAAGGTGGATATCCATTAGCAATTCTTCCTTACTCGAAAAGTAATAGTAGAATGTACCTTTTGTTACACCAAGTGAATCAACGACGTCTTGAATAGACGTTTCAGTAAAACCCTTTTTTTCAAATAGACTGATGCTTTGTGCTGTAATTTTTTCCTTCACATTATGTCCTCGCATTCTCGATTATATGTCTAATGAGAATTATATCATATTCAATAATGCCCCTTTAAGCACTAACGAGGATTTCGACTATCTAAATTGTTTTTTCGTAATTATTCTCAACTAAAGAAAAGACCTTATTTAATTTTCACTTCATCCCTTAAAGCGCGGCGGAGAATCTTTCCAACATTGGTTTTCGGGAGCTGATCGCGGAATTCCACGAGTCGCGGAACTTTATAGGTAGCCAAGTTTTTCCTGCAATATTGGATGATTTCATCATCAGTAACTGTATTGGCTGCTTTAAGGACTATTACTGCTTTAATATCTTCCCCTCTATAAGGATCAGGAACTCCAATACAAACTGCCTCTTGTACAGCTGGGTGTTCGTACAGCACCTCTTCAATATCGCGGGGATAAACATTGAAGCCACTTGCAATAATTAAATCTTTTTTCCGGTCAACGATATATAAATAACCATCTTCATCCACCTTGGCAATATCACCTGTAAATAACCAGCCGTCACGGAGAGTATTAGCCGTTTCTTCCGGCATATTCCAATATCCTTTCATTATCTGCGGTCCTTTAATGATGACCTCCCCTAATTCACCAACAGGTACTTCTATCGTCCCAGTTGCGATGTCTACAATTTTGTATTCAGTCGAAGGGACGCCAATCCCAACACTTCCCGGTTTCCGTTCTGAAAATGGCGGGTTGCAATGAGTGGTTGGGGAGGCCTCTGATAACCCATAACCTTCTAATATCATTGAACCAGTTTTCTTTTCAAAGCTGCGGAGCAGCTCTAGAGGCATCGGCGCACTGCCGCTGTTGCATGTTTTAATACTATTAATCCCGTATTCTTCCGCACGAGGATGACTGGTGATGGCAACATACATCGTTGGAACACCCGGAAAAACAGTTGGTTGTTCGTTTTTAATCGTGCTTAATACTTCCTCCAATTCAAACCGAGGCAGCATAATAGACTCAGAAGCTGTATAAATTGATAGGTTCATACAAGAACTCATCCCGAAAACATGGAAGAGTGGAATGACCGTTAAATAACGTTCTTTCCCAATTTCCATTTCTTCTTTAAAGAATTCATAACACTGAATGACGTTTGCTAATACATTTCGATGCGTCAGCATCGCTCCTTTCGATCTTCCTGTGGTGCCACCCGTATATTGAAGGACGGCTACATCGTGCTCAGGGTCTATCTCGATTGGAAGGACAGTTCCGCTGCTTTCAGATAAGAAAGTTTCAAAACTTCGATCCGGTGCAAATTCATTTCCTGGGGGCTGCAGACTGACGACAATAATATTCCTTAGTTTGGTCATTGCTTGAACACTTTTCACCCTTGGATATAAGGCATCGAGAACAACAATGGTTTCCGCACCGGAGTCATTCAGAATATATTCTAGTTCTCGTTCTACTGACATCGGGTTCACCTGGGTCACAATCGCTCCAGCTGTTAGAATTCCGTAATAGGAAATGACGTATTGCGGACAGTTAGGAAGCATGATGGCCACACGGTCACCTCTTTGAACTTGATTACGCTGCAAAGCAGAGGTAAAGGTTCGGACCAGTGCGTTTAATTGTTGATAACTAAATTTTTTCCCATAGAACGAGAGCGCAGAATTGTTAGGATATTTATCAGTCGTTTCTTGAAGGATTTGACTTAATGGTATATTTGGAATGGTGACATTTGTATTAATGTTTTCCGGATAATGAGCCAACCAGGCTTTCATTTCACTCATCAATTTTCCTCCCAAAATGTTTGATAAAACTAGATACGTCTAAAACGTTAAGCCGCCGCCATCAACAGATAGAGTTGTACCGGTAATAAATGAAGCCTCATCGGATGCTAAAAATAATACTGCATTGGCGACCTCATCCGGTGTTCCTATTCTCCCAAGCGCATTTGCTCGCGAAATAATTGGCCATTTCCGCTCATTTTGTTTCCAATGATCAATAATCGGGGTGTCAATCACTCCCGGTGCAATCGCATTAACCCTTATGTTGTATTTCCCGTATTCAAGTGCCGCATTTTGTGTCAGTGTGACAACCCCTGCTTTAGAGGCATTATAGGCAGACATATATTTCTGCCCTTTTAATCCTAGTAAACTGGAAGTGTTAATAATGGCTCCACCTCCTGCTTTAATTAATTCTGGTATGGCATATTTTATGCCAAGGAAAACACCCTTCAAATTTATATCAATGACTCGGTCCCATTCTTCTTCAGCCAAATCAATACTTCGTACTTCAGAATTTCCCACTCCAGCATTGTTGAACAAAATATGTAAAGCACCAAACGTGCTTGTCGTGGTGTCGATTAAAGCTTTTAATTGATCTGAATCAGTTACGTCTGTTTTTATAAAAATCGCTTCGCCGCCATCTCTTTTTATTAAACTAACGGTTTCTTCACCAATAGCTGCGTCAAGATCTGCTACAGCAACCCTTGCTCCTTCTTTCGCAAATCGGATAGCTGTCGAACGGCCAATACCACCCCCACCCCCGGTAATAATCGCTGTTTTTCCTTCTAATTTCATATTTCCTCCAGCCCTTCATCTTTGTCTTGATTCTATTGATACTTCCTCAATTCAAGTCTAGCTAACTGTGCACGGTGTACTTCATCAGGTCCATCAGCTAATCGTAATGTTCTTGCATTGGCCCATTGTGCCGCGAGTGTAAAATCGTTAGATACTCCAGCGGCCCCAAAAGCTTGAATGGCCCGGTCAATAACCCGTAATGCCATTGAAGGAGCAACGACCTTAATCATCGCTATCTCTGTCTTTGCTTCCTTATTTCCTACGGTATCCATCATATAGGCAGCCTTTAAGGTGAGCAGTCTTGCTTGCTCAATTTCAATTCTAGAATCAGCAATCCATTCTTGTATGACTCCTTGACTTGCTAAAGTTGTTCCAAATGCCGTCCGACTTTGAACGCGCTTACATAATTCTTCTAAAGCTCGTTCTGCAGCACCTATCAATCTCATACAATGATGTATTCTTCCTGGGCCTAATCTGCCTTGGGCGATTGCGAACCCTTTTCCTTCTCCCCAAAGAATATTTTCAGCGGGTACGCGTACATTTTCATACGTAATTTCTCCATGTCCATGCGGGGCATGATCATATCCAAAAACCGGGAGCATTCGGTCGATTTTCACACCTGGAGAGTCTAGTGGGACGAGGATCATGGATTGCTGTTCATGACGGTTCGCAGAAGGATCTGTTTTTCCCATGACAATCGCTATTTTACAACGAGGATCGCCTGCCCCTGAGGACCACCACTTTCGACCATTAATGATGTACTCATCCCCATCTCTTTCAATTCTGGCTTCAATATTGGTCGCATCGGCAGAAGCCACAGCTGGTTCGGTCATCGAAAAGCACGAACGAATTTCACCAGCTAATAAAGGCTTTAACCATTGTTCTTTATGTCTTTCTGTCCCATAGCGGACGATAACTTCCATATTACCGGTATCAGGGGCACTACAATTAAATATTTCTGGTCCTATTAACGACCGTCCCATAATTTCACATAATGGGGCATATTCTTGATTAGTTAACCCCGCCCCGTATTCACTTTCTGGTAAAAATAAATTCCAGAGACCTTCTGCTTTTGCCTTTTCTTTGAGTTCCTCCATGATGGGTGGAACGGCACTCCAACGGCTGTCTTGTTCGTTTAATTGTTGCTCGTAAATTCGCTCATTAGGATAAACATTTGCCTCCATAAAGGCGGTTAATTTTTCCTGTAACTCTTCCACTCTTTGAGAATATGAAAAATCCACTATTTCCACTCCCTTTCTCATACTAACCAGTTGGTATGTTCTTCATCTAATTATACCTGTAAATATTAAATATTCAAATAAATTCTAAATATTCTTTTAATTAGCTGTTAATTGGGATTCAAAAAGTATGTAGATTATAAGATGAGGAGGGCTGGCCAGAAAGGTTCATTCGTTTCCATCATGCTGATAATTAACAATTCCTGGCCTTAGAAGTTAAAACCTTTTTGTAAAGGATCGCTTTTGCTTGTTCATTACTTCATACGACTTTTCAATGATATCTGTTAGTACATCTCCTTTATAAATTCGGCCGAGCTTCAATCCTTGTTGGTAATATTCAACAATTTCATCTAGCAACTTCGAGGTTTCTTTTGTAATTCTTACATTTAATTGAATTCTTTCGTTTTCAGACATGTTATTCACTCCTATGTATTCATTAGCACTCTGCTAGCACTTTTCTATCCTGCTGTTATCATCTACTAATATACTATATTTCAACAAATTTTTCAGTAGAATCAAAAAAAATGGTCATCAAATTGATGACCATTTCAGCTGTCGACAAATCCGAAGGATTTCGGGTTTAAAATCGACAGTCTATTTTGTTTGGCTACATTAAACTAGTCTGTTGATTTCCATTCCAGGCGGCTTCGCTTTCCGCGGGCGGTTCGGGGAGCCTCCTCGGCGCTTTCAGCGCCTGCGG
>NZ_JBALSN010000026.1:0-658 GCF_036966985.1 Neobacillus drentensis | reverse complement strand
AGTCTTCGCCGTCTTCCATTCCAATCAACAGCGTAATGTCCTTAGATCAACTTGTACTTACTGATCATTTTTCCTAACTTTTCTTTCTCTCCGGAATCACGATTGTAGCTACAGTCCTTCTTCTCCTCCCCTCTTTTGGTTCGTTATTTATAACTTTTAAATAGACAGCTGAAAGTTCGTTTATAAATTCCACATACTCCTTATCATTTAAGTGGATGGATGCCTGTCGGAACGTGACACCATCCGAAACTAGATCGATGCTGTCCTGATCTAAGTATCGATCATATTCGCCCATTAAATTTGCCATAAATTTAATAAAAAGGCTCATATGTTCATCCCTTGAAAGCTTATTTAAGTCTTCGGGACTAAAGGTTACCTTGTTTGGATTATGGATGGAATAGACTTTTTCGACAGTTCCTCTGATTGGAATTTCATCAACAATATGAATGACTCCGGTTTCAACTAATTTTTTTAGGTTGCGATACAATGAAGCTTGTGGGATATCTGGAAGAAATTCTTTTAATTGCTGCGCTGTAAGTTGTTGATTAATTAAATACTGGATGATTCTCATACGAACGGGATGCAATATAACGTCCACAGCTGATTCATTTATCATTTTAATATTAGCTCCTAATTTTATTATCATTCTCAATAACGA
>NZ_JBALSN010000025.1:10615-10767 GCF_036966985.1 Neobacillus drentensis | reverse complement strand
GATCCCCCAACCGATAAGCGCGGACTCCTAGATGCGGGAATGACTAGAGATTATCAAAATGTACACAAGCAGCGGTTTCATCATCACGGTAAAAATATTCAATCCTCGCCTACTTTTCGGCAAATTTCCCTATCAATCAATCGTTTGATTAA
>NZ_JBALSN010000025.1:0-10501 GCF_036966985.1 Neobacillus drentensis | reverse complement strand
TTCGCAGGAAATATCCCTTTTTTCCACAAAATTAGATAAGTTTCTCTTAAGCGGGGTCTGCCCCCCCGAATCAACAAAAAAAACACCCAGACGGCAAAAATTACCTGACTGAGTGTTTTTTGCTATTATTGGTTTTTGTTTGAAACTTTTAAAGCGATTTCATTTTCTTGTCCCACTTTATCAGTTTACAGGGAATATAAGCATAGCACCTAAACATAGCACAACAATACGGATCAGGTACATAGGTACTGAGAACAACCAGAACTGTGGAAGCTTATATTTACCCATGCCTAAAATCATAGCAGGCATACCATCGATTGGCATGTACCCGCCGTTCCATCCAGATACTACAACTGCAACTGCGGCAGCAACAGGATTAAGTCCCAAACTGAGGCTGGTTGCAATAGCGATTGGCGCAAAGATGAATACAGAACCCATATTTGAACCAGTAAATGTAGCACAGGTACTAGTTAGAAGTGCGAAGATCAAGATAAGAATGAATGGACTGATATTAGTACCTAATGAATCCGCCACAATCTTTCCGATCATAGCCGTAAATCCAGAGTTAGCCAGAGCGTCAGCAACGCCGATAACACCAGCCATCATAAGGATTACAGGTGCACCCATATTGTCGCGAGCTTCCTTGAAGTCAAGTACGTTGATGATTAGTAAGACTGCTCCTGCAAGACCAGGGATTACATAGGAAGCATTGCCCAATTGGTTCATTAGCATCATACCAATAACACTAAGGACAAATAGAACGATGGTAGTATATTCTTTCCATGCAGGCATAGCCACAATCTCAGCCGTAGCTGCCACCTCATCCATTACGGAATCTTCCGAAATTGGATGATCTGGTAGAAGACGATAAGCAACCAAACTCCATGCTAAGAACCCAAGAGCCAGGATGAAATTCACTACAGCAAATTTCGTCATAGAAAGCCCGTCGTGATAACCTGCCGTTTCCAGTACGCTGACAGTAACACCATAGAAGAGTGCTACATTGAAAGGAATCAAAGGGTGGTTAGTAGCAAACCCCAAAGGCATCATCAGTTTAGACGTAGGCATTTTTTTATTGTAAGGGATAGTAGATATCAAGGATAAAATGAGTACATAGTAACCAGTGGCACCGGCACCTGGTAAACTGGCACCAAGCATAACTACCACGAGCAAAAGAGCATAGCTCTTATAACCGCCCTTATTTACCAAAGCAAGCATAGAGGCCTGAACCTTACCAATCAAGCTAGTCTTCATTAGTCCAGCCATAACAACCATAAAGCCAGCAATCATGATAACACTTGGGTTTATGAAGCCTGCGAAGGCCTCCTGGACAGTAGACAAACCGGTGACTACTAGCAGAAGGCAGGCCAGGATTGGTGGTGCGCCGAATGCCATCTTGTCTGACATAATCAATCCAATCATTAGGATCAAGATACCAAGGGCAAGAATCATGTGCAATGTCATATCTTATTTCTCCTCTCTTAATAACCAAGTTAACTGGATATTTTGTTAAATTGGTTTTATCCCAAAGCGGTCAGGTAATAACTTACGATCTAACTGATTTCTCCCGATGTAGGATTGTAAACCCCTTCATTTTCACGTTTTTCACCATAGATATCTTCAACTGAAAAACTATTATATTTTACACATAATCTATTCTTATATGCGTACACTAAATGTAATCGTCTCTCTGCATCTTGATAAATAGTAGGATATTCAAATTGTGAATTATTCGTTTTATTCTCTGCTCCAATGAAACCTTCCGCATGTTCAATAATTCGACCAATTGGCCAAGTATGTCCGCCATCTTCAGATATGGAAACCACTACCGGGTTTCTTAATCCAGGCCATGCTACTTTCCCTTTTTCAGGATTATTAGCAGCGTTTGCATTATAGGCAATGGCAATGGCACCGTTATCAAGTTTGATTGCACTTATACTTGCATTATTATTTGGTAGAGTTGTTGGTTCAGGCGCTGTCCATGAGTCTCCATTATCTGTTGATTCACTTCTATAAATATAATCCGCAAATCTACTTCTCATAAATGCTACTAAGTGACCATCTTCTAATTCGATAACATTGGCATGTACTCGTCCGTTACTTTCAGGCATACGTACTTCTTTCCATGTTAGTCCTTCATCATCTGATACTTGGAATACGGTAGGATCGTTTGTAAGACCAAATTCTGAATCTTCACATACCCACGTGCTAAATATCCATCTGCCATTACTTAATACTTGAATCGCTTGTCGAACAAATGTACCAGGCTCGCTAAATAATACTTCCGGTTCTGTCCAAGTTTCACCATTGTCGTATGTTTTCTGATATTTAATAATAGACGTAAACTGCATATTATCTTTACCTGGTTGTCGGCCTTCCTGAGAAGTATAGATTAACCATACTGATTTATCAGGTGCGTGGAAAAATGAAGGGTTTTGCTCACTACGCGTATCATCCTGCGAGACAACTTTCGGTTCATTCCACTCTTCTGTTTCATGATCAAATTTTGATAATACAATGGAAATATCGGGACTGCCTTCAAATGAACCTGCAAACCATGCACATAATAAATCCCCATTGTCTAACTTAATAATAGATGGTGCATGTGCGGTTGGAAAAGGACCAGATGGAATTAAAGAAAAATCAATATTTGTAAAATCATTATGATATAACTTACCATTTGGAATTGACTGGTTAACTACTAATTTAGTATTACTCATACTAATCACCTAATCACCCTATCTTTCTGATTAAATTTCTATCTTAATTACCGCTTTCTTATATTTCGTCGCTTGATTTATATGTTTTAACGCTTTATGTCCATCGTGAGGCAGACAAATATAGGCCATACCTTTATCGATTTTCATGATTTCTTTCGGACTGCCGTTTAATCGAACTACATCCTTTTCCGCATTATATTCTACATCTACTTCTAATTGATTAATGGGAGTCCAGGCTACGTATTCCGATCCGTCCAAAACAATTTGAATATCCATATATTTTTTATGTGCTTCAAAGGTTCCTTCATCGATAGGATTCGTAGTTCCTTCCTGAAAGAACAAATAACCACCATCAAAATTAAATCTCTTATGATACTCTATTTCGACTTCGTTTAATTTCTCTAAACCGTTGGCGAATTTTGGATTTAATGATCTATATACATCTAAATTTTCTATTAAATCTATTATCACACAATTCACTTCGTTTCTTAATTAGCATTATTTGCTAGCTGTACCGCGTAATCAATTGCATTTTCAAGACTAAGTTCACTCGCAGTCATCTTACCTGCTTGGTCGAATGCTGTTCCATGGTCTACTGAGGTTCGGATAATTGGTAATCCCAATGTAATATTTACTCCAGAAACCTCTTTCCATTTATTTTCTTCTTTGTCATATACAAACCCTAAAAGTTTTAATGGGATATGTCCTTGGTCATGGTACATTACCACAACGATATCATACATTCCACCACGAGCTTTTGAGAAAACAGTATCTGCAGGTAAAGGTCCGAATACATTAATCCCTTCACTTTTAGCTGCTTCAATAGCAGGGATGATCTCATCAATTTCTTCCGTACCAAACAATCCGTTTTCTCCACAATGTGGATTTAATCCCGCCACAGCAATCCTTGGATTTTCGATACCCAAGTTTAAACAAGCATGATGAGCAATGTTTATTACATCTAATACTCTCTCTTTTTTAACTAAATCGCAGGCTTGTCTTAAAGAAACATGCGTTGAAACGTGAACAACTCTCAAATCACCATCAGCTAACATCATAGAAAATTTATTCGTATTTGTAAGCTCTCCATAAATTTCAGTATGACCTGCAAAGTGATGTCCTGCTGAATTTAACGCTTCTTTATTTAATGGATTCGTAACGGTGGCATCTACTTTTCCTTCAAGGGCTAATTGAATGACTTTTTCCACATATAGATATGCCGCATTTCCAGCCTCTTGAGACACTTCACCAATTGGTAATTCATATCCATCTACAGAAGCTAAGTCAATGACATCCATTGTTCCCCATTGATACAATCCATCTTCCGGTGTAGTAATGGCATTTACTTTTAAATTAATCTCTGGGAAGTTCTCTAAATATCTCTCGACAATACTTTTATCTCCAATTAGTAAGGGGTTACATTTTTCATATAAGCCTTTCTTTTGAAAAGCTTTGATTGAAATTTCAGGTCCGATACCCGCAGGATCACCCATTGTTATTCCGATAATTTTTTTCATAATGTCCTCCTAACTACTTCATTCCTAATTCAATATTTTCATTTAATACTGATTTTAATGCTGTAATCCCTTCATCAGACACTTGATTAAATGGTGCACGGCACTTCCCTACCGGATAGCCTAGTAGTTCAACAGCTGTTTTTACCACAGTATTTGGATTCGCAAATTTAAAACAATCTCTGAAACTTCTGATAGAATCTTGATATTTACGAGCTTCTTCAATATCACCATTAATAAATTGTTCGTATATTTGTGCCATAGTAAACGGATAAACATTAGAACATCCTGCAATTCCGCCAGTTCCCCCAGCAAGTAACGTCCATAATATTAATGAATCATTACCTGATAGCACAGAAAAATCTTCTCTATTTCTTGTTCTTTCAATATATTGAAGGATATTATCAAAGTTTCCACTACTATCTTTGACACCAACAATATTGTCAATGTGACTTAGTTTTTCAACAGTCGCAGGTTGAATAGAATTACCCGTTCTAGCTGGAATATTGTATAAAACAATTGGCATATCAACCGCTTCAGCAACTGTCTTAAAATGATGATAGATCTCTTCTTGAGTAGCTGTTGCAAAATAAGGTGTAATGATTGATAAGTAGTCTACACCAACACGCTTTGCTTCTAGAGATAAGCGAATGGTATCTTGAGTTCCAACTAATCCTGTGGATGCATAAACTGGAACCCTGCCTGCTACTGTATCAACTACTGTTTCCATGACTTTCACTTTTTCTTCTTCACTTAAAATATAACCTTCTCCATTCGTACCAAACGCAAAAATACCATGAACACCATTCTCAATGACTCTATTCACCTGATTGACGAGTTCTTCATAGTTAACTTCTTCATTGTCATACATGGGTGTAACAATTGGTGAAATAATTCCTTGTAATTTGTTTTGCACACGAATCACTCCTACATAATTTCTAGATAAATTTTACGAGCATCTTCTGGTGTTACTTCTCTCATATTATTCACAAGTAATCTTTGAACTTCCATTCCAGCCTCGACTAATCCTTCAAGATCTTCCTCCGGCACATTGAAAGCTTTTAAGCTAGTTGGAATTTCAAGTGTTTTCACAATGTTTTCGATTAAATCAATGATATATTTTGACTTTTCATTTACAGTTAATTCTTCATTTGTTCCTTTTACAACTCGATCATAGGCTTTAGCTAAAAGGTCTTTAATAACTGGCTCATTAAACTTCATAACTGGTGTTAGTAGAATTGCGTTAGAAACACCATGAGCAATGTGATATTTTCCACCTAAAGGATAAGACAAGGCATGAACAGCAGTAGTCCCTGAAGATGTAATCGCTACCCCAGCATAGAAAGAACCTAATAACATATTACGCTTCGCTTCAAGTGCATCTGGATTTGTGCAAGCTTCAATAATGTTATTCATAATTAAATCTAATGCCTCTAGTGCAAAGGTATCACTGATTGGGTTAGCTTTTTTTGAAGTAAAACATTCGATAGCATGTGCTAGAGCATCAATACCTGTTGCTGCAGCAATAGGTTTAGGTAAATTTTTAATCATGTTGCTATCTAAAATAACATGGTCAGCAATTAATTCACCATTTACAATACCAACTTTTAAATTCTTTTCAGGTACACCTACAATGCTATTGGGAGTTGCTTCAGATCCTGTACCAGCTGTGGTAGGAATCATTAATGTTGTCACTTGTTTTTTAGCTACTAACGGATCCTCTAGTAAATCTTTTACAGTATAATCATCAGTAGATAACACGGATGCTAATTTAGCGATATCCATTACACTTCCGCCACCAACTCCAATGATAAAATCAGAGTTCAATGCTTTAAAATGTTCTACAACCTCTTGAGCTTCGATGTAAGATGGCTCTGTTGGTATATCAGATAAGATTTCGTACTCGATATTATTCTTTTCTATAATACGGATGACTTCCTCTAGCAATCCAACTTTAAGTATGCCTTTATCTGTAAAAATCGTGATTTTTGTCACACCGTCTTTGATAATGGTATGGAGGTTTTGCATGGCATCTGAACCTGCAAACACATTTGTTGGCATTTTTAAATTATATTGATTTAACATAATAAACATCTCCTTTGTCACTAATCAATGCATCTAATTTAATAAATAGATCTTCATCACCAAATCCGCCGGATTTAGTAATGACGTAATGTTTTTCATCCTTAAAATCAATGCTGCCAAGAACAATTCCGGGGAATAATTCTTTCAGAGGTTTAATTTCAGTAACCCCCAATACTCTCATCGATTGATATAATGTATCTCCACCTGTAAATAATATCGTTCTCTTCATACCATTTGACAAAAGATTCTTTACTAAGTATCCAAGTGACTGTCCGATCCTAAATCTTAGTTCGTTTCCTTGATCAGGTAGTTGATAGACTTGATCTGTCGATACATTCCCAAATGTTTCAAACATGAAAGGTTGTTCCATTTTTAAATATTGATGGATATTTTCTTGCCCTTTTACTGTATCCCAATATTGTTTATCCCAAAGTTGCTCTACTGCTAAGGATATTCTTTCAAATCCATTCACTTCCGCAAATGCAATTTGCTTTTTTGTTACTGGATTCACACTTCCACATACAATCAATAATGGAAGTTTAATATCGTTTTGAGTGGTATCCCTATTTTTAAAAATTATTTTTGCTAATGCTTTAGCAAACCCAGCACACCCCACCGTTATATTTAATGCATCATTCATTAATAGCTCATTCCCTAGAGATAACATCTCCTCATCAGAGTGAGTTTCTATTAACAAAATTCTTTCTTCTTTTGGGGGAATTTCATATTTTTTTGCAATATAAGTATTTAAATCTGCTTCTTTTAGTAGAAGAGATGGGATATGGCTTTCAGTTACTGGTTCGTACGGATCTTGTCCAAAAACGCTTTCACTTACTGGTATTGAATTTATAAGTAATACTCCTTCACGACTAAAGCGATTTTGTTCTGGATACGCCGGAATAAAGGGAATGGATACATCTTCGAAAACATCACTCAAAGCTCTTAACTCAGAAGCAACATTTCCTCTTAATGCTGAATCAACTTTTTTAAATATATATGGAATCTTTTCTTCTTTGACTTTTAAGGCGATCTTCTTGATCACTTCATATGCTTCAGATTTATTCAAATATCTTGTTTCAGTATTGAAGACAAGTACTTCTAATTGATCTGTAGTTTCACCAAATTCAAACTCTAAATCAGAGGTCACTACAGTTTTAACACCATAATTAGAGAATTGGACTCCAGTATCAAGTGCCCCCGTAAAATCGTCAGCCATTATAAGTACCCTTATCATATGTTCACCACCTACTTTATAATTGAATTATAGGTTCATATTCTACTTAAAAAAATATGATAATAATAATTAATGTTACATTTTGAAACTTTTCTATTGAAAACGTTACCACAATTCAAAGATTCGCGTATAACTGTTTAAATATGAAACGAATAAGGGGTTCGCTAAAAGAATTGAGTAAAGAAAAAGGGAAAGAGTAAACTTCACTCTTTCCCTCAATAATTATGCTGCTTGTTTTTCTTTAACTTTTCTTGCATTTCTTTGGTTTTTAACAAAACCTGCTCCAAGTATCATGGCTGTTACGATAGCTAGAATCACATAAGACATAGTCCCACGTGGAAGATCAACCAATTTATCTAAACTTTTATCTTTTAAAATCATCTCTCCAGCTGTCCAAGTAAGAATACCAGCCCCAATATAGATAATGATCGGATATTTTTCCATCAAGTAAACAAGAAATTTAGAACCAATAATCATAAGTGGAATACTTATAGCAATCCCAGCAATTAATAGACCCATATGACCACCAGCAGCCCCTGCAACCGCAACAACATTGTCCAAGCTCATGGTTAAATCGGCAACCGCAATAGTAACAACTGCTTTCCAAATAGAGTTATGGCTCTTTATGTGAGCATCTTCCTCTTTACCTTGGTCCAGTACTCCCCATGCGATATATGCCAGCAATAAACCAGCAACAGCATGAATGTAAGGGATCCCCATAATCATCAGAACAACCGCAGCAAGGATAATACGGGCAATAACAGCAAATGCCGTACCAGCGAAAATCGCCTTATTTTGTAAATTTTTAGGTAAAGATCGTGTTGCCATGGCAATGACTACGGCATTATCACCAGATAGAATAATATCAATCATGATGATTTTTAATATGGTTACAATTAATTCTGTCTCCATTTATTACAAACCTCTTTCTGTAAATTAATGAGTGTCAGCTTGTCCAATTTTTTTCGATGATTGATCTAGTTGCGTAAACTATTATTACCTTAAAATTTTTACTCCGCATCAATGACTTTTTTTGAACCTTGCGGACGGCTAAAACGCTTCAAAAATGCCCATGCAGCACGGCTTTGGTCATAAACAGCACCGTGTGGCATGTCTTTCATGAGTGTAAAGCACACTCTTACCTGACCATCAGTGTTTTTATAAAAAAATGTCTGGAAACGGTCACCATCCGTATATTTGTTTTTTTGAGTGTAGTAGTTATCACCATTGTACACCCCATCTGGGATATATCTCATATGAATACGGGGATCGGCTTCTTTTATACTGCAATTGTTTACTTTTAACATATCCTCTAGCAAACTGTCTAAATTATCCCATAAAGGGACTTTTTCGTCATTATCACCTGTAAAAATAAAACAGGGAAGCTCATAGCCGCTAGATATTAATTCTTCAAAACGATCGGCAAAAGGTGCGCTCCACGGAGAAATTGCCGCAAAAAGTTCCGGATGTTGATTCCCTACCTGACGAGTGATCATACCTCCATTAGAGAACCCAGTAAGATAGACTCTAGTTTTGTCTATTAAATAGGATTGATAAAGCTTTTCTATAATTTGGCCAAATACTTCTCCATCTCTATCAAGCAACCATATGTTTAAGGGTGAATCGACCAACACCAAGATAAATTCCTTAGTTTCATCAGCAAGCTTATCCCAGCCATTCTTGGTAGAAAAAATCCAGGAAGGTTCTCCTCTACCGTGAAGACTAAATACAACCGGAAGTCCCGGAACCTTTTTCGCTCGCATTCCTTCTGGAAAATAAGTGAAGAAATCGTACTTATTATTGTTAACTGTTACCGAGTCATGTTCAAAGCGATTGGATCCGTTGAAGGCATCCTTGCTAAGAAGTGGTTTTAAAGTACCATCCGGAGCATTTTTCCAGCGTATAAATTTGTTGAAAAATTGATTCATAATTGTCTTGGCGAGTACCGGTGCAGCCTCAAACTCTCCGACAGAAACTCTAATTTGAACAGCTTCTTCAGTTGAATTTTTATAAACCCCTGTGCTTATGCCATCATATTCAACTACCTCGGCAGGAGCGGTGATTTGGTTACACACAGAAAAATATCCAAGTGCCTCTTTTACGAAATTTTCGTTTTGTCCAAACATCCAAAGGCAAACAGGAATATCGTGATTTTTCTTATTATAAATAGAACTAACGTTTCGAACAAGCCAATGGTCAGAAGGGTTCGATCGGGCTATATAGTCGTTTGGTACACCGTTAACAAGAGCAACACCGGCGAAACGGTTTGGATTTGTAACAGTAACATTTCCGGCAAAAACTGCACCTTCCTCGTAGCCCACCAAATAGACAAGCGTTTCCCAACACCAGACGAATCCATCTCGGCCAGGTATACTTTTACCATTTTTTGATTTAAAGTTTTTCCTGGTTTCACTATAAAATTCTGCAATCATTGTTGGGCTCTGTGCCTGCCAACCATTTTTTGCAATAGGCATAACTAGAACTGCACCATCATCTTCAGCTAATTCAAGCCAGCCGGAGCTAATGGCAAATTTTTCGACAGATTCATATGATCTAGCATCTCGATCAGGCGCACAAACGTAAATGGTCTTCGCAGGAGTATATGAATTGGCTAATGTTGAAATATAATAATATACTTCGAATTTTCCTGAATATTTTTTCACCATTGTTATCCTTTCCGAGTTAATCTATTATGATCGTCAGTATTTTATATAATTTTTTTTACAGTCTATTTATTAAGAACTGATAGGCCATTTGATCCGCTTCATTTCCCATCGTTGGGCCATGATTAGCCTGGGAAGACGATAAATACATCGCGTCCGCATTAGAAGACACGAGGGCTTTGTAAAGACTCTCGCTTTGATCAATAGGCACGAGAGGATCCTGGCCGCCGTGCAAAATCATTATCGGTGGACAATCGGCATTTACATATGTAATCGGACTACATT
>NZ_JBALSN010000024.1:0-16679 GCF_036966985.1 Neobacillus drentensis | reverse complement strand
GTGCCGACGAACGCTTATATTTAAAAACACCAACTGCAGACCTTCTCGACCAAAAACCTGGTCAGGCCGACGAAACAGAATTGGGGATTACCTATGATGAACTCGATGACTATTTGGAAGGGAAATCCGTTTCAAAAGAGGTCGCTGATAAAATAGAAAAGCGCTACCTAATGACAGAACATAAACGGCAACTGCCAACAACAATGTTTGATGAGTGGTGGAAATAATTTTAAAGACCGGAGACTGCTAAATGAGCAGTCTTTTTTTATATTCGAAAAATTTATTAGATGTCTGAATAATTCACCACTCTAATACTTTATTAGAATAAAATTTCCCATTGACACAATCCGCTATGGATTCTATATTTATAAAGCAGATTAATATGCAATAAACAAAATACTAAAAAATCATTATTTTAAAATAAATAACAAAAAATTAGAGAGAGGGATTACACCATGGGGAACGCTAATAAATTAGGATTTTGGGTATTAACCGCTCTTGTTGTCGGAAACATGGTTGGGTCAGGGATATTTATGCTGCCAAGCTCGCTTTCTGAAGCAGCTAGTCCTGCTGGTGTCATCGCAGCATGGCTTGTAACAGGACTTGGTGTATTAATGACAGCCCTTGTATTTGGTAACCTTGCGATAAGAAAACCAAATATAACTGGTGGTCCCCAAATTTATGCAAAGGAACTGTTTAAACCAGGATCACATGCTTCTACTTTATCAGGTTTTATGTCATCTTGGGGTTATTGGATTGGTAATCTCGCCGGGAATGTTGCGATGATAACCACCTTTGCGGGATACCTGTCCACCTTTTTCCCAATCCTAACAAGCCAAGCAGACTGGGTTACGATTGGCGGCTTTACACTTAAGGTCGGTAATGGATTAACTTTTCTTGTCTGTTCCCTGCTGCTTTGGGGAACTCACTTCATCATCCTGCGAGGAATGGAAAGTGCTGGGAAGATGAATTTTGTGGCAACAGCCGCTAAAGTTGCCGGATTTTTTCTGTTTATTCTTGTCGGGTTATTTGCGTTTGAAAAAAGCAATATTCTTCCGTTAATGGCTGTTAGAATGGACGAGGCCGGCCATGCGGTGGGAATGATGAGTCAAGTGAACAGTGCTGCTGTAAATACATTATGGGCATTTATTGGGGTAGAATCTGCAGTCGTGTTTGCTTCTCGTGCTCGAAAGCAAACCGATGTGAAACGGGCTACCATCCTTGGATTATTTATTGCCCTTGGTATCTACATCGGAATTAGCACCTTAACGATGGGAATGTTAGATCAAAACACTCTTATCCATTCAGAAAAGCCCCTAATTGATGCTATTTCTTCTTTCTTAGGACCTATTGCCGGGAAAGTTTTAGCAGGGATTGGGTTGATCAGTTTATTTGGTTCAACGATTGGCTGGTTAATGCTAAGTGCGGAAGTCCCTTATCAAGCGGCAAAGCAGGGATTATTCATACCTGCATTTAAAAAAGAAAACAAAAAGGGTCTGCCATTGTTTTCAATGATTGTCTCTAATGGTTTAGGTCAACTGTTTATCTTTTCAACGGTTTCAAAATCCATTTCGGATGCCTTTGGATTTATCATTATTATTGCAACATTATCTTACTTGGTACCTTACTTTATCTCCTCCGTCTATCAGTTGAAATTAGTTATAACCGGGGAGACATATAAAGGGGATCGTTCAAGAATTATAGACGGAATGATTGCGTTCTTATCCACCATTTATTCTGTTTGGGTGATCATCGCTGGAACGGCAGATATTAAAACCTTTACCTACGGAATGATATTACTGGCGAGTGGCCTCCTCTTTTATGGTCCACTGTTTAGACGAAAAAAGGAAGTAATTTCCGAACGCAAAAAAGCTTTATCAGCATAATATTTATTTAACCTATCAGAACGCCTCTGATAGGTTTTATTTTGTAAATTAAGGGTAAAATAATGATAATTTCATTCTAGGAGGTTACATCAGTGAAAAAACTTACCATCATTTTTGCACTATTATTAAGCTTTATGTTAGTACTGTCAGCTTGCGGCAAGGATAATGCCGATAAAGACAAGAACAAAACTGACAACAAGAATGCTGAAAAGGCAGATAATGATTTATTGAAAAAGGTAAAAGATGATGGAACATTGTTAATTGGTACAGAAGGTACATACCCGCCATTCACTTACCATGATCCAAGTGGCAATCTAACTGGATTTGATGTGGAACTTGCGACAGAGGTAGCTAAACGCATTGGGGTAAAACCTGAATTTAAAGAAACACAGTGGGATGCGATGTTTGCCGGATTAGATGCAAAGCGCTTTGATATGATTGCTAACGAAGTTGGAATTCGTCCTGACCGTCAGGAAAAGTATGATTTCTCTGATCCATATATTACGTCTGCGGGTGTCTTGATTGCTCATAAGGATAACGATAAGGTGAAATCATTTGAAGATATTAAAGGATTAAATGCAGCTCAATCGTTGACAAGTAACTACGCGGATATGGCCAAGAAATATGGTGCTAAACTAGTTGGAGTGGATGGTTTCCAGCAAGCAGTCGAGCTCCTTGCTCAAAAACGTGTGGATGTGACGATTAACGATAAGCTTTCATTTTTAGACTATAAAAAGCAAAAACCGGATGCACCAATCAAGGTTGTGGCAACTGCTAATGATGCTTCTTCAAGCGGGTTCATGTTTAGAAAGAAAAGCGATACACTCGTAGACGAAGTCAACAAGGCGCTAAAAGAAATAGTTGACGATGGCACCTACAAAAAAATCTCTGAGAAATGGTTTGGTGAAGATGTACTTAAATAGTATTTTTGCTGACCCAGAAAGAATGGACAGGTTAATTGAGATTGCGAAGACTTCCCTCCAGCCGCTGCTGGAGGGTGCTGTTATGAATACCATTCCATTAACCATCATTTCATTTATTATTGGGATCATTTTGGCTGTGCTAACCGCGCTTGCCCGAATTTCTCAAGTAAAACTATTTCAAGGAATTGCCAGGGTATATGTTTCAGCCATTCGCGGCACACCATTACTTGTTCAGTTATTCATTATTTTTTATGGACTTCCTAATATAGGAGTTACCTTGGATCCCTTTATTTCCGCAGTCATTGGTTTTTCCCTAAGCGTTGGGGCCTATGCTTCAGAAATTATTCGGGCTGCAATTATCTCCATTCCGAAGGGACAATGGGAGGCAGCTTATTCGATCGGAATGACCTACACCCAGGCATTGAAAAGAATCATCTTGCCACAGGCAACAAGGGTATCCATACCGCCATTATCGAATTCTTTTATTAGTCTTGTAAAAGATACTTCTCTAGCATCAGTTGTCCTTGTAACAGAGATGTTTCGCCGGGCCCAAGAAATTGCTTCAACCACCTATGAATTTTTATTGGTATATGTAGAAGCAGCGCTAATTTATTGGGTTATTTGCTTTTTCCTTTCGATCTTGCAAGGATCCTTGGAAAAGAGAATGGACCGGTACACATCTTAATGAAGGAGTTTTATGATGATTTCAATTAAAGGATTACATAAGCAATTTGGTCAATTAGAGGTCTTAAAAGGAATTGACCTTCTCGTTGAAAAAGGAAAAGTGGTTGTTGTCATCGGTCCATCCGGCTCAGGTAAGACCACGATGCTGCGTTGTTTGAATGTACTCGAAACTCCGAATCAAGGAGTCATTTCCATAGAGGGACAAAGCTTGGACTTTTCGAAAAATGTACCGAAAAAACAAATCGCCTCGTTCCGGCGCTTAACAGGAATGGTTTTTCAAAGCTATAATCTGTTCCCACACAAAACTGCTCTTCAAAACGTTATGGAAGGGCCAATCATTGTCAAAGGGGAGAGTAAAGAGGATGCACGGAAAAAAGCCCAGGCACTCCTTGAAAAGGTTGGACTAGGTGATAAGCAGGATTACTTTCCCGCGCAACTTTCCGGCGGTCAACAGCAACGTGTGGGTATTGCCCGGGCACTTGCTATGGAACCGGAAGTGATGCTCTTTGATGAGCCTACTTCTGCACTTGACCCCGAACTTGTCGGTGAGGTGTTAAAAGTCATGAAAGACCTGGCTAGGGAAGGAATGACGATGATTGTGGTGACCCATGAAATGCGCTTTGCCCGTGAAGCGGCGGATGAAGTTATTTTTATGGATCAAGGTGTGATTGTCGAGAGGAACAAGCCAGAAGAAATCTTTACTAATCCAAAAGAAGAACGAACGAGGAAGTTCTTGAATATGATTCAATAAGGTGTTGTAGCTAAATGCTATGGCACTTTTTTATTTTGTTGAGAAGAAACGTTCATAGAATGTCCTTTTTAACTAGGCAGGAATTCGATAAGCATTATCGAAATATTGAATGAACAGGTAAATTTTTAGAAAAAAGTGAAACTTTTCCATTTTTTTAACCGTATTAATGGTAGATACATAGGAAGGGATGGATGCATATGGATGAGGAGTGGTGTTACGTATAATTAGAATTCAAATGAATAAGAAGGATGGATGCACATGGAACCCTTCAGCATTCCTTTAGAAACGATTTATTTATATGGGTTAATTATCTCGGGAGTTGTCACAGTTTTATATGTTTTGTTTGCCGATGTTTTTCATTTTCATGGGGCGGGAGATGGACTTGATTTTCTAAATCCTGTCTTAATCTTTGCTTTCATGACCATTCTGTCAGCAAGCGGTTATCTGTTTGAACGGCTCTCATCTCTTCACTATTTACTGATTTTAGGCATATCCGCCGTGATAGCCTTCATTGTTGTGACGTTACTAAATGTCTTTGTGCTCATCCCGCTCTCGTCTGCCGAGGAATCGCTTGTCTATAAAGAATCAGACTTGCGGGGCCGAGTTGGGACGGTCATCACGACAATTCCTGTTGACGGCTTTGGCGAAGTGATGATTGACAGTACCAGTGGCAGAATAGCGAAGCCAGCATCAAGCTTTGATGGTGACCTGATCGAGAGTGGCACAAAAGTACTGATTGTGCAGGTAGAAAATGGCGTCCTGCAAGTGACGGTTCATCATCAACTAGAAAGTTTTTTATAGGGGGTTTTAAGAGATGGAATTCAATATTATTTGGGTAATCATTGGAATCGTTGCACTTATTCTATTAGCTTTATTTGGCGTTTTTATCACAAAATACAGAACGGCAGGACCGGATGAGGCCTTGATCGTGACAGGCAGCTTCCTTGGCAATGGAAATGTCCACGTTGATGAGTCTGGGAATAAAGTGAAAATTATCCGCGGCGGCGGTACGTTTATTTTGCCAGTTTTCCAACAGGCAAAACCGCTAAGTTTACTATCTAGTAAACTGGAAGTAACGACTCCTGAGGTGTATACCGAGCAGGGTGTGCCGGTTATGGCCGATGGGGTAGCGATTATTAAAATCGGCGGTTCGATTAGTGAAATTGCGACGGCCGCCGAACAGTTCCTAGGAAAACCAAAGGAAGACCGTGAGAATGAAGCAAGAGAAGTTCTAGAAGGACATCTACGTTCGATCCTTGGCTCGATGACCGTGGAAGAAATATATAAAAACCGTGATAAATTCTCACAAGAGGTCCAAAGGGTTGCCTCACAGGATCTTGCCAAAATGGGCTTGGTCATTGTGTCATTTACAATTAAAGACGTCCGGGATAAAAATGGTTACCTGGATTCACTAGGTAAACCGAGGATCGCTCAAGTGAAAAGAGACGCCGATATCGCAACAGCTGAAGCAGAAAAAGAAACTCGTATTAAAAAAGCAGAGGCTGCCAAAGAAGCCAAACGCAATGAATTAGAGCGGGCCACTGAAATTGCCGAAGCGGAAAAAGTCAATCAGTTAAAAGTGGCTGAGTTTAGACGGGAACAAGATATTGCCAGAGCACGCGCTGACCAAGCATACGATTTGGAAACAGCTAGGTCCAAACAAGATGTCATGGAACAAGAAATGCAAATTAAAATTATTGAAAGACAAAAACAAATTGAATTAGAAGAAAAAGAAATTCAACGCCGCGAACGCCAATATGACTCGGAAGTGAAGAAAAAGGCGGACGCTGACCGTTACTCGGTCGAACAATCGGCCGCTGCAAATAAAGCTAAGGAAATTGCTGCAGCTGAGGCCAATAAATATCGAATCGAAGCGATGGCAAAAGCAGAAGCTGAACGAATTCGCTTGGATGGTTTAGCCAAAGCAGAAGCGGAAAAGGCACAAGGGGCGACCGAAGCAGAAATTATTCGCCTCAAAGGTTTAGCTGAAGCAGAAGCAAAAGAAAAAATAGCTGAGGCTTTCGAGCAATTCGGCCAGGCCGCAATTCTAGACATGATTATCAAAATGCTCCCAGAATATGCAAAGCAAGTAGCAAGCCCTCTGTCTAATATTGATAAAATTACCGTTGTCGATACGGGCGGATCTGATGCCAATGGCGGGGCTAACAAAATTACTGCTTATGCAACGAACTTGATGGCGAGTCTGCAAGAATCACTAAAAGCCTCAAGCGGAATTGATGTAAAAGAACTGATTGAGAACTACTCAGGAAAAGGAAATGTTAGAAAAAGCATTGAAGAACTAACGAAAGAAGTTAAGAATAAAGCTGAATAATCATTGCAAAAAAACCTTATCATCATTTGATAAGGTTTTTTTGCAATAATTTGTTTATTTTATAGGATATTTGTCCGGTTAAATGTATCACTAGTTTTCGATAGATCTATTTACTTAAATTTCGATTGACGAAACTTTTATTTTCTGTAGAGTTTTTCGAACAACGTGAAAATTAAGGACGAAAGGCATATATAATAACTATTTTTCCGGGTTTATATTCCTGTTAAAAATCCCGTTTTTAAATTTATTGGGTATAATGCAGTGTCTGATATAAGTATTTTTCACTAAATTAATACTATTTACAATTTTCGCGCTAATTTGATAAACTAGCAAAGCATCGCTCTTAAGGAGAACGATGTAACTATATAAAATAGGGGGTTTAAGATTTGAAGAAAAAAACCACTTTAAAGGTCTTATCCAGCCTCGCTGCTAGTACAATGGTAGCTACTACCATGTTCGCAGGCGCATTCGCTGGAAGCACGGTTGCTCCAAAACCGGCATCTGCAGCAACAACAGTTGCATCAGCTCCACTCGATCTAAATATTGTTGATATCGATCGACTAGGTGCTGCTTTGCAAAAAAGAGGACTTATTGCGAAGAATGCAACTAAAGATGAAATTACAAAAGCAGCAAAAGCCTACATAAAGAAAAAGCAGGGTGAAAAGCCAGGTAAAACTGATAAAGCCCTAACCAAAGAACAAAAAGCATTTGACCAAAAAGCAAAGGACTTTGTGACAAAGCAAAAGGACAAGCTTGCTATGCAGCTTGCAAAAGGTCACGAAAACTTTAAAAAGGGTAAACCAACCGGAGCTGTAAAAGTAGATTCTTCTAAACAGGCTGGTTATAACGGCGATGTTCGTACAGATGAAGTATTGGTACTACTAGTAGAGTATGCTGACTTTAAGCACAACAATATCGAGCAAGAACCAGGATATATGTATGCAGATGATTTCAACAAAGAACATTACGAAAAGATGTTGTTTGGTGACGAGGATTTCACCCTATTCAATGGTGATAAAATTAAAACCTTTAAACAATATTATGAAGAGCAGTCTGGTGGAAGCTACACAGTGGATGGAACTGTATCTGATTGGCTGACAGTACCAGGGAATGCAAAAGATTACGGTTCAGATAGCGGCAGCGGACATGATAATGCAGCTGGAACAAAAGGGCCACGTGGTCTTGTAAAGGATGCACTGAATGCAGCTGTTGCGAAAGGAATCAATTTAGCAGATTATGATAAATTTGATTTATATGATATGGATGGCGATGGCAATCAAAACGAGCCAGACGGCTTGGTTGACCACTTGATGGTTCTTCACGCAGGTGTTGGACAAGAAGCTGGCGGCGGAGAATTAGGCGATAACGCAATCTGGTCACACCGCTGGACATTAAATGGTGTCTATCCAGTTGCCAATACAACTGCATCAGTAAATTACTGGGGCGGTAAAATGGCTGCCTACGACTACACAATCGAGCCAGAAGATGGAGCAGTCGGCGTATTCGCTCACGAATTTGGTCATGACTTAGGTGCTCCTGATGAATATGACACTCAATATACTGGTCATGGTGATACTGTTGAACAATGGTCGATCATGAGCGGCGGAAGCTGGAGCGGTAACATCGCCGGTACCCAGCCACCAAGCTTTTCACCACAAGTTAAAGAATTCTATCAAAAAACAATTGGCGGAAATTGGGCTAATATAACTGAAGTAAACTATGAAGATATCGATAAAAATGGTCTTGCAGCTGTTATCGATCAGAGTGTTACAAAATCTAAGAATCCTGGTATTGTAAAAGTAAACCTTCCTAACAAAAAGGTTCCAGGTATTACTCCTGAGTTTGGTGCCAAGTACTATTACAGTACAAAAGGGGATAATCTTGATACAGTACTGGAAACTCCAGTGTTTGATTTAACAGGTGCTACATCTGCAACATTCGATTACAAGCAGTGGTACGAAGTCGAAACTGACTATGATTACCTAACTGTAAATGCAGTAACTGAAGATGGCAAGAGTGTAGAACTTGATCTCATTGGTGATGAAGACACTGCAGGCGGTTTAGATACATCTAAAGGCGAATGGCTAGACAAATCTCTTGACTTAAGCCAATTTGCAGGTAAAAAAGTAAAATTAGTGTTTGAATATGTTACAGACGGCGGGCTTGCTCCAAACGGATTCGCTCTTGATAACCTTCAATTAAAAGTTGATGGCAGCATTACATTCTCTGACGATGCAGAAGGAACTTCGAAAGTAACATTAGATGGTTTCGAAGTATCCGACGGTTTTATCAATAAACCACATTACTACTATTTAGAGTGGAGAAACTATGCTGGTTCTGATACAGCACTGCAATTCTCTCGTGGAGTAAAATATAATACTGGTTTAGTAGTTTGGTATGGTGATGATACGTTTACAGATAACTGGACTGGTGTTCACCCTGGTGAAGGATTCCTAAGTGTAGTGGATTCACATCCTGAGGCAATCATCGGTACATTAGCTGGCAAACCATCTATTAATCAAAGTGTAAGATATCAGGTTGCAGATGCAGCGTTTTCATTAGACAAGTCACCTGCATGGTATATCGATTCTCCAACTCGTGGAATCTATGATTACAAAGGACTTCCAGGCGTAACGACATTTGATTCAACCAAGTCTTACATTAACACAATTATTCCTGATGCTGGTGTTAAAGTTCCAGCACAGTACCCAATTAAGTTCCAAGTCATCGGCGAAGCAAAAGACAACTCTGCTGGTGCAGTTTGGATTCATAAATAATGAGTAAGAAAGACACCAGGTATGCCTGGTGTCTTTCTTCTATTATAAACTAATCTCAAATTCAGTCCCGATATTCGGGTTGCTCGTTACCTTAATCGTACCTCCATGTGCCTCAACTAGTTGTTTAACAATCGAAAGTCCCAGTCCTGTTCCGCCAAGAGCACGGGTTCTAGATTTATCTACGCGATAGAAGCGGTCAAAAATACGCGGCAAATCCTTCGATGGGATGCCTTTTCCTTCATCCTGAATTTTAATATGAACCTTTCCGCTGCTGTTGCTGACCTCAACACGAATAGTGGTATGCGGTTCAGAATATTTACGAGCATTATCGACGAGATTGAAAATAACCTGCTCAAATCGAACGGGATCAAGAGACAGATAAAGAGAATCTGAGCATTCCAGCACGAGCTCCATATCATGTTCTTTAAGAGCAGGAGTTACCTTTTCAAGGATGCTCTGAAGATAAGGACGTAAAAGAACCTCTTCCTTCTCAATCGAAAAAGAATTTTCATCCATTTTTGCGAGATGAAATAATTCTTTCACTAATTTCGATAACTTGCCAGTTTCCTCAACTATTATTCCTAAATATTTATCTCTGTCCTCATCAATCGTTTCTGGCCGGCGGGCAATGTCCGCATATCCCTTAATATAGGTTAGCGGTGTGCGGAGTTCATGCGAGATGCTGGCGAGAAATTCATTCCGTTCATTTTTTAATATTTCTAAATCGCTTGCTAACACCTTAATCGATTCCCCAAGTTCACCGATTTCGTCCTTACCACTCTTCGGTAGAGACACGGAAAAATCGCCCTTGCTGATTCGTTTGGTGGCTTCACTCATTTGAATCAGCGGGTGGGTGACATACCTTGTCAAAGTGAAAATGATGATAATCATGAACATAAGGGAAAGCAATCCAGCAATCATGAAATGCTGATTTAAACCGGAAATCAATTCTTTGATTTTTTTGGTGTTTTGAAACATATAGACATATCCGGTAATCGTATTGTCAACCATTACTGGACTGATCGAGGCGATATAGGCCGCATGTTTCCAATCATTTTCTAAAATTAATCCCGCGTGCGGAACTTGTTTTTGCTTAGTACTCATAATCTTTTTCATAGCATCTGTCACTCGATTGGAAGACATATAAATGGTTCCATCCGGTTTGGTTAAAATCACCTGAGTATCCGTCCTCGCCTCCATCATGGCAATGTGACGGATTGTTTCATCATGAAAAGAAGCCTCAAGGATTTCACGGTGATTATTTCCACGTGTCTGGAGAGAAGTTAGCTCTTCGTGCACCCGGGAATGAATGATATTATTATGCAAAAAAATCATTGAAATGCCTTCTAGTATAAAAATCGCTAGAAAAAAAAGAACGCCAATCTTGATTGATATTTTATTCATGTGTTCGACACCTCTCTCTTCTAGCATACTATATCGTTCGCCGGATAAGAGCTTCATATTGTTTCTAATTTCTTAAAATAGAGCTTGTAATAATCCCGTTTCCACTAAAAAACAATGGAGAGGTCAATAAGAGCGGTTTATAAAGCCCGTTTCACTCTTATAAATCACTGCACGGGTCGATAAGAATAAGAGCTCCCAATTGAAAAATGAAA
This sequence comes from Neobacillus drentensis, assembly GCF_036966985.1. GTDB lineage: Bacteria > Bacillota > Bacilli > Bacillales > Cytobacillaceae > Neobacillus > Neobacillus drentensis_E. Next base: position 5,710 of record NZ_JBALSN010000024.1, on the reverse strand, counting down.
TCTACCATTAGAATTAACATACCGAATAAAAAAAGGAGGCGCCCCACCGTTGGGACGCCCGAACTATATGAAAAGAGAGGTTAAATTTGGGATGAGTAAGCTGGCTTTGGACCATGCCCTTCATCAAAGAGGGGATCACTACAAACTTGGGAGTCCTTCTAGTGATCGCCTCTTCCTAACTACACCCCTATCTTAGCGTGAAAAATTGAAGATGTTATGAAGAACTTGTGGTGAATTTGTGAAGTTACAAACATCACAGACTCGAAATGATATATTTAATGTGTGGGGAGTGGTAAAAGTGAGAATATTATTAGTAGACGATGAACGTAGAATCATAGAAGTTCTTGAAGCCTATTTAATAAGAGAAGGCTATGAAATTCATAGCGCCGATAATGGAATTGATGCGTTGAAAAAAGTAAAAACAGTAAACCCCGACTTAATTATATTAGATTTAATGCTGCCGGACATTTCTGGTGAAGAAGTTTGCCGCCTCGTGCGAAAAGAGTCAGATGTGCCCATTCTCATGTTGACGGCCAAATCAGCAGAGGATGACAGGATCAACGGAATTGTAATGGGGGCCGATGATTATTTAACTAAACCATTTAGCCCGCGCGAAGTCGTCGTACGCGTACAAGCGATTTTAAGACGTGTAAAAAAGACAGAGAAAGTGGAACGACTTGAATTCAATGGCAAAAAGCTGGCCATCCACTTAATTAAAAAAGAGGTGACCGCAAACGGAGCCTCCATAACATTAACACCAATCGAATACAAACTATTAACCAATATGGCAGTGAATCCTGGCCGGGTATATAGCCGGATGGATTTGCTCGAAAAGATACAGGATGAAGGCATGTATTATGAAGGTTATGAACGCAGTGTTGATACCCATATCAAAAACCTCCGGAAGAAAATCGAACGGGATTCACGACAGCCAGATTTTATCGTGACCGTTTTCGGAATGGGCTACAAATTTGGAGGGGTATTAGATGCTGCAAACGCTCCGGTCTAAGATACTTTTTTACTTACTGCTTATCTCGATGATTGCGATCATCATTGTTAGCTTTTTTATCCAATATGGATTTGAGGAAAGTTTTAACAGCTACTTGGATCGAAATCGGGAAAAAAAGATTGACCGAATTATTACGGAAATTGAAAAGGATTATAAAAAAAATGGGCACTTCACGAGTGATCCGGTATTTGGCCTCTTGCACGAACATGCTATGACCGAGCAGCTCTATTTCCAACTGTATGACCGCTTAGGCCAATTGCAAATGGATTCATCCAACATCCGAGGCATGCTCAACAGCTTCGGGTTAACAGAACCTACTCCAAATGGGGAAGAGTGGCATTCTAAGAGCTATACGCTGAGGGTAGATAATCAGGTCATTGGAAAACTTGTCGCTATCTATCCGAAGGGCTTAATTGATGATGAAAATACGTTTATCCAAACGATTCAATTATACATTTATGCAGCCGTTTGCTTGACGATTGTGTTGGCGATTGTTTTTAGTATGCTGTTTTCAAAAAAGCTCACCTCAGGGTTACAAAAGTTATCGTTTGCGGCAAATGAACTGCAGCATCATAATCTTGATATTCGGATTCCATTATCGGGATTGCCAACCGAGGTAAAGGATATTGCCATCTCCTTTAATAATCTGGCGGTGTCGTTAGCAAAGGAAGAAAACCTAAGAAAGCATTTTACCGGTGATTTGGCCCATGAACTCCGTACACCGCTTGCGACCTTGAGAAGTCAAATCGAGGCATTTCAGGACGGGATATGGGAGCCGACACCGCAGCGGTTGCAGACCACACATGAAGAATTAATGCGCTTAGTTAGGCTGGTGAATGAATTAGAAAAACTGCTTGCAGCTGAAAATCCGCAGATGAGGCTAGAGAAAATTGAATTAGATGCAGGAAGTGTGCTGGCGGCTTTATATGAGATGTTCTTGCCCTTGTTTAAAGAAAAGGGCGTCCACCTTCAAATAATCGAACCTGCCGAGGACGAATTATTTGAAGCTGACAAGGATCGCTTAATGCAAATCTTATCTAACATTCTTAATAATGCCCTAAAGTATACACCGGAAGGAAAAAATGTCACCCTTTCAGTAAAAACGGAAATGGACGGCTATGTCGGCTTCAGTATCCAAGATGAAGGTTCAGGAATGGCAGAAGATGATATTCCGCATATCTTCGAACGTTTCTATCGTGGTGATAAATCACGTGATCGTAAAACCGGAGGGGTAGGGATCGGGCTCTCGATTGTCAAAGCTTTAATGGATGCGCATAAAGGAGTCATTAAAGTAAAAAGCAGGTTGAATAAGGGAACGAGCGTTACCTTGTGGTTTCCGCAAGAAGATTAGCACATACCATAAAAGGCCTCTGCATCATGCAGGGGCCTTTTGTGGATTTCCCACTCTTATTAACGGGCAACAGGGTAAAACTTTTTCCATTCGTTTAGAAAGGGAGCAGTGGAGGAATTCGGTTGTTCTAAAACACGCTGGGTTGGTCCTACTTGCTTTACTTCCCCATTAACAATAATCGCCAACCGGTTGGTAAGATAGTTAATCTCCATCAAATCATGGCTGACAAACACTGCGGTGGTTTGTGCAGCTTCGATAATTCCCTTAAAATCCTCCATCAATTTTATTTTCGTTGGAAAGTCTAATGCAGAAAAAGGTTCATCCAGAAACAGAATTTCCGGTTCTACAATCATTGCACGTGCTAGGTTGACCCGTTGTGCTTCACCGCCTGATAAATAGAGGGCATTTTTTTTCGCAAGATGACTAACCCCAAACAAGTCCATCCATTGTTCCACTTTTTCTTTAATGATCGATTTAGGTACCTTCCGTAGGGTTAAACCAATTGCGATGTTATGAAAAACAGTTCCGTCTAATAGTAAGGATTGCTGAAGGGCAATCGAGAATTTCCTCCGTAATTCTAGCGGAGCATTTCCCTTCGGAACCGCTTGTCCACGGTAGAGAATGTCGCCACTTGTTTGTTGATCTAGAAAGGCTAGCAATTTAAGCAGCGTACTTTTCCCAGCGCCATTTGGTCCCATGATGCCAAGGAATTCTCTCGTCCCAATCTGGAACTTAGGAATATCAAGAATCGTTTTACTTTGCGCTTGATAAGTAATACTTTTCAACTCTAGTAATGGGCTCATGATATTCGCTTCCTTTGCTGTAAGTAGGTTAATGCTGCTGTAATCAAGAGGGCAACCGACAATAAAATAAACGATAGTGCTAAGGCGATATCGAAGTTTCCTTTTGAAACCTCCATCACAATCGTTGTCGTTAAAATGCGGGTGTCACCTTGAATATTCCCACCGACCATCATCGCCGCACCAACCTCAGCAATGACCCGGCCAAAGCCGGCCATAACTGCCGCCAATATCGCGATTTTTAATTGTTTGATGAGAATCATTAGGGTTTGCAGCTTTGTAGCGCCAAGTGCTTTAATCTGGAGCAGCATTTTTTCACTGATTTGTTGAAAAGCGGAACAGGTCAAGCTTGTGACGATGGGCAAGCTGACGAGCACCTGAGCCATAACAATCGCTGTAGGTGAATAGAGCAGGGTGAGGTCGCCTAATGGGCCTGAGCGCCACAACAGCATCGTAATCCAAAGGCCGGCAACGACGGGTGGCAGCCCTAATCCAATATTGATGAACAGCAATAGAACTCTTCGCCCTCTGAATCTAGTTAATCCAAGAAAAATACCTAGAGGCAATCCGATCAGGGTACTAATCAGAATGGAAAATAGACAAACTTTTAGCGTCAGCCAAGTGATCGCCAATACTTCGGGATCACCAGAAAGGATCATGTCTATCGCTTTTTTTAGTCCATCAATGAGTTCCATCTCAGTGCCTCCAGGATTTTCTTTAGCTGCATAAACAGAAGGACCCTTGAAAAAGTGCCTCCCAGTCAACTACTCTGTATATTTTTTGAATAAGGATTGGCCAAATTCTTTCTTACCGAAAGCTTCAATTACATCTTGGGTTTTCGCATCTACCATAAATTCTACAAATTTTTCAGCATCTTTGCTATTAATTTTGTCGTGTTTTTCAGGATTTACTTGCATTACATGATAGATGTTCATTAAATCCTTGCCGCCTTCAACGACGATTTGAAGGGTGTCTAAATTTTTCTCTTGGGCAAGCCATGTAGCACGATCAGTTAAGACATAGCCTTTTTTCTCTGCAGCCACCTGTAATGTTTGACCCATCCCTTGTCCTGTTGACACATACCATTCGCCTGCAGGTTTAATGGCATTTGCATCCCAAATCCCTAGTTCTTTCTTGTGTGTACCAGAGTCATCACCGCGAGAAACAAATGTAGCTTTAGCTTCAGCTAATTTTTTGAAAGCCGCGTTAATGTCATCACCGCTAACGCCAGCTGGATTTTCCTTTGGTCCTACTAAAATAAAATCATTGTACATGACGCGTTTATAGTTAATCGCATCGCCTGCATCGACCACTGCTTTTTCCGCTGCTGGAGCATGAACTAGAAGGGCATCTGCTTCCCCTTTTGTCCCCATTTCTAATGCTTGTCCTGTCCCTACGGCAATCGTTTTAACTTTTACGTTATTTTCTTTTTCGAACATAGGAATGATTTCGTCAAGTAAGCCGCTGTCCTGTGTACTTGTAGTTGTTGCTAGAATCATTTCGGTTGGTGCTGCTTTAGGTTCTTCTTTTTTAACTTTTTCTGCTGAATCTTTTGAGTCAGCATTTCCGCAGGCTGCTAAAACTAATAGCATCATCGCGAATAAGCAAGCAAGATAACGATTTTTTAACATGTGGTTGTTTCCTCCGTTTGACTAGTTTGATAGGTGATTTTACCTAATTCAGAAATATCGTATCCTTCTAGATTGGTTAAACTATCTTTGAAGCTAGCAGATTGTAAAAACTGAATAAGGCCTGTTAAGCTTTGTTTATTTTCAGCGGTAAAGCGGAAAACCAAATCAAAATTTTCTTTAGCGACGGGGATGAAGTCAAGTCCTAAATGACTGGCGGCAGACTGAATTCCAAAGGCTACATCTGCCATGCCCCTGCTTATATAAGAACCGGCAGATAAATGGTTCCATTCTTCCGTACCATAGCCGTTGATTTTACTAGGATCAATTCCATAACTAGAAAGCTTTGAATCTAGTAAGAACCGTGTTCCGGCCCCTTTTTGGCGGTTTACAAATTGAACACCGCTTCTCGTTAAGTCAGAAAAATCCTGAATGTTTTTCGGATTGCCATTCGCGACAATAAAGCCTTGCTGTCTTGCTGCCAATCTAAGCACCAGAATGGATTCATATACAAACAGTTGATGGATAAAAGGTAAGTTATATTCTTGTGAGTTTGGATCCAAAAGATGAATCGCAGCAATATCACATTGACCCCGGTATAACACCATTAACCCTTCGAGGCTGCCTATGTATGATGGCTGAATTTGCAAGTTTAAGGCAGTAGCTGCTTGTTTCGCGAAATGTTCGACGAGAAAATCGTGACTGCCAGATAATCGGATTGAGGGGGCCGGATTACTGGTCGTCCCAGCTGGTTCTGTTGGATTTTTTTTAGCAGGAGCTTTTGTATTGTTTTTAAATCGTTCCAGCTCTGCGTGTTCAATTCTCATTTTGTTGCCAATCTTGAATGCCTGGAGTTCACCTCTCTTAATTAGCTCATAAACTGTATGTTTTGAGATTTGAAAGAGTTGGGCCACCTCAACGG